>NZ_JAJDNQ010000048.1 GCF_022340605.1 Thiohalocapsa sp.
GGCGAGCTTCTGCTCGTCGCCGAGGTTGATGAGCTTCACGCCCCAGGTGTTGCGGCCGAGGATGTTGATGCCGTCCACGGCGGTGCGCACCAGGGTGCCGGCCTCGGTGATGAGCATGATCTCATCCCCGGGGCGCACCAGGACGGCGCCCACCTGCTCGGCGTTGCGCTCGCCGATGCGCATGGAGATGACGCCCTTGGTGCCGCGGCCCTTGGTGGGGAACTCCTCCACCGGCGTGCGCTTACCGTAGCCGTTGGCCCCCACCGTCAGCACGGTGCCGGGCTCGGCGATGAGCAGCGAGATGACGCGCTGGCCGTCGTCCAGCGAGATGCCGCGCACGCCGTGCGCCGTCCGGCCCATGGAGCGCACCTCGGACTCGTTGAAGCGCACGGCCTTGCCGGCGCTGGAGAACAGCATCATGTCCTGGCGGCCGTCGGTGACGGCGACGCCGATCAGGTGCTCGTCCTCGTGCAGGTCGATGGCGATGATGCCGCGCGCCAGCGGGCGGGAGAAGTCCTGCAGCGGCGTCTTCTTGACCGTGCCCTTGCTGGTGGCCATGAAGACGAAGCTGCCCTCCTCGTACTCCGGCACCGGCAGGGTGGCGTTGATGCGCTCGCCCTGCTCCAGCGGCAGCAAGTTCACGATGGGCCGTCCGCGCGCACCGTAGCTCGCCTGCGGCAGCTCGTAGACCTTGAGCCAGTAGACCTTGCCGTGGCTGGAGAAGCACAGCACGGTGTCGTGGCTGTTGGCGACGAAGATGCGGTCGATGAAGTCCTCGTCCTTGGTGCTGGCGGCACTGCGGCCCTTGCCGCCGCGGCGCTGCGCCTGATACTCCGATAGCGGCTGCGCCTTCACGTAGCCGGCGTGGGACAGGGTCACCACCACGTCTTCCGGCGCGATCAGGTCCAACAGGGTCAGGTCGGTCTGATCCTGGACGATCTCCGTGCGGCGCGCGTCGTTGTACTGCTCCCTGATGGCCATGAGCTCGTCGCGGATTACCTGCATCAGCCGGTCCGGGTTGCGCAGGATGTCCAGCAGGTCCGCGATCTTGTCGAGGATCTCCTCGTACTCCTTGACGATCTTGTCCTGCTCCAGGCCGGTCAGGCGCTGGAGCTGAAGGTCCAGGATGGCGCGGGCCTGGCGCTCGCTCAGCCGATACTCGCCATCCTCCCCCAGCCCGAAGCCCTTCTCCAGATCATCCGGGCGCGTCTCCTCGGCACCGGCGCGCGCCAGCATGCCGGACACGGCCCCGGGCGGCCAGCCGCGGGCCATCAGCCCCTCGCGGGCGGCCGCGGGGCTCTCGGAGGCCTTGATGAGCGCGATGACCTCGTCGATGTTGGCCAGGGCGATCGTATAGCCTTCCAGGATGTGGGCGCGGTCGCGCGCCTTGCGTAGCTCGTAGATGGTCCGCCGCGTGACGACGTCGCGGCGGTGGCGCAGGAAGTGCTCCAGCATCTGCTTGAGCGTCAGGGTGCGCGGCTGGCCGTCGACGAGCGCGACCATGTTGATGCCGAACACCGTCTGCATCTGCGTGTGCTGATAGAGGTTGTTCAGCACCACGTCCGGGTAGTGGTCGCGCTTGATCTCGATGACCATGCGCATGCCATCCTTGTCGGACTCGTCGCGCAGCTCGGCGATGCCCTCGAGCTTCTTCTCCTTCACCAGCTCGGCCATCTTCTCCAACAGCCGCGCCTTGTTCACCTGGTACGGCAGCTCGGTGACGATGATCGCCTCGCGGCCGCTGCGCTTCTCGGTCTCCGTATGCGTCCGGGCGCGCAACTGCACCCGGCCGCGGCCGGTGCGGTACGCCTCGCGGATGCCGCGGATGCCGTTGATGATGGCCGCCGTCGGGAAGTCCGGGCCGGGGATGATCTCCATCAGCCGCTCATCGCCAACCATCGGGTCCTCGATGATGGCCAGGCAGGCGTCGATAACCTCGCCTAAGTTGTGCGGCGGGATATTGGTCGCCATGCCGACGGCGATGCCGGCGCTGCCGTTGACGAGCAGGTTCGGGAAGCGCGCCGGCAGGACCGTTGGCTCCTGCTCGGACTCGTCGTAGTTCGGGACGAAATCGACCGTCTCCTTGTCCAGGTCGTCCAGCAGCGTGTGCGCGATGCGCGCCATGCGCACTTCCGTGTAGCGCATGGCCGCCGGCGAGTCGCCGTCCACGGAACCGAAGTTGCCCTGCCCGTCCACCAGCATGTAGCGCATGGAGAACGGCTGCGCCATGCGCACGATGGTGTCGTACACCGCGGTGTCGCCGTGCGGGTGGTACTTACCGATGACGTCGCCGACGACGCGGGCGGACTTCTTGTAGGGCTTGTTCCAGTCGTTGCCCAGCTCGCTCATCGCGTAGAGCACGCGACGATGCACCGGCTTCAGTCCGTCGCGCACGTCCGGCAGCGCGCGGCCGACGATGACGCTCATGGCGTAGTCGAGATACGACTGGCGCATCTCGTCTTCGAGCCGGACGGGGAGGACTTCTCGCGCGAAATCTGGCATGGGCAGGGTCGTCGGCAGGTCCGTTGGCGGACGGGGGGTACAGCGGGGCGGCGGTGCCGCGGGACGCCCGGCGGACGGGGCTCAGCGCCCCAGGCCGGACCTGAAAAAAGTCCCTAAGGATAGCACGACTGGCCGCCCCGCTGGCGGCTCGGGGCGACTTGCGGGACCGGCGAGCGTGTCCCAGGATCTCTGCTTGTAGGACATCCCACAAACTGCACCCACAACAAGGGGCCGAGCCATGCAAGACGTCGTTTCCATCCGCGAGGCCAACCAGCACGTCTCGCGCTGTCTGGAGCGCGTGGAGGACGGCGCCGAGATCGTCATCACTCGCCGCGGCAAGCCCATCGCCCGACTGTCCCCCATCACCGCGGGCGCTGAGCTTGCCGACGCCCAGCGCGCCGCGCGCGAGCGCTTGCGCGAGCGCATGCGGCGCGGCTACGCCCTCGGCGGGCTGCGCGCCGACCGCGACGGGCTCCACGAGCGCTGACCCCGATGCCGGAGCGCTTCAGCATCGACACCAACATCCTGATTTACAGCGTCGATGCGGACGCCGGCGAGCGCCACGAGCAGGCCATGGCGTTGCTGGACCAGATGGCCGAGCACGACTGCGTGCTGACGCTGCAAGCCCTGGCGGAGTTCTTCCACGCCGTGACGCGCAAGGACAAGATGCCGCTTGCCGACGCCAGCGCCATGGTCCAGGACTGGATGACGCTGTTCCCCACCGTCGCAGCCGATGCCCGCACGCTGCCCGCGGCCATCGAGCTGCGAGCCGGGCATGGGTTTGCGTTCTGGGATGCGATGCCGGTGCAAACCGCCAAAGCTGCCGGGGTGACGCGGTTCCTGACGGAAGCCATGCAGGACGGGCGGCAACTCGGCTCGCTGACCCTCCAGAATCCCTTCACCCCGCAGTTCACCTTTTGACTCGCCGGATTTCCTCTCGCAACACGACAGCCGGCCGCTGGGCAACACGCACTCCCGCAACAGAAACAACACCCCATACAACACCTGGTTCCGCGTGCTCCCCGCCAACCGCCGCTTCACCGCCAGCCAATCCAGAAACCGCCCCACATCGGCCTCAGCAAGCTCTGCCGGCGAGCGCCCGCCATGAAAGGCAATGAAACGCAGCATCCAATCCAAATACCCGCGCTGCGTGCGGATCGAATACCCGCGCCGGCGGACCTCCGTCACCATCCGGTCCACCACGGCCCGATGCGCCTCCCGCACCGCAGCCAAGTCGGTCATCGGCTCCGCCGGCTCCACCCAGCCGACCTCCGGGCCATAATCCCGCGCCACCGTCGAATGATCCGGCCCCAGCGTCCGCGCCGAGGCCCGCTAATGCGCCCAGTCCACCGTCTCCACCCAGGGCGCGACCGCCACGCGTCCGGCTCGAACACGCCGACCGCGCCCATACGGAAGAATTCTTCCACGGTGATCAGGTGTCGTTGGGGGAGTCGCGGAGCGGCGTCTTGCATCGGTTCGACTCAGCGGTGCGCGTGCTGATTCGAAGACTGGCGGGGCAGCGGTTGACCGACAAGTGGAAGCCACCGGAAAGGCGGATGCGCTTCGAGACTGTAAAAGTTATTCGGTGCAGGTCGAGTTAGCGCAGGGTAACCTGACGATGGGGACGGTGCGCCGTTGATTGTCGGATTACGCTATCGCTAACCCGACCTACGATCCGCTCTTTCTCGGAGTTGCAGGCAATAACTTCACGGTCTCTTTGGTTATCCGCCCGCTTCGGAGCGCACGGCTTCACTGGATCGCGAACTTGAGCCCCGAGGCCGTCGCGATCAACCACACCGCGCCGCCGACCTCGCGCCAGCGGCCGGCGAAGGTCTTGACCGCCGCGTAGACGATGAAGCCGAGACCGATGCCGGCGGAGATCGAGAAGGTGAGTGGCAGCACCAAAGCGGTCACCACCGCGGGCAGATACTCGGTGAGGTCATCCCAGTCGAGGTCCTTGAGCGCCCTGGCCATTAAGCAGGCGACGAAGAGCAGCGCCGGGGCGGTGGCGAAGCTGGGGAGCGCGGTGGCGAGCGGCGCGAAGAAGAGGGTCGCGAGGAAGAGGACGCCGGTGACAACCGCCGTGAGCCCGGTGCGCCCGCCGGCCTGAATGCCAGCGGCGCTCTCGATGTAGCTCACCACCGTCGAGGTGCCGAGGGTGGCGCCCAGGATGGCACCGCCGGAGTCGGCCGTCAGAACCTGCTTGAGGCGGGGCACGGTGCCGTCCGGGCGCATCAGGCCGGCTCGGTGGGTGACGGCGATCAGGGTGCCGGCATTGTCCAGGACGTCGATCAGGAAGAAGGTGAGCACGACCGTGACCACGCCGAGCCCGAGCGCGCCCTGGATGTCCATTTGCATGAAGGTGGGCGCAATGGATGGGGGGAGCGAGACGATGCCGTCGAAGGTCGTGAGTCCCAGCGGGATGCCGCAAGCAGCGGTGGCGAGGATGCCGATCAGCAACGCGGCGGCGACCCCGCGCGCGGCGAGCGCCACCATCAGGAGGAAGCCGCCACAGGCGAGCAGGGTCGAGGGCTCGGCAAGGTCACCGAGGGTGACATAGGTGGTCGGGCTCGCGGCGACCACGCCCATCTGCTCCAACCCGATCAGGGCCAGGAAGAAGCCGATGCCGGCGCCGATGCCGAGCTTGAGCGAGAGCGGGATGGCGTTGATCAGCCATTCGCGCACTCGCAGCAACGAGACGATCAGAAAGAGCACCCCGGAGAGGAAGACCGCGCCCAGCGCCACCTGCCAGGGGATGTGCAGGCTGCCCACCACGATGAAGGCGAAATAGGCGTTGATGCCCATGCCGGGGGCGAGTGCCAGCGGATAGTTGGCATAGAGCCCCATGGCGATGGAGCCGAGCCCGGCCCCCAGGCAGGTCGCCACGAAGAGCGCCCCGTGGTCCATGCCGGTGGTGGCCAGGATGCTCGGGTTGACCGCCACGATATAGACCATGGCGAGCCAGGTCGTGACGCCGGCGAGGACCTCGGTGCGGACCGTCGTACCCGCCTCATGCAGCCTGAAGCGATCCAGCTTGGCTAGATCCATTCGATGTCCCGGCTCATCATGTGGCGCATTCTGCCGTGGAAGCGGCGTCCGCGCCGCGACGCACTGCCGATCGCGCCGAGGACGGCGCTCCCACGGCGGCGGACGGCCTCGCGATCAAGATATGGTCGCCGATCGGCGTGACCGGGATGCCGTCCAGACCGTGGCGTCCGAGTCACGAAAAACCTAGTCGAAGCGCACGGTCCACAACTGTCGGTCGATCGTCATCCACCCGACCGCGACGCCGGCGAAGGGTTTCGACCGCCTCGGTGCTCCGCGCCATCAATCACCCTCGAACTCGCAGAGCGCATAGACTTCATGGCCGCGCTTCTCCAGCCGCGCGCGGCCACCGAGATCGGGCAGATCGATGACGAAGCAGCATTCCAGGATCTTGCCCCCCATGGACTCGATGAGCGTCACCGCCGCCTCGGCGGTGCCACCGGTGGCGAGCAGGTCGTCAACCAGGAGGATCTGATCGCCCTCGGTGATGGCATCGGTGTGGATCTCGATGCGGTCGGAGCCGTATTCCAGCTCATAGTCATGACCGACGGTCTCGGCCGGCAGCTTGCCCTTCTTGCGAATCGGCACAAAGCCGACGCCGAGCTGGTAGGCGAGCGCGGAGCCGATGATGAAGCCGCGCGACTCGATGCCGACGATCTTGTCGATGTGGCGGGCGGTATAGCGAATGACCAGATCGTTGATGGTGATGCGAAAACCGACCGGATCCTTGAGCAGCGTCGTGATGTCGCGGAACATCACGCCGTCCTTGGGATAGTGCGGTACGGTACGAATGCGTGACTTGATCGGCATGGGCGTGGAATACGGATGGCGTTGACGGTTGGGCGGTGGGCTCGAGGGCTCGGGGAATTGGCGGGTGGCTACTCAGCCATTACCCAGAACCCGGCCCGCGATCCCGGAGAGCCGCTCGACCAGCTCGGGGTCGCGGGCCGCGGGGGCCGTGATCAGGGCGTGTTCCAGCGCGCTGCGACAGGCGCAGCCGCCGGCCGCGGGATCGCCGCCCGCGGTTGGGGCGACGTGCCGGACCAGGCTGCGCGCCTTGTCGGCATTGGCGAGCAGGACGCCGACGATGGCCTCCACGGTCACGTCATCGTGCTGCGGGTGCCAGCAGTCGTAGTCGGTGACCATGGCGACGGTGGCGTAGCACATCTCGGCCTCGCGGGCGAGCTTGGCCTCGGGCATGTTCGTCATGCCGATCACGTCGCAATTCCAGTTCCGGTACAGCTCGGACTCGGCCAGGGTCGAGAATTGAGGGCCTTCCATGACCAGATAGGTTCCGCCACGCGCCACCTCGATCCCGGCGGCACGCGCGGCCTCCTCCAGATGATCGCCCAGGCGATTGCAGACGGGGTGCGCCATGGAAACGTGAGCCACCAGGCCGGTACCGAAGAAGCTCTTGCTGCGCGCAAAGGTCCGGTCGACGAATTGGTCGACGATGACGAACATCCCGGGGCGCAGATGCTCGCGCAACGACCCCACCGCGGAGACCGAGATCAGGTCGGTGACGCCGGCCTGCTTCAGCGCCGCGATGTTGGCCTTGAAATTGATCTCGGAGGGTGGCACCCGGTGCCCGCGCCCGTGTCGCGGCAGAAAGACCATGCGCTGCCCGTCGAGGTCGCCGAACAAGAGCTCGTCCGAGGGTGCACCGAAAGGCGTGTCGATCCGCTCCCAGGAGGTGTTGGACAGGCCATCGATGTCGTAGACACCACTGCCGCCGAGGATGCCGATCACGTTCGCCATGATTCAGTTACCTGAATGCTGATGAGGGACAAAGCTTGACCCAGCCCTTGGCCGGGGCACCGGTACGGGAGGGGCATGCGCGGAGTTGGAAGCCGGATACCCGCGACCTTCGGGCTCGCGAGCGCCGAGGACTATAGCCGCACACCGGGCGCACGGGCAAGCGACGGCGAGGATTCAACAACACGCGCTGCCCCATCATCGCGCAAGCCCGCAACCGGGTCCCGCGCCCAGTCGCCCGCGGTGCTATCGGCGGACGTCCATCGCAAGTCCGTCCACCGCCGTGGGAGCGCCGTCCTCGGCGCGATACGCGCGGTCGATCGCGGCGGAGATGCCGCTCCCACGGGACACGCGGCACCTGCCGCTGTGGGAGCGCCATCGTGGGAGCGCCGTCCTCGGCGCGATCGGCAGTGAGTCGCGGCGAGGACGCCGCTCCCACGCCAAGACGTCTCCGGCCGAAGTGATGAGCAAGGCCAGTCGGCGCCCCGCCCTGCCCGAGCGCGCATCAACCGGTGTCGCGCAACGCGGAGGCGTGGAACGCCAGGTGCTCGCCGATGAAGGTGGCGATGAAGTGGTAGCTGTGGTCGTAGCCGGGCTGCATGCGCAGCTCGAGCGCCTGGTCGCTGTTGCGGCAGGCGGTCGCCAGGGCTTGCGGGTGGAGCTGGTCGGCGAGGAATTCGTCGTCGGTGCCCTGGTCGATGAGCAGCGCACCGGGAAAGGTCTTGCCGGCGCGGATCAGCTCGGTAGCGTCGTACTGGAGCCAGGTGTCGCGGTCCTCGCCCAAGTAGGCTGCGAGGCAGCCCTCGCCCCAGCCGACGGCGGTGGGGTTGCAGATGGGCGCGAAGGCGGAGACGGCGCGGTACAGATCGGGCCGGCGCAGCGCGACGACGAGGGCGCCGTGGCCGCCCATGGAGTGGCCGGTGATCGACCTGACTCCGGATGCGAGCGGCAGATGGGCCTCGAGCAGCGCCGGAAGCTCTTCGGTGACGTAATCGAGCATGTGGTAGTGCCGGTCCCAGGGCGGCCGGGTGGCATTGACGTAGAAGCCGGCGCCTTGGCCCAGGTCATAGCGGTCCGGCGCGTCCGGCACGTCGGCGCCGCGCGGGCTGGTGTCCGGCATCACCAGCGCGAGCCCGAGCTCGGCGGCGTAGCGCTGGGCGCCGGCCTTGACGCGCACGTTGTCGTCGGTGCAGGTGAGGCCGGAAAGGTAGTAGACCGCCGGCACCGGCCCTTGGCCTGCCGCCGGGGGCAGATAGACCGACAGGGTCATGTCGCAGTGGCAGGCCGTGGAGGGGTGCGTATAGCGGTTCAGCCAGCCGCCGAATTCCTTGATGTGCTCGATTTGCTGCATGTGTCGCCTCGCTTCAGTGCTTTGCGGGAGACGCGTCGTGGGCGCGCCGCCGTGGGAGCGCCGTCTTCGGCGCGATGCGCGCGGCCGATCGCGGCGGGGACGCCGCTCCCACAGAGCGCGGAGCCCGTGCAGACGGTGGAAGGGCTCGGAGGCCGGCCTTGCGCTCTGTCGTGGTCGTGGTCGTGGTCGTGGTCGAATTCGAGTGTCGATTACGACAACGACAACGAAGAATGGCGATCCTTCTTCAGGGCCGCGTCAGGCGTCGAACAGGATCACGGAGCGGATGCTCTCGCCCTCATGCATCAAATGGAAAGCGCGGTTGATGTCCGTCAGCGGCATGGTATGGGTGACCATGCGGTCCACCTCGATCTCGCCGGCAAGGTACTTCTCGACATAGCCCGGCAGCTCGCTGCGGCCCTTGACGCCGCCGAAGGCGGTGCCCTTCCAGGTGCGGCCGGTGACGAGCTGGAACGGCCGGGTGCGGATCTCCCGCCCCGCGCCGGCGACGCCGATAATGGTGGCCACGCCCCAGCCCATGTGGCAGCTCTCCAGCGCCTCGCGCATGACGTCGACATTGCCGATGCACTCGAAGCTGTAATCGACACCGCCGCCGGTCATGTCGACGATGGCCTCGGTGAGACCGGTGCTGAGCGCTTTGGGGTTGACGGTGTCGGTGGCGCCGAGCGAGCGGGCCATCTCGAACTTGTCCGGATTGATGTCGATGGCGATGATCCGCCCTGCCCTGGCCATCACGGCACCCTGAATCACCGAGAGCCCGATGCCGCCCAGGCCGAACACGGCCACCGTCGAGCCAGGCTCCACCCGGGCGGTGTTCAGCACGGCACCGATGCCGGTGGTGATGCCGCAGCCCAGCAGGCAGACCTTGTCCAGCGGTGCGGCCTTGTTGATTTTCGCGAGCGCGATCTCCGGGACCACCGTGTACTCGCTGAAGGTCGAGCAGCCCATGTAGTGGAAGATGGGCTTGCCGTCTTTCGAAAAGCGCCGGGTGCCGTCCGGCATGTAGCCGGTCCAGACCGTACTCGCGATGGATTGGCAGAGGTTGGACTTGGTGGAGTTGCAGTACTCGCAGTCGCCGCACTCCGGGATGTAGAGCGGTATCACATGGTCGCCGGGTGTGAGCGCCTTGACGCCCGGTCCGCACTCGACCACCTCGCAGCCCCCTTCGTGCCCGAGCACGCAGGGGAAGGCGCCCTCAGGGTCGTTGCCGGACAGCGTGAAGGCGTCGGTATGACAGACGCCGGAGGCGACGGTGCGCAGCAGCACCTCGCCGGCTTTCGGGCCTTCGACGTCGATCTCCTCGATGACGAGGGGCTTGGCGGGCTCCCAGGCGACGGCGGCTCGGGCTTTCATGGGCGAGCTCCTCGGGTGGTTGATTGTGATGTTTGTCTGATCGCGCCGGCTGCGGGCGCTGTGGGAGCGCCGTCCAGTGGGAGCGCCGTCCCCGGCGCGATTGGCCGCGTCGATCGGCCCATCGCGCCGGGGACGGCGCTCCCACAATGGCGCTACGTCGGTCAATGCGCTCGCAGCGACGGGGCAAGCAAACGGCCGCGTGAAACCAAAGGCTAACCCGGGGGGTCTCGGTGCTCGACCCAAGCGCAATGCAAGATTTCTCCCGATCGCGCGGGAGGCTGCCGCGCTAACGCTCCGCCGCCGCCGGATCGTACGGGACCACGTTCTCCTGCTCGTCGGGATCGTTGCGGGCGACAATTGCCCGCGCCGGCTGCGTGTCGCTCAGGTTCACGGGCTGGTGCGGCACGTTCGGCGGGATGAACAGGAAGTCGCCTGCCTCGGTGATGATCGACTGCTTCAGGCCCGCGCCGTAGCGGGTCTCCACCCGCCCCTCCAGCAAGTAGATGGCGGTCTCGTAGCCAGCGTGGGTATGCGGCTCCGCGGCGCCGCCGGGCGGGATCACCACCATGTGCATACACAGCCCCTTGGCACCGGCGCTCTCGGCCGAGATACCGACGAACATCGGCAGACGCTGCTTGCCGAGGATCTCCCGCGGCGTGGAGACGCGAGCCACGCGCTGCCCGGCGCCCGTCTCCGCCACCGGTGTCTTGGCCGCGGCGATCGCGTGGTCGCGGTCTTGGGCCAAGATCGCTGCCGCACGGGCGCGCAGCCCCACGGTGTGCTCGGCGTCGGACTCGCGGCGTGCCCGGCGCAGGGGTAAAGATGTCAGGCTCATGGATGCAATACCTCGAAGGGAGCAGGTACTCAGCGGGCCTTGTCCGCCTGCGCACGCCGCGCCGCGGCCAGCGCCCCGTCAAACCAAGTTTGGCGCTTTTCGATAGCCTCCAAGGCATCGGCCAGCGGCGGATAGTCGGTCGTCCCGGCGCTGCGGCCGTTCTGACTCAGGTCCGGCATGCAGCGTCGGACGCCGGCCGTTGCACTAGGCCAAAACGCCCATCAGCGCTCGCATCTTCTCGGCATCCGGCTGCTGCACGACGCCGCGCTCGGTGACGATGCAGTCCACCAGCGCCGCCGGCGTCACGTCGAACACCGGGTTGTGGGCCGCAACGCCCTCGGGCCCGATGCGCTTGCCGCCACAGGCGAGCACCTCGTCCGGGTCGCGCTCCTCGATGGGGATCTCGGCGCCGCTGGCGACGCCCATGTCGATAGTGGAGGTGGGCGCCGCCACCATGAAGCCCACGCCGTGGTGGCGCGCCAGCACCGCCAGCGCATAGGTGCCGATCTTGTTGCAAACGTCGCCGTTGGCGGCGATGCGGTCCGAGCCGACGATGACCCAGCCGATCCCGCCCCTGGCCATCAGGCTAGCGGCGACGTTGTCCGACTGGACGGTGACCGGAATGCCCGACTGCGCCAACTCCCAGGCGGTGAGCCGCGAGCCCTGGAGCCAAGGGCGGGTCTCGTCGGCGTAGACCATGCGCACCTTACCCGCCGCGTACGCGCTGCGCACCACGCCGAGGGCCGTCCCATAGCCGCCGGTGGCCAGCGCGCCGGCGTTGCAATGAGTGATGATGTCGGTCGGTCCCTGAATCAGCTCGGCACCGAAGTCGCCCATGGTGCGGTTCGCGGCGATGTCCTCCTCGTGGATGGCCTGGGCCTCGGCGAGCAGCGCCGACACCGGGTCCGGCACCTCGAGCGTGCCTATGAGCCGGCGCATCCGCTCCAGCGCCCAGAACAGGTTCACCGCGGTCGGCCGGCTCGCGGCGAGCAGCTCGATGTCCGCGCCGACGGCATCCCGCCAGCCGTCCGCGTCGGCGTGGAAGCGCTCGCGCGCCGCCAGCACCACGCCATAAGCGGCCGTGATGCCGATGGCCGGCGCCCCGCGCACCACCATGTCCGTGATGGCACGCGCCGTGTCGGCGGCGCTGTCGCAGGCGACGAACCGGGTCTCGCCGGGCAGGACGCGCTGGTCCAGCAGAAAAAGCTTGTCGTCGTACCAGACGACGGCATTGTCGGGATGGATGGCGAGGGGGTTGGGCGTGTTCATGGGTATCCGCGAGGCAGTGGGGCTTGTGGTGGAGCTGGTGTCGAGGTTGAGGGCGACACGCGGCAACAGGCCGGCATTCTTTACCGTCGGCGCCCCGGGCTCAAGGGGCACGCGCCACAAGCGCCGGCGTCCCGCCGGCCCGGCGTCGGCGCAACGGCGGCGGCGACGTGCTGCTGAAGCCGCCTGCAGAGCGTCTGCTCACCGCGCGCCGCCTCCCCTGCCGCCGGCTGGAAGCCGGCGATCCCGGTGGCGGGCAAGATGCCGGCGCTCCGGCCTTTGCGCCGGCGGCGGCGTTGCGATAGAAGGGCGGTTTAGCGCCGCGCGGGGCGGGACCAGACCGGGCCAACCGGTGCTGCGGTGCACACAAGACTTGACGCATCGGCAAAGATTCCGGCCCTTCAAGCAATCCAGGCACCGAAGCCCATGCAGACAGAGCTCTTGATCCATGCCGACTGGGTCCTGCCCGTGGACGCCGGCGACGCCACGCTCGCGAAGCACAGCCTCGCCATCGCCGACGGGCGCGTCGCCGCGCTCCTGCCGCGGGCGGAGGCCGAGGCGCAGATCGAGGCGGCCAGGACCCTGGACCTGCCGGGGCACGTGCTGATCCCTGGGCTGGTCAACGCCCACACCCACTCGCCGATGACCCTGCTGCGTGGGCTGGCGGACGACCTGCCACTGATGACCTGGCTGTACGAGCACATCTGGCCCGCCGAAAGGCGCTGGGTGGATCAGGAATTCGTCGCCGACGGCACCCGGCTCGCGGTGCTGGAGATGCTGCGCGGCGGCGTGACCTGCTTCAGCGACATGTACTTCCACGCCGAGGTCACGGGGCGGGTCTGCGCCGAAGCCGGCATGCGCGTGCTGGCGGGCATGATCGTCGTGGACTTGCCGACCCGCTACGCGGACAGCGCTGACGAGTACCTGCGCCGTGGCCTGGAGCTGTACGAGCACTTCCGCGACCACCCGCTGGTGCGCGCGGCCTTCGCGCCGCACAGCACCTATGCGGTGCCCGAGGCCGCGCTGGCGCGGATGCGCACCCTGGCGGACGAGCTGGAGGTGCAGGTGCACATCCACCTGCACGAGAACCGCGACGAGGTGCTGCAAGTGCTGCGCGAGCACGGCGAGCGGCCCATCGCCCGGCTGGACCGGCTCGGATTGCTGGGCCCGCAGCTCATCGCCGTGCACATGACCCAGCTGGAGCCCGCCGAGATCGCGCGCCTGGCGGAGACCGGCGCCCACGTGGTGCACTGCCCGGAGTCCAACCTCAAGCTGGCCAGCGGCTTCTGCCCGGTGGCGGAGCTGCTGACCGCCGGCATCAACGTTGCGCTGGGCACCGACGGCGCCGCCAGCAACAACGACTTGAACCTGCTCGGCGAGCTACGCACCGCAGCGCTGCTGGCCAAGGGCGTCGCCGGCCGCGCCAACGCGGTGCCGGCACAGCAGGCGCTGCGCATGTCCACCTTGAACGGCGCCAAGGCGCTGGGTCTGGCGGACGAGATCGGCTCGCTGGAGGTCGGCAAGGCGGCGGACGTGGTGGCCGTGGACTTGGGCGACCCGCGCACCCAACCCCTGTACAACCCCTGCTCGCAGCTGGTCTACGCCGCCGGCAGCCACCAGGTGCGCCACGTCTGGGTCCGCGGCCGCCAGGTGCTGCGCGACGGCGCACCGCTGACGCTGGACCCGGCGTCGATCATTGCCGCGGCGCGGGCTTGGGGAGAGCGGATCGCGAAGGTGTAGCCGACGGACACGCGAGCCACGCGCGCAACGATCGCCCTCCGATTCACAGCCTCATGGCGAAGCGTGCCCATCGTTCGGACTCAGTCGCCGACGAACGCCTCCACCACGGCAAACTGCGCCTCGATCTCCCGCCCTAGGGCCTGCTCCGCCTGGCCGAGGCTGCCCGGCGCACCCTCGCCGGGCTCGCCGTGCGGCATGTTGGCGCACATGCGCGCCATGCGGCAGTACACGGCCGCCTTCTCCGCGATGTGGACTTCCCGCACCTCGGAGTACGTGGGAGCCAGGCAGATGAGCAGCGCCTCGGCGATGAAATGCTCGGCCTGCTTGGCATAGTCCAGCTCGGCGAGGTCGGAGCGCGGGTGCGTGCTCACGTAGATGGCGTGCACCCAGTGATAGGCGTCCGCGAGCATCGCGGCGCCGGCGTCCGCTGACGCCGCCACCTGCTGTGCCGCCGCAAAGCGCGGCCTGTTGCTCAGGTCCAGCACGTGGGCGACGAAGCGCGCGCCAACTTGGCGCTGCTGGCTCACCGTCAGCGCACGCAGCGCTCGGGCGAAGCTTTCCTGATCTTTGATCTCGGCCATGGGCTCTGGCGGGTTGTGCCGCGGGCTGCGAGGTGCACCACGCAGCCTCCACCATGCACCAAGCCGGACTGCCGGTGGGATCGGGGACGATGCCCGGCAACCGTTAAGGGCGTTGCGCAGCGCGATCGGGCGCGCTGCCGGAAGACAATGGACGTTGGCGCGGGTGCCGCCACCCTCGCCGCGCTTTGTCCGCGATCTTGCCAGCGCCGCCTCGGCTCAACTGACCGAAGGCGCCTGCCGGAGCCAGCGTTCGTCGGTGAGCTGCCTCAGCACGAAGTCGGCGACGTCCGCCCGCGAGACGCGCCCCGCCTTGATGGACTTGTCCCTGCCGGCCTGGTAGCGGCCGGTGTGCGGGCCGTCGGTGAGACCGCCGGGGCGGACGATGGTCCAGTCGGTATCGCTGGCCATGATGAGCCGCTCCTGTGCTTCCTTCGCCTGCATGATGCGCTTCAGCGTCAGGTTCATGATGACGCGGAAGGCGAGGTTGATCTGCTCGACGCTGTCGCCCACACCCATGGAGCTGACGGCGATGAGCCGTTTGACGCCGTGCTTGTCCATGGCGGCCAGGATGCGCTCGGTGCCGGCGGCCTCGACCGGCTCGTCACCGGGTTTTGTCCCGAGCACACAGATGACGGCCTCCGTACCTTCGACACAGGCGTCGGCGGCCGCTTGGTCCAGCACGTCACCGCCGATCACGGTGAGGCCGTCGCGGGCGGGCAGCCTCGCGGGGTCGCGGGCGAGGGCCCTGACGGTGTGACCGGCGGCAAGCGCCTGCTCCAGCACCTGCCTGCCAGTGCCGCCGGTCGCGCCGAACAACGCAATATGCATGGCTCAGACCTCCGCGCCGGACGCCGGCGCCGCGGCACGCTGGAAGACCATCATGTAGTTGATACCCTTGTAGCCGCTGAAGGAGAAATGCCGGTTGAAGGGGTTCACGCGCACGCCGGTCTCGTGGATGACCTTGAACGCGCTGCCTAGTCCGTCGCGCAGCTCACGGGGCTTGACCAGCTTGCGGTAGTGGTGCGTGCCCTTGGGCAGCCAGCCAAGCACATACTCGGCGCCGACAATGGCGCTGAGCCAGGCCGCCCAGGTGCGGTTGATGGTGGCCACCACCATGACGCCGCCGGGGCGCACCAGCCGGCCGCAACTGGCGAGGAAATCCGGCAGGTGCTCCACGTGCTCGACGACCTCCATGTTCAGCACCGCGTCGAAGGTGACCCCGGTCGCGGCGAGATCGTCCGCGGTGATGAGGCGGTAATCGATGTCTGCCCCGCTCCAGCCGGCATGGATCTCGGCGACGCGGACGTTCTTCTCGGTGATCTCGGTGCCGGTGACCTCGGCGCCGAGGGCGTGCACGGACTCGCTCAGGATGCCGCCGCCGCAGCCGATGTCCAGGACCGTCAGCCCCGCCAGCGGGCGCTCGGCCGTCGGATCGCGGCCGAAGGCGGCGCAGAGCCGATCGCGCACGTAGTCCAGCCGGAAGGCGTTCAGCTTGTGCAGCGGCCAGAAGGGGCCCTCGTCGTCCCACCAGCGATGGGCGAGGCTCTCGAAATACTCGACCTCGCTCGGGTCGATGTCCGGGGCGGTGAGATGGGCGGCGGTCATGCTGGGCTCGAAGTCGTGGACACTGTAGCTGGCGCGGATATCTGGCTTTGCCGGGGTCATTGCAACCGCCCGATGGGCGCACGGCGCCATCGGGACCCTAGCGCATGCCGCGCGCGCAAGGACGCCGCGCGCACGCATCGGCGGCGCTCCGCTAGAATCCGGAGTGTGCACCACCAACGCGAGTCGGCAACAGTCATGAACGAGCACAATCCTGTCGGTCGGTCTCTCGGCGTCGCTCTCCTCTGCATCGCCTGTGCCGTAGGCGCCCAAACCCCGCCAGCCCCGGACGATGCACAGCGCATCGAGGTCTTCAAGCCGGACGGCAGCGTGCAGTGCGAGCCCGATACCGGCACGCCGCCAGAGACCATGCGCGCCGAGCTGGAGACCGCCGGCATCACCGTGTACGACGCCCGCAGCGCCTCCGACGGCATGATGCACATCCAGGTGTGCGGCTCGCCCACCGGGCGCATCAACGTGTTTACCATCGACGGCACCGCGCTGGACGAGGCGCAGGCCCTCGGCTTCCAGCCGCTGGTCGCGCCACCGCCGATGGATCCGCTCGCAGCCCACACCACGAGAGAACCGCCATGTCCCAGCGTATCCTGATCGGCAACCTGCCGCCGGACGTCACCGTCGAAGAGATCGAGCAGGTGGCCCGGGACGGTGGCGCCGAGGCCCCCGCGGTGACGCTCAACCGGGAGGGCAACGCCGACAAGGTCGCCGCCGTGCTAGAGCTGGCGAACATCGACCGCGCCGCCGCGGACCGCATCGCGGCCCGCATCAACGGCACCCGCTACCGGGAGCGGACCCTGAGCGCCTACGTGCCGCTGTTCCTCTAGAAATAGGGAGGCGCCGACAGATCGGCGCTTCCCCAAGGCCACACGCCAGACCAACCACGCCATCCAGCCACGCCCCCCAATGACCGCCACGGGAGCCACCGTTTGAATCAAGAAGCCATCGCCTCGGCCTACGCGCTGCTCAGGAGCTCGGTCATGACCTACCGCGGCGAGCCGGTGGGCACGGTGGCGGCCGTCGCCGAGGGCGACGCCGAGGCCGAGAACTACCACGACTGCTTCATACGCGATTTCATTCCGTCGGCGCTGGTATTCCTGGCCGACGGCGAGGCCGACATCGTGCGCAATTTTCTGCGCACGGTGCTCACGCTGCGCAGCCAGCACCAACGCATCCACGGCCACCAGATCGAGCCCGCGGTGCTGCCGGCGAGCTTCCGCGTCACCCTCGACGAGAGCGGCGAGGAGCGCGTCCGCGCCGACTTCGGCGACCATGCCATCGGCCGCGTGGCACCCGTGGACGCGATGATGTGGTGGGTGATCCTGCTCAACATCTACTGCCGGACCACCGGCGACAAGGCGCTGGCCATGGAACCGGAGGTGCAGCGGGCGCTGCGCGGGATTCTGGAGCTGACGCTGCGCGAGGGCTTCGAGGTCTTCCCGACCCTGCTGGTGCCGGACGGCTCATTCATGATCGACCGGCGCATGGGTGTCCACGGCCACCCGCTGGAGATCCAGTCGCTGTTCTACGGCATGCTGGTGAGCGCCATCGAGTTGTTGCGGGACACGCCCGAGTCCCATGACCTGTTGGCGTTGGCAGAGAAGCGCGCCAACATGCTGCGCAACTACATCCAGCTCTTCTACTGGCTGGACATGGAGCGGCTCAACGAGATCCACCGCTACCGCACCGAGGAGTTCGGTACCGGCAGCGTCAACATGCTGAACATCTACCCCGAATCCATTCCGGAATGGGTCGTGGACTGGCTGCCGGCGCGCGCCGGCTACCTGGTGGGCAACCTCGGCCCCGGGCGCATGGACTTCCGCTTCTTCGCGCTCGGCAACCTGCTCGCCATCATCTTCGG
Source organism: Thiohalocapsa sp. (assembly GCF_022340605.1). Taxonomy (GTDB): domain Bacteria; phylum Pseudomonadota; class Gammaproteobacteria; order Chromatiales; family Chromatiaceae; genus Thiohalocapsa. The sequence goes on from NZ_JAJDNQ010000048.1 coordinate 17,925, forward strand.
CATCACCAGCGAGCGCGAGGCGCGGGGCATCCTGCGCCTGTACCAAGACCGCTGGGACGACCTCGTCGGCAACATGCCCGCCAAGCTGGTCTACCCCGCCGTGGTGGGCAAGGAATGGATCTTCATGACCGGCAGCGACCCCAAGAACGTGCCGTGGTCCTACCACAACGGCGGCAACTGGCCGGTGCTCATCTGGGCGCTGGTGGCGGCGGCCATGAAGAGCGGCCGCGGCGACCTCGCCCAGCTCGCCCTCGATGTCGCCGACCGCAGCCTGCCCCAGGCCAACTGGCCCGAGTACTACGACGGGCGCAGCGGCAACCTCATCGGCCGCCGCGCGCACGTGCGCCAGGTATGGTCCGCGGCCGGCTACATCCTCGGCCACAAGCTCGTCGAGAACGACGGGCTGCTGGACCTGTTCTGTGCCGTGGATCAGCGCGAGCAGTAGAGCACCGCACCGGCCGGAGTGTCGCCCTCCAGGGCAACACTTACAAAGATCGGTCCAAGAACGGTCTCGGAATCTTCACGTCGCCGCACGAGTGCTTCGCTGCGGAAATTCCGGGACCGGCGTCCCTCGTTGTCGTAATGTCATTGTCGTGATCGGAGTCGGAATCGAATATCTGCACGGTCGAGAGCACGATCACGACAAAGACCACGACCTGAAACCATCTCGGGCGCTGCGCACGGTCGCACCAGTTCAGGCACGGCAAGGCCATTGCACACGGCAGGCGTCGGGGGCTACGCGGGTGTTCTCCACAAGCGTCGACCCGGCAGCGTCATCGCCGTCAGTTATGCTTGCTGCGCAAATACACAAGCCAGGGAGCAATCACCCGCCGACAGGGCCTCGTCATCGCCGCGACGCCGCCTGTTTCCATTTTCCACTTCCCGTCGAGGAGTCAAGCCATGACCACTACACCATCACCCAGTGACCTGTCCCGAACCCTGCTCGCCGTCTGTTTGTGTGCGGCGGCTGCTGCCGCGCCGGCCCAACCGTCGACGCAGCCATCGCCCCACCCGGGGATGCCCGGACCGATCACCTTCGAGGGCTTCGACACCAACGGCGACGGCAGCCTCACCAAGCAGGAGTTCTACGACGCACGCGCCGAGCACATGCGCGAGCGGGCGCAACAGGGCTACCCGATGCGCGGCGCAGCCTCGGCGCCGACCTTCGAGTCCATCGACGCCGACGGCAACGGCAGTGTCAGCCCGGAAGAGTTCGCGGCCGTGCAGGCACATCATCAACAGATGATGCGGGGGCCAATGGCCCCGCAACAGTGATCCGCCAGAAGCCCCGCGAGTGGGAGCCCGAATGCCCTTGACCGAACAGACCAGCCAATCTGGCCCTGGCGACGCGCCGCCGTCACCGGCAGACACCGCCCGCCTGCTGCGGCTCGCGACCGCCGCGTCGGTGACCGTGGCCACGGTGCTGTTGACCGTGAAGCTCGTGGCCTGGCTCCTCACCGGCTCCGTGAGCGTGCTTGCATCGCTGGTGGACTCCGCCCTGGACGCCGGTGCGTCGCTCCTCAACCTGCTGGCGGTGCGCTGGTCGCTGCGGCCAGCCGATGCCGAGCACCGCTTCGGCCACGGCAAGGCACAGCCGCTCGCGGCGCTCGGGCAGGCGGCGTTCATTGCCGGCTCCGCGGCCTTCGTCGGGCTCGAGGCCATCGATCGGCTACTGCACCCGCGCCCGGTGGCGCAACCCGGCATCGGACTGGTCATCCTGGCGCTGGCGCTGGTCATGACCGTGGCGCTGCTGGCCATCCAGCGTCACGTCATCCGGCGAACCCAGTCCACGGCCATACGTGCCGATGCGCTGCATTACGCCACCGACCTCGCCACTAACGGCGCCACGCTGTTGGCCCTGGCGCTGGCCTGGCTCGGCTGGCAGGGCGCCGACCCATGGCTCGGGCTCGGCATCGGCGCGGTGGTGTTGCTGAGCGCCGTGCACATCGCCCGCGACGCGGTGCAACTGCTGCTGGACCGTGAGTTGCCCAAGGCGCAGCGTGACGACATCGCCGCCCTCGCCCTGGGCACGCCGCTCGTGCGCGGCGTGCATGGCCTGCGTACGCGCCGGTCCGGCCAGTTGCTGATCATCCAGTTACACCTGGAACTGGACGACAACTTGCCGCTGCGCGCGTCGCATCGCGCCGCACTGGACGCGGAGGCGCGCATCCGCAGCCGTTATCCGGACTCCGATATCATCATTCACCAGGACCCGGTGAGCCTCGGCGATGAGGCCTGACGACGGCCCCTGCGCCGGACGCCCGCCCGCACGCGGCGCCATGATGCACGAGGGGCGTGAGGGGACCGCCGGTTATGCGCTGTTTCAAATGCGCCGAAAAGCGACTGCTCTCCGGTGCTCGGGCAAGAGCTTTCTGCCATGGGCGTGCCGTCCTTGCCACGACGCGGTGCCCATCGCGCCGAGGACGGCGCTCCCACAGCGGTGGCCGGACTGATCATCAAGGCCGGTCCGACATTGGGATCGCTTTCGATCCCGATTTCGGTTTCGGTCCTGGCGCGTCTGTAGTCGGCGATCGAGAGAATTTCGCGCGCAGCTACTGGCGCCGCAACGCACGCACGAGGTCCAGCAAGGCGGCATCGTCCCATTCGCGCTCGCCTTGGGCACGGTAGACGAGACGGCCCTGCGGATCGACGACGAAGGTGGTCGGCAGGCCCTTGAGCGGCCAGCTCTGAGTGACCTGCATGTTCGTGTCCATGGGCAACGGGAAGCTCACCTGCATATGCTCGACAAAGGCCGCAATCTCGCCCTCGCTGTCGCCGGCGTTGACCGCGACCAGCATGATCCCCTCGTCCTTGAGCTGCTCCCAGGCGCGCTGCATGGCCGGCATCTCGGCCCGGCAGGGCGGACACCAGGTGGCCCAGAAGTTGACGATGACGGGCTGGCCCCGCATGTCCGCGAGGCGGTAGGTCTTACCGTCGGCTCCCTTGAGCTCGAAGCCCGGTGCCTCGGGCTTTTCGGCGATGGGGTCGAGCAGACCGGCGGCATCCGGCGCCGCGATCGCGGGCAATGACCAGAGCACTGCCATTACAATGGCGGGCAGGACGGCGGTGGCAGAGTGCGTCACGCGATGAATTCCTCCGACGATGATCCGCAGCGCGAGGGGCACCGCCCCGAGCGACCCGACCAGCCTAGCATGGGTTCGGCTCGCCGTTTCTCCGCCACGGAGGTCACCGGCGCCTGGGACCGGCTGCTCTGGGGTGACCCGTCGAGCCTGCCGCCCTGGCAGCGGCCGCTGCGGCTGCCACTGCGCCTGCTCTACGCCCTGGGCCGCGACATCGCCTCCGGCATGCTCACGCTTCAGGCCACGAGCCTGGTCTACACGACGCTGCTGAGCCTGGTGCCGCTGCTGGCTGTGAGCTTCTCGGTGCTCAAGGGCTTAGGGGTGCACAACCAGCTCGAGCCCATGCTGATGCAGGCGCTCCACCCCTTGGGCGCCGGCGCGCAGGAGGTGGCACAGCAGCTCATCAGCTACGTGGACAACACCAACGTGCGGGTGCTCGGGGCCGTGGGCCTCGCCGTGTTGCTCTACTCGGTGCTGTCGCTCATCTCCAAGATCGAGCAGGTGTTCAACCTGACCTGGCGCATCGACCGGCCGCGGCCCATCGCGGAGCGCTTCAGCCGCTATCTCAGCGTCCTGCTGGTGGGGCCGGTGCTGCTGTTCTCGGCGCTGGCGGTGTCGGCATCGCTGCGCAGCAACACCCTCGTGCAGCACCTGGTGGCCATCGAGCCGCTGGGGTTCCTGATGCACACCGCCGAGCAACTGGTGCCCTTCCTGCTGATCACGCTCGCCTTCACCTTCGTCTATTCATTCGTGCCCAACACCCGGGTGCGCTACGGCCCGGCCATCCTGGGGGCGCTGGTGGCGGGCCTGCTCTGGGTCAGCGCCGGCGAGTTGTTCGCGGACTTCATGGCCGGCTCGACGCGCTACGCCGCCATCTATTCCAGCCTGGCGATCCCGATCCTGTTCATGATGTGGGTCTACTTCGCCTGGCTCATCGTGCTCGTCGGTGCCAACATCGCCTTCTACCTGCAATACCCGGAGTACCTCGCCAGCCGCGAGCGGGACATGCGCCTCAGCAACCGGCTGCGCGAGCGGGTCGCGCTGGATCTGATGCAGCGCGTGGTGCGGGATCACTTCGCCGGCACCGAGGGCGCCACCGAGGACGAGCTCGCCCACGCCGTGGGCCTGCCGCTGGCGAACGTCCGCAAGGCCATCCAAATCTTGCAGAATGCCGGCTTTCTGGTGACCACGGCCACGAGCCCGCCGCGCCTGGTACCGGCGCAAGCGGCGGAGCGGCTGCTGGTGCGCGACCTGCTGTGCCTCGTCCGCCGCTTCGGCGAGGACCCGGTGGTAACGCCGGAGACCGACCCGGACGCCGCGATTGCCGCCATAGAGCAACGCCTGCATGAAGCGATGGAGCAGTCCCTCGGCGACATGAGCCTGAAAGAACTGGCGCTGCGGGAGGAGCGCTAGTGCACGGCCTTGGAATTGTCGATACCGTTCGCTGTCCGGCGCGAGCGAGTATCGCCCTGGAGGGCGACACTCCGGACATCGCGGCCCACGGCCGGAGTGTCGCCCTCCAGGGCGACCCGGATAGACGCTGCGAAGGGCCTCGGCAAGGGGTCATCAGGCCTCCGCAAGGGGTCACCATTTAGCTGCCCCCGCTCAATAGGCGGCCAAGAAACCTCGCGGCTGCGCACGATGATCTAGGTCACTTCCGGGGTCTACCATCGAATTTGTCGCACGATAAGACTGACCTGCGAGTAGTGCAGGCCGAACTGCCCACCGATCGCCTTCAAGGTGTATCCGCCGCTCGCGTACGCAGCGGCAATCGCCTGGTCGCGGTCGGCGTACATCGCTGCATAGTGGGGCAGCGGCTCGGGCAGCTTCCGGCGCTGAGCGCGGGCGACTACCGAGAGATCGCGGTCCGGCGGCAGCGTCCGGCGAAGGCGCTCGGCGAATGCCCCCGAGCCCAGGAAGACCTGATGTGTAAGCTGCTCCCAGGGGCCGGGTTGGCCGATCCCGTCATGGACGAATCGGCGGTAGGCCGCCACTGCTGCCCGTTCAGTATCGGCGAACGTCGACAACAGCTAGTCCCGACGCAGCCACTCTGGACAAGAGGCATCGCCGATGGTCGCGCGGTAGCTGCGTCTGCTCCGAATTAGGCGCTTTGCCGCAACCGCGAAGGTTCATGACGTACGCCCAACAATCCGTCAATGGAAATATCCTCATCGACAAGCGGCCAGTGAATCCCGTACCCGGAAGGGGAAACTTCAAAAATTGCAAGGTCGTCGTCACTTGCGCTCTGCAAAGCGGTTGACAGGGCACGTAGATCGACAGACAGGGGTTTGCCATCTACAACGGCGGCCAGAACCCCGCGAGAAACGCTAACGTCTTGTATATCATGATGTTTGTTCATGATTTTCTCTTCTCCTGAAACTCTTGCCATTGCTCCACAATATGGTCGAAGTGGCTGAAAATTATTTTTCTGATTTCCTTCGTTGCCCGTGGTGTCATGTTGTACGAGTAGGCGAGGGCGATATCGAACGATTCTACGTCAAGCCAGAATTTGCATTCCATATCGTTCTTCTTGGCATTAACGTGGATGGGTTCGTTGCCTTCATTTGCGTAGAAGAACAGGCGCCACCCGAGCAGTAGAAGAATAGTAGGCATAGCTCACAACCTCTCTTCTGCACCTCCGGCGCAGGGACTCCGGTTACCTGGAGCCCCCGCCACAGACCCGAACGTGCGGTTTTCTCGCATCCGGTTCCTCGGTTGTACTAGCATTCGCGCAGACCATCAGAGTTACCCGTGGCACGGTCCAGTTGCTTAGTCCGGCGTTGATCATCATCCCGGCCAAGCGTTCGGTTCTGGCTCCCACGCTCCAGCGTGGGAGCAGGGGCGGACGCTCTGCGTCCCCTGTTCTGGCCGAAACGATGATCAAGGCCCTTAGTCCCCCTGCGGCCTACAGGATTCTCTGTGTACGCTTGCCCTGAGTCTTGTTCGCGGCTTTCGCCACTCCGCAACAGGACCAACACTCGATAAGAGTGGGTGGCTAACCCTTACCCGACCGGGACTTTCACCCGGGCAAGAGGCGCCGCGCTTTTCTCGGCGCGATAACGTCTTGCAGAGTCAGTGCTGTACTGGCCACTGGAGCGCAGCGGAAGTGGCCAGTACAGCGTCGGGCTGCTGCAATTGTTATGCGTACATTAGTTTTCCACGTGCCTCTGGAATGTGGCGGCCTAATTCTTGTGCAGTTTCAATCCACTCCCGAATAACAACCTCTGCGTTTTGAAGAGCTTGTTGATAGCTTGCCCCATCAGCCATACATCCAGGAAGCTCTGGAACTTCGGCAAGATACGCGTTATCTTCCTCGCTCCAATAAATAATGATCTCATATTTAGCGGCCATGGAGTTCACCAAGTTTGTACTTAAGGATGACGGCGCGCACTTGTTTGACTTGATAAGCTTTCGCTAGCGCGCCAATGGGCTGAATATTCAGAATCTCTTCAATCTGGGACTTTGTGTATATAAAATGGTCGCCTCGAACTCTTTCCGCAAAACCAAGTGCTTTGGGAATCTTGCGCAAGTCTTTGAATGAAATATTCGCGTCAGATGTGCCGCGCAATATTGAGTCTAGGATCTTTTCATTTTTACCCATTGACAGAAATCTGCTTAGCCATTTTACGCATCCGGCGTAGGGACTCCGGTTACCGGGCGCCCCCGCCACAGACCCGGAGGTGCGGTTTGCCCGCATCCGGTTCCTCGGTTGCACTAGCATTCGCGCGGACCGTCACAGTTACCCGTTTCACGGCCCAGTTGCTTGGTCCCCGCAGTGAGGTTGGCTCGTGTTGATCCGATCCTGCATGTCCGGCACGAGTTTCCTTTGCG
>NZ_JAJDNQ010000009.1 GCF_022340605.1 Thiohalocapsa sp.
GTATCCGCTTGGACCAGCGCAGCAGCGTTTCCGCGTCCGCCGTCGTGATCCGCTGCCGAATGGCTTCGCTCGGCGGACCGAACTTGTCCTCGATTTGGGACAGCTGCACCGCAGCTTCACCCTCCTGCCGGCCCTCCTGCCTGCCCTGCTGCCGGCCCTGCTCGATATAGCGGTCGATAAAGGTCTGCATGATCGGCTCTCCGGTGGACGTCTCGCGCAACAGGGCGCGTACCTCTTGCTCTTCGACCCGTTGCGTACCCTGGACATAGTAGCGCAGCGGTGATTCGAGGATCTCCACCGCGGTGGTGCGATCGTGCACCTGCTCGATCAGGCGCAGGAGCTCGCGCAGGCGCTCGACCGGCTGGGCGCTGAAGACGGGCAACCGCATCGGTGCGGCGCGCGCTTACTCATCCGCATCGCCCACCGCGAGCCGGCGGGCGAGGGCAAGGTTCTGCTCCGACTGCTCCAGCGTGGCGCGCCACGCCGGAATCCCCGGATAGGCATCCACCAGCGCTTGCAGGATGGCGACGGCGCGCGCGAAGTCCGCCAGCGCGTCATCGGAGCGACCGGCGTTGCCGTGCGCGGCGCCGCGGTTGCTGTACACGCCCGCCAGGTCGTTGCGCATGGCCGGCGGCCACTGCTCGCCGAGCGCCGCGCGCAGCGCCTCCCGGAGCCCGATCGCCGCGCCGTAGTCGGCGATGGCGGCGTCGAGATCGCCGCGGCCCCGGTGGGCATTGCCGCGGTTGGAGTAGACCGTTGCCAGGTCGTTCTGCCGCTCCGGGGGCGCCGCGCGATGGCCAGCGGCCTCTAATCCGGCGATAACGGAGTCGTAGAGGGTGGATGCATCGGATTGCGCGGAGAACCCCTGCGCCCCGAGTCCCGCCGCAAACTGCGCATCGAGTTCCACCCAGGCTGCCGGCCAGCCGCCTTTTGGCATGCGACGCGCCAGCTCGTGGGCGGCGGACGCGGCCTGGCGGTGCTCGCCGGCGGCCTGGTGCGATTGCACCAGATCGGCGAGGGTCGCGCCAAGCACGGCGAGCACCGGCGCTTCGGCCTTGCCGTCCAGCACCCGCCCCAGCTCGGCGGCCAGCAGGCTCAGGGCCAGGGTTTGGTCCCGCGGCTCCAGCGCCGAGATCCGGCCGGCGGTGCGCCAGTCGGTGAGCACCTGGCGCAACTGGTCCGCGAAGGCGCGCTTGTGGCCGCGATGCTGGGGCTTGTCAAGCTGCCGGTGGGCGACCTCGTACCAGGCGCGCTGGCGGAACTCGCTCGCGGGCGGCAGCGGCGCGGTGGTGACGTGGTCGATGATGGCATGGGGGTCGCGGCCGCGGGCCAGGTCGCCGGCGGTGCAGGCGACGCCGTCGATACGGGCGGCGGTCTCCAGCAGCAGGTCGTCCAGGAAGCGGGCTCCCTGGTAGCTCGCGAGCGTCAGGGTCTGGCGCAGGGCGTCGTCCAGCTCGCGGAAGCGCTTGCGGATCAGGTCCTGGTGGTCCAGCTCGGCGGTCTCGCGCAGGTCCGCGAAGCCGTCGGCGGTGAGCGGGGCCTTGGTGTCGCCGTGCTCGAACAGCATCGGATCCGTGCGGGCATAGGCAACGAGGTCCATCAGGAAGCCCGGGTTGCCGCCGACGCGCGCCAGCAGCGCGTCGGCTTGGCTCTCGGTGACGCCGGGCAGCGCGGCGGCGAGCACCGGGCCCAGGTCCGGGTCAGGCAGCCTGCGGAGGCGCTCGACTTGGCAGCAGCCGGCACCTTGACCGCCTCGCCTTGCGGCGATGCGCTCGCAGACATCGGCGATGGAGCGCGGGTCGTTGTCCGGGTTGGGCGTGCGGGCCTCGGCGTGCTGGATGTTCCACTCCTGCTCCCAGTGGGTGCAGAGCAGCAGCAGTGGCCAGTGGTGGCGCAGCGCGTCGCGGTACAGGGCCTCGACGAAGCGCAGCGTGTCCACGTCCGCCCAGTGGGCGTCGTCGAGGATCAGGGCGCAGGGGATCGGGCGCTTGCGGGGCTTCTCGTCGCCGCTGCCGGCGGCGATGCCGCTGCCGAGCAGATCGCAAAAGAGGGCGAGCAGGTCCTCCACCACGTCGCGGCGCTCGCGCGACTGCTGCTCGGCGATGCCGGACAGGGGTGCGTCGAGGCCGCGACGCTCACGGTCCAGCTCGTAGACGCTGAAAGCGTCCAGGGCGGTGCTGACCAGCCCGGCGGAGAACAGGTTGGCCAAGATGCCGGCGGTGGTGCGGGCGGCGTCGGTGGTCAGCGCGCGGCCATGGTGGGCGCGCACCAGCGGCTCCAGGTGCGGCGCGAGGTGCTCTTTGGCGTTGACCAGCCCGCAGCTGGACGCGGCGATGCCGCGCTCGTAGCGGGTCTCGGTGAAGCGCAGCCCCCACCAGAGCCAGGGGATGGCGGGGCGGGGGCCGTCCGTGGGCGGGAACTGCGGATTCACGGCCAGCGTGCGCCCGGCGATGTCGAGGCTGTCTGGCCAGTAGCCGTCGGGGTCGCGGGCGTCGCGATGGGTGCTGAGCCATTCGTAGAAGGCCTGCACCAGCCGGGTCTTGCCGAGGCCGGTGTCGGCGGTCCAGATGAGGAATTGGGGCTTGCCGGCCTCGACATGCTGCCAGGCCTGTCGCAGGGTTGCAAGCTCGGCCGCGCGGCCGACGAAGGGGGTTGGGCGTTGGCTGGTGCGGTCCATGTCTCGGTACCGTCCCCGGTTAGGTTGGCCCAAGTCGGCTTGGGCGCGGCTCGACAACGCCGAGCATTGTGCACTGATCTTGCTCGTCTTTGCCCGCATTTGATGGCTCATGACCTCGACCACCTGGTGTCGAGGCGGCGGGACGCAGAGCGTCCGCCTTTGCGCCCACGCTGGAGCGTGGGAGCCAGCGCCGCCACCTTGATCGGAGTTGTGATCGCCGCCGCGCCAGAGGCCAGACAAGTCTTCGGTGTAGTCGGGTTAGCGGACCGTAACCCGACGATGGGCGCCGGTAAGCTGTTGATTGTCGGGTTACGCTATCGCTAACCCGACCTACGGTCCTTGCCTGGTCTCTCCAGCGTTGTTGGTCAACAAAAAACCCCGCCGAAGCGGGGTTTCTTGTTGCCGAGATCGGCGAGGCTTAGGCGGTGGCCGCCTTCACGCCGAGGGCGTCACGCCAGTTCGGGAACAACTTGTCCGCGTCGTGCGGGAAGGACTCGAAGGCGCGGGCGAACTCGTTGTGCTCCTTGGCCCAGGCGATCGGGTCGGCACCGGCCTTCCAGCACTCGTAGGCCTGACGCAGCGAGCGCGCACCAGCCGCCGGGCCGTCGATGTGGCCGTAGGAGCCGCCGCCGGCGGTGTTGATCAGGTTGCCATGGCCCAGGTTCTCGAAGAAGCCGGGCAGGCGCAGCGCGTTCATGCCGCCCGAGATGATGGGCGTGGTGGGCTTCATGCCGAGCCACTCCTGGTGGTAGACCGGGCCGTCGGCGCTGTCACGCTCGATCATGTAGGCGATGTTCTTGTCGTCCGCCTCGCCCTCCATCTTGCCGTAGCCCATGGTGCCGACGTGGATGCCGGAAGCACCTTGCAGACGCGCCATCTTGGACAGCACGAAGGCGCTGTAGCCGCGCTTGGCGCTCGGCGAGGTGATCATGCCGTGACCGGCACGGTGGTAGTGCAGGTACTGGTCCGGGTACTGCCGGCGCGCGGTGGTGATCATGCCGGGGCCGCCGACAAAGCCGTCCACCAGGAAGGCGAGCTTGTCGGCGTCGTTGCCGAAGGTCTCGAGCGCGAAGTCGGCGCGGGCGCACATCTCGTAGTGGTCGTCGGCGGTGATGTTCATGGAGAACAGCTTCGCCTCGCCGGTCTCGTCCTGGGCGCGCTTCATCGCGTCATAGACCAGAGGCATGACCTTCTTGACGGGCGCGAAGGTCTGGTTGCCCTGGGGCTCGTCGTTCTTGATGAAGTCGCCGCCGAGCCAGAAGTCGTAGGCGGCCTGGGCGAAGGGCTCCGGGCGCAGACCGAGCTTCGGCTTGATGATGGTGCCGGCGATGTAGCCGCCGTCCTGCACCGGGCGGCCCAGGATGCGCCAGAGCTTGGAGATGTCGGTAGCCGGACCGTCGAAGAGCTGCAGCGCGCGCGGCGGCACGAAGAAGTCGATCATCTTCGCGTGCTCGATGTCGCCCATGCCCTGGTTGTTGCCGATGGTCAGCGTCAGGAAGGACACCAGCATCATGCGGCCGTCGGTGACGTTGCGGTCGAACAGGTCCAGCGGATAGGCGATCCGCATGTCCTCGGTGGCCTCGTCGATGTGGTAGACCAGCGCGTCCACGCCCTTGGTGAAGTCGTCGGTGGTGCAGACCTCGACGTTGGTGCCGGTGGAGGATTCGGCCGCGAAGTGGGCGGCGGACTCCAGGTAGCCGTAGCCGGCCTTGGGCTTCATCTTGTAGGCGCACAGGATGTGGTTGCCGCCGGCGATGAGGTCTTCCTCGCGCAGGCTCAAGTCGGCGTAGCGGGCTGATTGGTCGAGTGCCATGGTTCCGTGTCTCTCTTCAGTTGGATTGTGGGCGGCGCGATTGCTGGCCGCGCGAGGGTTCGGTTTGGGGGCTCGGTCTGGCGCTCGATCCGGCTGTCGGCTGCCGCGTTCGGCGTGGCGACGGCAGCCTTGGAGGTGGCGCCCGGTCAGTTCGTGGGCGCAAAGACTATCGGGTTAATTGGTTTAAGAATATGTGAAGGTTCTTATGCAACCCATGGCACAAAGCCTATTGGTTGTGTGGAATAGTAGGAAATAGGGCGCCTGCTGGCGCCGACGCGGTGGAGATTGGGCAAGTATTGGATGTAGGTCGGGTTAGCGCAGCGTAACCCGACCTACGATGCCCTCGATTTCGGCGTTGCGGGAAATATTTGCCCGGTCTCGGTGCCGTGGGCGGCGCGAAGGCAGGGCCTCAGTCGTGGTGGAGATGCCGCTGTTGCAGGGCTGGCCGACTCCTGGGTGCTGTATGCCCCTGATGATCCGCGCGTCAGCCGGCGGCGTTGGCGTGACGGCTGCCCGGCCAGGTGATGACTTGGCCACAGGTCTCAGGCGGGTGCTGTGCCACGAGCTTGCGCAGATACTCGGCGGCGGCGTCGTGCACGCGATGGACGATGGTGCGGCTGTAGGGGTGGTGGACCGTCAACTCGCAGGGCACCGGCTCGTCGAGGCCACCGCGGGCCGTCATCTGGAAGCGGTGCCAGCTCAGCAGGTCCGCCCGCAGCCGGCGGTTCCAGCAGCGCCATTCCTGGCTCGTGGCCCGCAGGTAGTTGCCGGGCAGACCGGGCAGGCAGAAGTACAGCGCGCCGCCGCACCGGTGCTGCGCGAGACGGAACAGGTTGAAGCACTCGGCGGGGATCTCGGCCGGCGCAGACCGGGGAATCGGATACTCGAGCGGCATGGGCATGGCGGACCTCGCGGACGCGACAGTGAGCTTGTGGGAGCGCCGTCCCCGGCGCGATGCATGCGGTGGACCTTGTCGAGACTGCTTGGGACCCAGACGCGTTCTCCTACCGAGATGGTGGGTCTTTGCGGGGCAGCGATGCGCGTTTTCAACCCCCGCCAAGGCTCGTGGCCGCTGCGGCAAGACGTACACCTCGGGCATTCAGCAATACGCGCGCCGCCCTTGTCGCCGCCGGTCCAGCCAGACGCCTGCTCCGTCCGGATTCGAGCGCGAGGCGGCATGATCCAGCGTGCCGCGGCGATGCCTAACGGATGATTCCGCATTGTGGAATGGGCGCCGGAACCGAGTCGCCATCTTGTCGCGTCTTCGCGATGGATGCCGCGCTCCCGCCAGCCGCCCGAAACCGATTCGGCGTGCCGCAGAGACGTTAGCAAGGGTCGGCCGTGGCTTGGTTGAGCCTTTGAGCCGATAGCGCGTGGCACCATGTTGGGCTGGCGGCACGGCGGACCCGTGGCGGCGCGCCAGCGTCGGCTCACTGCCCCGCGGATGCCCCGCCGCTACCTCGTATCCGGTCCACGGCGAGCACCGTCCGGGGCAGGAGCGAAGGCTGATGGGCTTCCTGCTAGACTCCGGCGCCAGCATCGACAGACCGTCTGGTCCGTCCGAGCCGGCAGCCGGCGGCGCGGACCGTCGCCGGGAAGCCACACCGAACCTGCTCGACCCGAGGGAGCTCCAGCAGAACCATGGCCTCGTACGCTGCCGTTCTCAGTTATGGCCTAGTCCTGGCGATGTTCTGCTCCGCGCTCGCCGTGCGCGCGAGCGCCGGGCGGTTGGGGGAGGGCGTCGCACGCATCAGCGTCGGCGCGAGCGCATTGACCCTGGTGCTCGCCCTGGCGCTGTTCGGCTGGCGACTGGGCCACGGCGGGGCGGAGCTGTACGGCATCGGCCTCGGGCTGTTCACGCTGTACGTGGACCCGCTCAGCACCCTGATGGCGGTGCTGGTGAGCGCCATCGGGCTGGTGGTGCACGTCTACAGCGTGCGCTACATGCAGGACGACCCGGCCTACGTGCGCTTCTTCGCGCTGCTGGACACCATCATCGGCGTGATCCTGCTGATGGTGCTGGCGGGCGACCTGCTGACGCTGCTGCTCGGCTGGCACTTGCTGGGCGTGTGCCTGTACTTCTTGCTCAACCACGACACCCGCCGGCGCGCGGCCAACCGCTTTGCGTTCTGGACGCTGTTCACGCACCGGGTCGGCGATTTGCCGCTGCTGGCGGCCGTGGCGCTGGTCTACCACGGCTACGGCACGCTCAGCATCCCGGCGCTGTTCGACGCGATCGCGGCCGGGCCGGACAAGGCCACGGCGCTCGGGCTGCCCTTGAACGAGGCCCTCGGCCTGTTGATTCTGTTCGCGGCCTTCGCCAAGTCCGCCCAGTTCCCGCTGCACACCTGGCTGCCCTACACCATGGATGGGCCGACGCCGGTCTCTGCGCTGATGCATGCCGGCATCGTCAACGCCGGCGGCTTCCTGATGAACCGCTTCGCGCCGGTGTTCGTCGAGACGCACGCGGTGCTGCTCATCGCCTTCGCGGTGGGGCTGGTGACCACCCTCATGGGCTCGCTGATGATGCTGATGCAGAGCGACATCAAGAAGGCGCTCGGTTACTCCACCATGGGGCAGATGGGCTACATGGTCATGGAGTGCGGGCTCGGCGCCTTCTCCCTGGCCATTTATCACCTGATCGCGCACGGCGTGTTCAAGGCGACGCTGTTCCTCGGCTCCGGGTCCATCATCGGCAAGGCGCGCAAGGACCCGAACATCCCCGAGGGCGAGATCTACAAGTTCATGGTGGAGCGCAAGGTGCCGCACCCGCCGCTGTCCTGGGTGGTGTTCGCGGGCATCACCATCACCGTGCCGCTGGTCATCGTGTTCGGTGCCCACCAGCTCATCGACCAGGGCTTCCTGCACCACCAGGGGGCGCTGATCCTGCTCCTGTTCGGCTGGATCACCGGCGCCCAGACCCTGTTCTTCGTCTACAAGATCGGCGGCGAGCGGCCGTTCACGGTGCTGTTCTACGTGGTGCTGTCCTTCGCCGCCGTAATCCTGACCTACGTGGTGGTCGGCCACGCCTTCGACGCCCTGCTGTATCCGGACCCGGCCTTCCGCGAGGCGCTGTACCGGGCGGCGTCGGTGAGCTCCACGACCTTCGCGCTGGTGCTGGTGCTGTTGATGGTGCTGATCTCCGCCGGCTGGCTGTTGGTGTTCCGCACCGAGGCGGAGCGGCAGCCGTTGCCCCGCCGCTTCCGCCATCTGTATTACGACCTCTATGCGCTGTTGTCGCGGGAGTTCTACGTGGCGGACTTGTACAGCCGCACCGGCGAGCGGCTGCTGGCTGCATCGCGCAAGTTGAACGCGCTGTTGCGGTGGGCCTGAGGGGAGGCAAGTCGATGGGCTGGATTCTGGCACTGCCGCTATTCCTGCTGGCCGGCTTCTGCCTGCCGCTGTTTCCGCTCAGCATCGCCGTTAACCGCTTCGTGCAGCGTCAGCCGGCGGGGGCGGGCGACCGCTTCGCGCAGCCGCGCGGGAAGGCGTTGGTCCTGCTGGGCCTGCCGCTGGTGGGCGTGCTGCTGGTGCAGGCCGGGCACTGGCTCGCCGGCGATGGCGGCGGCTGGCTCATCGATGTCTTCGCGCTCTGGGGCGGGCTCACGTCGCTGCTCTATGCCTTTCGGCTGCTGAGCGCGCGGGACGGGCAGATCTGGATCGGCCAGCTCTACACCTCGGCGCTGGCGCTGGTGTGGGTGGGTGCCGCCCATGACGTGCCGCCTCTGCTGCCGGCACTGGGGCTCGCCGCGTCGCTGTTGCCGCTATGGTTCCTGCTCGATGGGCTGACCTGCCGCTTTGGCATTGCGCGCACCGGTCTGTACCCCGGTCTCAGCCTGCGCATGCCGCGCTTCTCGACGCTGTTCGTCGCCGCCGTGCTGGCGGCGGTGGCAGTGCCCTTCTCGCCGGGGTTCTTCGCCGTGGCCAATCTCGCCTTCGGCGGCGCCGCGTCCAACGAGCTGCTGACGCTGGTGCCGCTCAGCCTCGCCTGGCTGTTGTGGACCTGGGCCGGCATCAATCTGCTGACGGGCATCGTCTTCGGCGAGCCACGCGGCGACCTGGACTACGCCGACGTGGATCGGCGCACGATGCTGGTGCACGGCGGCGGCCTGGCGGCGCTGGCGCTGTTCGGACTGATTCTGGTGGAGGGGATGCTGTGACAGACGCGACCGATGTCGATGCAACAACGGCTGCCGCCGCGGCGCAGCGCGACACGGGTGCCGGCGTCAACCGGCGCCGGGTAGCATCGCAGCCCGCGGCGGACCACAAGCACCGGCCGAGCCTCGGCAAGCGGCTCAAGATCCGCAGCATGGTAACGGTGGCCGGAGAGGTACTGCCCTTCTTCTGGCCCATGCGCAACTTCATTCACCACAACCCGCTGCATGGGCTGGAGCACCTGCCTTTCGAGCAGGCGGTCGCCGAGGCGACGCGGCTGTTCCATGCCCGCGGCTGGCTGCCGCGCACGGACTACCAGCGCATGCTCGCAGAAGGCGCCGTCGCCGAGGAGGACGTCGCGGCGGAGGTGGATGCCTTCGTCGCCGCGTGGCTCGCCGAACAGGAGGGCGGGTCCGGGTCTGTGGCCGGGCAGGCCGATGCCGCCGAAGCGGACCTGACCCGGCTGCTGCGCGAGACGCTGCTCGCCATGCTCACCCGCACCAGCCAGCCCAACCCCGGCGACCGCGAGCCCTGCGCCGAAGAGGTGCTCGCCTGCCTGCGCGTGGGCGGCTGCGTGGGGCAGAAGAGCTGTGCGCCGCTGACGCTGCGGCGCCGGCGCTGAGCCGCGCCTGTCGCATATGCGTGGCGCGCCTGCCTGCTGGTGATCCCTCTGGCGACCCATCTGGCGACCCGGCCCTACGGAGCTGTCGATGACCTCCAATAGCCAAGTGCCCGGTGCCGACGCGCCGCGTCCCGGCCCGGCCGTCGATCGCGGCGCAGACGCCGCTCCCACAGGGCCGCGCTCGGGCGCGGCCGATCGCGGCGCGGACGCCGCTCCCACGAAGGTGCGGCCGGACCTGGCGGTGTATCGCGGCGGGAACGTCGCTCCCACGGCGTCCATCGCCGAGCAACTGGGGCGCGATCTGACCCTGTACGACGCCGCCGACCAGCTCTTCGGCACCCGCATCGGCGAGACGCTGAACGAGCTGATGATCAAGGGCCTGATGGACTTCTTCGACGAGGGGCAGTCCGTCTGGCGCATGCCCGGCCGCAAGCAGGGCTTCTACCGCGGCTGGGCCAACATCGCCCGGCGCAACCGGCGTCTGCGCATGCGCGGGCTGGACGTGGCCGCCATCCTCGGCCAGGCGGACGATCCGGAGGCCATGATCGACCTGGTCATGACCCGCCTCGAGGTGCCCGAGCCACGCTGGATGGACTACTTCACCGTCGAGCTCGCCCGGCTCCACGGCTGGGCCGGCTTCGTGCGCTGGCGCTCGCAGGCGCGCCATTACTACTGGCAACAGCGCAACCCGGCGGACCTGGTGGAGTACATGGCCGTGCGCCTGGTGCTGGCGCTGGCGCTGCTGGAGGACGCCGGCCGCAGACTGAAGCGCGACCTGCGCTGGCCGGCGCTGCTGGCCTATGCCGAGGCCCACCCGCGTGAGTGTGTGCTGCGCCGGGAGCTCAATGCCGGCACCGTGCTGCCGGACTTCGCGCACCGCATCGAGGTGGCGCTGGATCGGGGCAGCGGTGCCGGTATCGACGCCCTGTATCTCGACTACGAGCGCGAGAAGACCAAGCGCGAGGCCTGCACCCGCGCCGGGCGTGTCCAGGCCATGGCGGACCAGGCCGGCATTTGCCGCCAGGTGCTGCTGGGGCGCCCGGACGACACGCTGCACCAGTACATCGACGCCATCTACGCCGCCAAGGCGCGTGAGGGCATGCTCTGGACGCGGGCGCTGGAGCGGACCCACATCCGCCAGCTCCTGGCGCAGATCGATGCCGCGGCGGCTGCAGCGGGCGCAGCTGGCGGGACGTTGAAGGCGCCGGTGGCCGGCGAGACGCCGGCGGTCCCAGTGGCCGGCGAGACGCCGGCGGTCCTGGCCGCGGGCACGGTGCAGGCGTTCTTCTGCATCGATGTGCGCTCCGAGCGGCTGCGCCGCCACCTGGAGGCGGTGGGCGACTACGAGACCTACGGCATCGCCGGGTTCTTCGGCGTGCCGGTGGCCTTCGTGGAGTTCGGCAAGGGCCACGAGACGGCTCTGTGCCCGGCCATCGTCACGCCGCGCAACGTGGCCGTCGAGATGCCGCACACCCACGCGAAGCACGAACACTCGCTCTACGAGCTGGCACACGAGGTGGTACACGACCTCAAGAACACGGTGCTGGCACCCTATGTCACCGTCGAGGCCGTGGGGCTCCTGTTCGGCTTTGACATGGTGGGCAAGACCTTCGTGCCGCGCGTCTACAACACCTGGCGCCAGCGCCTTCAATCGCGCAAGCCGCCGGCGCGGCTGCTCATCGACAAGATCGCCGAGGACGAGGCCCGTGAGCTGCTGACCAACCTTCAGGACGAGATGGTGTTGCGCGCCGTGGAGCGGCACTTCGCCATCAAGCGCGAGGATCTCACCAGCCCGATGATCCGTGAGCTGCGCGAGACGGCGCTCGGCAACCGCAAGGGCCAGACCGAGCTCGCCCGCCGCTTCGGCGTGGAACCCGCCGCCGAGGCGGTGTTCATCCGCTCCCTCCAGGTGGAGTACCGCGTCAACCCGGACCAGGCCCAAATCCAGCTCGAGCACTTGGCCAAGATCGGCTTCCACCGCAAGCGCCAGGCGCAGCTCGTCGCGGCGGCGCTGCGCGGCATCGGACTGACCTCCGGCTTCGGGCGCACCGTGCTGGTGGTGGGCCACGGCAGCACCTCCGAGAACAACCCCTACGAATCGGCGTTGGACTGCGGCGCCTGCGGCGGCGACCAGGGCCTGGTGAACGCGCGCATCTTCGCCGCCATGGCCAACCGCCGCGAGGTGCGCGAACAGTTGGCGGAGCAGGGCATCGCCATCCCGGACGAGACCCTGTTCATCCCCGCCCTGCACGACACCACCACCGACGAGGTCACGCTGTTCGATCTGGACCAGCTCTCGCCCGGGGCGCTCACCAGGCTCTCGCGCATCCAGGAGGATCTCGCCGCCGCCGGCCGGCTGTGCGCGGCGGAGCGCTGCGCCGAGCTCGGCGAGCGGGGCATCACCGGGCCGGATGCCGCCGCGCGGCGGGTCAAGCGCAACGCCTTGGACTGGACCCAGGTGCGCCCGGAGTGGGGGCTGTCGAAGAACGCCTCCTTCATCATCGGCCGGCGTGCGCTGAGCCGCGGGCGGAACCTCGAAGGCCGCGCCTTCCTGCACAGCTACGACCACAGGCTCGACCCGAAGGGGCGGCTCTTGGAGAGCATCCTGTCCGGCCCGCTGGTGGTCGCCCAATGGATCAACATGGAGCACTTCTTCTCCGTGGTGGACAACGAGGCCTTCGGCAGCGGCAGCAAGGTCTACCACAACATCATCGGTCGCTTCGGCGTCGTCACCGGCAACCTCAGTGACCTGCGCACCGGGCTCCCGGCGCAGACCATGCTGCGCGGCGACACCCCTTATCACCACCCGCTGCGGCTGATCACCGTCGTTGAGGCGCCGCTGAAGCTGGTGGAGGCCGTGCTCGCCAGGCTCTACAAGCCTCGTGAGCTGGTGCACAACGGCTGGATCAGGCTCGTCGTGCTGGACCCGGAGACCAGCCAGGCGCAGGTCTACGAGCACGGCAACGGCGGCGACGGCGCCTGGCAGGCGCAGCCGATCCGGCTGCCGGCATGAACCCCACCATCAACGGGACAGCCCACGCCGACCCCGCGCGAGCGCCGCGCTCCTGGAGGCGCCGAGTTCCACTCGGCCCGCCGCCGGCGCGGCTCAATGCCGCGCCGGCGGCGTCACGGCGCCCTCGAGCTCGGGCAGGTATAGCGCCCGCCGCCATCCAAGAAGCCCCGGTCCGCGGGGCGCGCTGAGCGCAAGACAGCCACCTGGCCCACGACCGCCAGACAACCAAGGCACAAACCCTGGAGGTACCCCAATGGAAGAGCTGAAGCACAGCCCAATGAAAAAGCTGGAGATCATCGTCCAGGGCGAGCAACAGGACTTCGTGCTGGACCTGTTGGAGCGCGCTGGCGTCACCGGCTGGACCATGGTCCACAACCTCTCCGGCAAGGGCAGCCACGGTGCCCACGATGCCCACCTCATGTTCAACGAGGACGACGTGCTGGTGATGATCATCACCGCCGTTCCGGCCGAGATCGCCGACGCCATCCTCGAAGGGCTCACCCCGTTCTTCAACCGCCACATGGGCGTCGTCTTCGGCACCGACATCCAGGTGAGCCGGCTCGCGAAGTTTCAGCCGCCGGGGTGAGGAGGCCACAGTGAGCCAGCGCTGGTCTCGCCGCTCACGCTATGCTTGCAGCCGTATAGCGCGAGCGCGTCTGTGCATCGGTAGGACCAAGCAACCATGCAAACCGACCTTTACGACGAAGACCTTTACGCCTGGGCCATGACGTCCGCCCGTATGGTGCGGGAAGGTCGCCTCGACGAGCTCGACCGCGAACATCTCGCGGAGGAACTGGAATCCATGGGCAAGTCCGAGCTGCGCGCCTTGGAGAGCCGCCTCACCGTGTTGCTGGCCCATCTCCTCAAGTGGCAGTTCCAGCCCGCAAACCGCAGCAAGAGCTGGGAGCGCACGCTGATCGAACAACGCAAGCGCATCGCCCGCCTGCTGCGCGACAGCCCGAGCCTCAAGCCCAAGTTGCCGGAACTGTTCCCGGATGCGTACGACAGCGCGCTTAGGCTCGCAGCGGAAGAGACGGGCATGGACGAAACGGACTTCCCACAGGCCTGTCCCTATCGAGTGGAAGAAGCGTTGAGCCCAGGCTTTTATCCCGCAACTGACACGGCACCGTAGCCCGGCGTTGGCGAGGCGGATCTGGTTGCCGATCCCGATCGTCGCCTCGTGCCGCGCCTTGCTTGTGCGGCTGCACCTCGGGCCGCCGACGGCCGATGCACTCGCCGCGTGACTCCCGTCAACGCAGCCGCGCCAGCAGCTCCGGCGTCGGCCAGCCATCCGCGGGAAGGCCGAGCCGCTGCTGCTCGGCCCGGACCGCCGCGCGAGTCTTCTCGCCGAGGATGCCGTCGGTATCGCCGATGTCGTAGCCACGCTCGGCCAGCCGGTGTTGCAGGGCTGCCATGTCCGCCGGGTTGAGGCCGGGCTCGGGATTGCCGGGGTCCACCTTGGGCGCGCCGCCGAGGCGGGTAGCGAGGTAAGCCGCGGTGGTGCTGTAGACGAGGGACTGGTTCCAGTGCAGGAAGACATCGAAGTTGAGGTAGGCCAGGAAGGCCGGGCCCTTGCGGCCCGTGGGCAATAGCAGCGCGGCGTCCAGGCCGTTCGCCGGCAGCGGGCTGCCGTTCGCGCGTGTCACGCCCAGTGCCGCCCAATGGCTGCTCGGATAGCGCCGGTAGACATCGGCCTGCTCCCAGGGCAGCTCGGCCGGCACGCGCACGGCCTCCAGCCACGGCTCACCGCGGCGCCAGCCGAGGTGGCGGATGAAGCCCGCGGCGGTGGGGATGACGTCGGCGGGGTCGTGCTCCAGGTCGACTCGGCCGTCGCCGTCACCGTCGGCGCCGAAATCGAGGTAGTCCGTCGGCAGGAGCTGCACCTGGCCGATCTCCCCCGCCCAGGCGCCCTTGAGCTGCGCGCGGGTGAGCCAGCCCAGGTCCAGGAGCCGCAGCGCGTCGATGAGTTGTGCGCGGAACAAGTCCGGGCGGCGACAGTCGTGCGCGAGGGTGGCGAGCGCCGCGAGGGTGTCGAAGTCGCCCTGTACCGCGCCGTAGTCGGTCTCCAGCCCCCAGAAGGCCGCGATGACGGGCGCCGGCACGCCGGTGTCACGCTCGGCGGCGGCGAAGACGTCCGCATATCGCGTGAGCTTCTCGGCCCCGACCCGCAGCCGGTAGGCGTTCACCATGCGCCCGGCGAAGGTGAGCCAGTCCTGCGTGAACACGGCCTGGGCGTGGTCGCGGGCGAGTACCTGCGCGTTGGGCGTGAGCCCATCCAGGGCGGCGATGGTGGTGTCGGAGATGCCGGCGGCGCGGGCCTCGGCGCGCACGCCGTCGAGCCAGGCGCCGAAGTCACCGCCACAGGGGGGCTCGGCAAGGGCCGCTGCCGCCCCGAGCAGCAAGCAGGCGAGCAGCGGGGCGATGCCGCGCCACATTGATGGCGTAGGGGGCAGGCGTCGCGTCCGGTGGTAGAGTGTTCCGGCGGGCATGGCCAGATTTCCGAGCGGTGGTGTGGGGCTGGGGTCTGAGTCTGAAGAATCGCAAGCGCAGTTGACCTGGATGCTTGGGGTCGCCGGCAGGCGCGGTCAACAATAATTCATCACCCGATTGCAGACGGTGCCTGCCCGATGGCCGAGCCCAACAATACCGATCCCCGCGAGAGCCTGAAGCGGCTTATCGACGCGCTACGCAAGGACGAGAGCATGCGCGCTGCGTTGGCGGACCACATACGCGATGTTCTCGGCCCCGTGCCCCAGGCAGCGCCGGTGGCGGCCGGTGTCGCGGGAGCGGCCGCGGTCCAGGAGGCCGGCAAAGCGCGTCGCCTGGCTGCCAGGCTGCGCAGCGAGATGCACGAGCAGCGCCGAAAGCATCAGCGGGCGAAGTGGCACACGTTTGTGGTGGGCCTGTTCGCGGTGCTCATCGGCATCGTGCTCTTCACCCTGGTGGTGATGATGGCGCGCGACATGAACCGGATGGAGGCCTACATGTACAACATGGGCCACTCCGACGAGGATACGGCGGTTGCCGATAAGGATGCGCGCAAGGCCGCGGCGCCGAGCTTCATGTTCGCCATGGCCCGCGACATGAACCAGA
This sequence comes from Thiohalocapsa sp., assembly GCF_022340605.1. Lineage (GTDB taxonomy): Bacteria > Pseudomonadota > Gammaproteobacteria > Chromatiales > Chromatiaceae > Thiohalocapsa. Next base: position 15,374 of record NZ_JAJDNQ010000009.1, read on the forward strand.
TGCGCAGCGACATGGCATCGATGAACACCCAGATGACCGCCATGCGCGGCGACATGGGCCAGATGCGCGTCGCCATCACCGCCATGGATGGCACCATGGCGACCATGGGTAGCGACATCGGCCGCATGAGCACGGACATGACCGTCATGAACGGCACCATGGGCCGCATGCAATACGACACGCTGCTGATGCGCCAGGGCGTCGGCAATATGGCAACGGATACGGGGGCTATGGGCGCGCCCTTCCGCGCCATGGACAGTTTCATGCCGTTCCGCTAGCAACGCGAAGTGTTCGGATGACGATTTATCCGCCGCCGCTGCGTTGTCGTCGGACCCGTCTGGCAGGCCGGGTTACAGGGAGGCTTGCGCCGCCGGCCCGGTGGCGGGGCAGCGTGGCGCCGGGAGTGCAACGGCGCTAGCCAGCCGACCGCGCGGCCGCCCGCCCGCAGTCGGGCGCCCGACACTGCTGCACCTCCACGGTGAGGTGGCCGATGCCGGGGATGTGCTCGAGCAGCCCCTTGTAGAACTCCACCGGCCGCGGCTCGTGGGTCACCAGCGAGAGGATGCAGGCGTGGCTGGCAGCACCGATGCGCCAGACGTGGAGGTCGCTCACGTCCACGTCGTCCTGGCGCGCCATGGTGCGGCGGATGGCCGCCTCGATGGGGCCGTGATCTTCGGCATCCAGCAGGGTCAGGGCGCTGTCGCGGGCGAGGCTCCAGGACCAACGGCCGATGAGCAGGCCGCCGGCGATGCCCATCAGTGGGTCGAGGAAGCGCCAGCCGACGATCAGCCCCGCAGTGAGGGCGCCGATGGCGAGCAGCGACGTCAGCGCGTCGGCGATGACATGCACATAGGCCGCGCGCAGGTTGTGATCCTTGTGGGCGTGGCCACTGCCGGCGTGCCCGTGCCCATCACGGTGGTCGTGTTCGTGTTCGTGGTCCTTGTCGTTGTCGTTGTCGTGTTCGTGGCCGTACTGCCCCCCCTGGTCATGCGCCGGCCGGTCATGGCCGTGGTGCTGCGCATGGGCTCCACCCAGCAGCCACGCGCTCAGCAGGTTGACGCCCAGGCCGAGCAGCGCGACGGCGATGGCCTCGCCGTACTGGATCTGCACCGGGTGCAGCAAGCGGCTCACCGATTCCCAGAAGAGCCACAGTGCGCCCGCCCCCAACAGCAGCGCACTGGAGTAGCCCGCCAGCGGTGACACCTTGCCGGTGCCGAAACAAAAGCGCGGGTCCCGCGCGTGCCGGCGCGCGAAGCCGTAGGCGAGCACGCTGAGCCCGAGCGCTGCCGCGTGGCTGCCCATATGCCAGCCGTCCGCCAGCAGCGCCATGGAGCCCGTGAGCCAGCCCGCCGCCAGCTCCACGATCATGGTGGTGAGTGTCAGGTAGACGACCCAGCGGGTGCGCTGCTCGGCGATCTGCTCGGCGCCGGTGCTGAAGTCGTGGCTATGCTGCCAGGTGGTAATGTCGTGCTGGTGCATGCGGATTCGCTGGGCTGTTGTGGGTGCCAAAAGTCGGCATGCCGTGCGCCCGTGCCCGTGGCTGGGGTGTGGGCGACGACGACTGACCCCGGTCCGTAAGACGTGCTGTTGCTCATCGAGGTGGCCGACAGCTCGCTGCGGTTCGACCGCGAGGTCAGGGTGCCGCTGTACGCCCGGCACCTGATCCCGGAGGTCTGGCTGCTCGACCTGAAGCACAAGCGCCTGGAGGTCTACCGGGACCCCGGCCCGGAGGGCCATCGCCAGGTGCTGCTGCCGGATCGCGGCCAGCGCATCGCGCCGCTGGCGCTGCCCGAGGTCGAAATCGCGGTCGCTGACCTCTGGTGATCAGAACTCCGCCACCGCTCGCACGCCGACGATCCAGCCCTCGGGGCTGTCGGCGTCGTGGATGCGATCCTGCATCCACTGCACGTCGCCTGTGAGCGCCAGGTAGTCGTTGATGGCGAGGCGGTAGTAAGCCTCCACGGCCTGGGTGTGGCGGATGTCGCCGTTGCCGCCCTCGAGGTAGGCATAGCCGAGGCCGATGTTGTCGCCCTCGCGGTGCCAGAGCTTGCCATTGATGTCCAGGCCGCCGCTGTAATCGGCCTTGTGCTCGACCAGGGCGTCCTCGCGCTGCCACGACATGCGCAGGAAGGCGCCGACGACGGGGCTCAGCTCCTGATCGAAGGACAGACTGACGCCCTTGTGCGGCTCGTACTCGGTGCCGGCGGGATTCAGGAATGCCGCCGAGGTACCGCTCAGCATGACCCGATAGTTGCCCTCGCCTAGCTTGGTCGTGAGGTGGTAGTCGATCTCGCCGGCGAACCAGTTGTAGTTCTGGCCGTCGTCGTTCTTGCCGACGTTCATGCCGACGCCGCTGAAGGTCCAGTCGCCGAGCTTCCAGACAATCACGCCACCGCCGTCGTAGGCGGGCAGGAAGGCGTTGCGGGAGTTGACGAAGATCTCGTTGCTGAACTGGGTGTACTCGTCGTTCGCGTAGGCGTTCTCGTTGATGTAGAAGGCGGGATCGATGATGCCGCCGGTGAGCTGCACGCTGCTTTGCTCGCCGAAGCGGAAGGTGTGTGCGTACCAGGCCTCCAGCAGGTAGCTGCGGCCGGTGCCGTTGATGTCCTTTACATCGTCTTCCAGGTCCGCCGCCCAAGGCGTCAGCGAGAACGGCGACACGTTGTTGAGCCCGTTGCCGGCGCCGAAGCCGAGCTTGAGGAAGAGCTGATCGTTCTCGGTGGGGTTGTAGAAGACCTCCGGCTGGAAGACGCCGGCGGCGCGGCAGGCATCTTCCACGTCCGGCACCCCGCTGACCTGCTGGCACTGGTAGGCGCCGGCGATGAGCCCGTTCAGCTCCAGCTTGTCGTTGATGTCGAGGGCCATTGCCGCCGCGCTCCCGAGCAGCAGCGGCGCGGCGGCCAGGGTCAGGGGTGCGATCGGGAGCCGGTGAGGGCGAAGTTCGAGCGTCATCTGGCGGTCTCCGTCGACACAGCTAAGAACCTGGTTCGCTTGGTTGAGCGCGCGTGTGAGGCGTCGCCGGCGGAGCGGGAGGATGGCTTGTGGCGTGCGCAATCACACAAATATACGATTGATCATACTCAATGGGCGCGCGGCCGCCAACCGGTTACTGGCGCGGCGCGCCCGGCAACCGGTTGCTTGCGCTGGGTCTCAGGGTAGGGTGATCGGTGTCGCGAGCTTGGTGTCACCGGTCGCGGCGTCGACCCATTCATACAGCTCTGGCGACGCCTGATCGCACTTGCAGCAGCCGCCGCAGGCGGAGCCGGCGGCGAGCTTACGCACGCGCCCCTTGCGCTCCAGCATGGCCAGCATGCCGCGCAGGGCCTCGGCGTCGGTGTCGAAGTGGTTGGCCATGTCCTGCAAGGACAGGCGGCGACGCTCGGCGATGTAGTCGCGAAGCTGGGAAAGGATCATGCGCTTGCTGCCTCCTCGGCGGGTCGATAGACACGACGCTCCTCGCGCATCCCCCACCAGCGGAGCCCGCCGACGGCCGTCACCAGGATGGCCAGCATCTCAGGTTGCTGGTTGGTCATTCGATGATCCTCGGTGCGGCACCCTGGCGGGTAGGGCGTGTGTGTCTCGCTCGCGGCCTTCGGTGCGACGGCGGCTCAGCGAGGGTCGCGCTGGTCCCGGCCGGGTGCATTCGCGCGCTCAAAAGCGAGTGCCCGCAGCATCGCCCAGCGGCGTTGACGGCGGGTCGGGCGGCACGGCGGTCGACGGATACGCCCGGGGACTTGGTGGATGTGGTGGATCATTGGCGGATCAGCCGAGATAAAAACGCAAGCAGCAATAGGAATGATTCGCATTATACTTGCGTTTGCCGTTTGAGCAAGTCCAGGCATACTCGATATCGTGACGCCCATTGCTTGCGCGCCATCCGCGGCCGGCGATGCGACCCCCTTCGGCGGCTCGCGTTGGCATGTGGCGCCCCCCTCTGCTGTAATTCTGCACTCCAGCCTACGGCGCGACTGCGCACCGGCGCATGATTCCGGGGCGCCGGTCGTCGTCCCGCGTAGTCCGGCGCTCACGCCGACCGCCTCCGCGGCCCGCTCGTCAATAGTATTGAGTGAAATGTCGTATCACCCTTTCGCCGATGCCGCCGCGGGCGGGGTTGCGCATGCCCCCACCTCGGGCGAGCGCGGGGCCGACACCCTGTTCCGCAGCATCGCCTGGACCTGTGCGTTGCTGATCATCGCGCTCACGGTCTACCTGGTGCTGGAGATCGGCGCGGAGGCACTGCCGGCCGTGCACCGCTTCGGCTTCGGCTTCATCACCGGCACCACCTGGAATACGGTGCAGGACGTCTACGGCGTGCTGCCGGAGATCTGGGGCACGCTCTACAGCTCGCTGCTGGCGCTCCTGTTCGGAGGCGTGTTCGGCATTGGCATCGCCGTGTTCATCACCCAGGGCTTCGTGCACTGGCGCATCGCCGCTGGCTTTCGCACCATCGTCGAGCTGCTGGCAGCGATTCCGTCCGTGGTCTTCGGTCTCTGGGGCATCTACGTGCTGATCCCGGCGCTGCGCCCGGTCGCGGCGTGGCTGCACGAGCAGCTCGGCATGGTGCCGCTGTTCTCCACGCCGCTGAACGGTCCTGGATTGGCGCCGGCGGCGCTGGTGTTGTCAGTGATGATCCTGCCGACGGTGGCGGCCATTTCGGTGGATGCGCTGCGCCGTGTGCCGTTCTCGGTCACCGAGGCCGCCTACGGCATGGGCACGACGCGGGCAGAGGCCATCTTCCGCGTCATGCTGCCCACCGCGTCCAGCGGCATCCTGGCCGCGCTGGTGCTGGGCTTCGGCCGCGCGCTCGGCGAGACCATGGCGCTGGCCATGCTCATCGGCAACAACAACCAGATCAACCTGTCGCTGTTTGCACCCGCAAACACCCTGGCCTCGCGGTTGGCGTCGAGCTTTCCGGAGGCGGACGGCACCGAGGTGCAGGCACTGATGTTTGCCGCCCTGGTCCTGCTGGCCGTGACGCTGCTGGTGAACATCATCGGCCTGGGCGTGCAGCAGATCGCCATGCGAAAGTTCGAGGCGAAGCGCTGAGCGGCTCAGGAAGCCCGGCAGCGCCTGGAAGCGGCGAACGACACATTGCGCGCCCGCGCGGCCGGCGTCCAATGGATGCATCACGTGGATGCATCACGGCAGAGCGTAACGCCCAAAGCCTGCCAGTGGTGCGCGGCAGCGCGGGCTACGGGCTCCAGGCGCGGGGTCGAGTCAATGGCGCCCGGGAGAAGGTACCTGCGCGCAAGCCGTCCGCCTCGTCACGGACCTCATGCGGCGCGCCCCGGGCAATGCCGAGTGGGCGTCCGATCTTGCATACCTTGGGTCGGAAATCGCTCGCTTGCGCTCCCGGCTTCCTGACCAATAGGCGGCGTGGCGCCCGCGGCAAGTCCGCAGCCTTTCGCTGTCTTGCGCTCGCGACGAGCGGGGAAGTCGACCCGATGAATATTCCAGCTGCCATGACGTTCTGCGCGCTTGCGGTCACCCTCGGCGCGGCGGTCGCTGACACCACGCAGTCCTCCGCACCACCCAAGGTGGCGCGCAGCAGCCTGTTCGAGGCGCGTCCGGGTGATGTCCTCGAAGACGCCGGTGTCATGGTGGTCAGCGGCGGGACCAGGCCACGCAGCGAGACCTTCGAAGTGGTGCGCCGTGCGGACGGCGACCGCGTGGTCACCGGCATCATCGAGGCGGCGGACGGCGCCTGGCGCGTCGAGGGCCGCTGGGCCTACGACGACACGAACCGGGCACTGTCGGCAACCGGCACTGGGCGCTATGGCAATCGGCCAGTCAGCATCGAGATTGTCGACGTCGGGGCCATCGCCGAGATCACCGCGACCGTCCGCGGCGAGACGCAGCGTGACGAGGCCCCCTGCGAGCCCTGCCTGATGGACCTGGCGCCGAGCATCCTGCCCATATTCACCATGACCCGGCTCTATGACGCTGCCGTGGGCGGCACGCAGCGCTTCCATTGGGTTGGCCATGACCTGCTGCGCGATCAGGTGCTGACCAACGGGCAGGTGGCCATCCGGCTATTGGGCACGGAGACGGTCCAACTGCCAGATGGCCGCGAGCTCGCGGTGACCCGCTACGCCTTCAACGAGCCCATGGCGGACGAGCCCATGGCGGACGAGACCGGCGGCCGGACAACAGTGCGGCTCAATTGCAACCTCTATGTGGACGCGGACAACCGCCCACTGGGCTTCGCCACGCCCCTCGCCGTCGGCATGCGCCGTGGCTTCGAGGCGCTGCCGAAACTGCTGCCGCCGGTGCTCGATACGCCCGCCGCTGGTCGATAGTCAGGGCGCGCCGTCAGGCGCTCCAAGTCGCTCGCCTCCTGCCTGCGCCGCCGGCGGCGCAGGATGCCGAGACCGGCCAGGCCAACCGCCAGCACCGCGCCAGTGGCCGGTGCCGGCACGGCGCCGGTGACGGCAGCGCTGCTGCCGGTGCTCAGATCGAAGATATCGCCGCTTTGCGCGATGCCGGCGCTACAGCCCTCGCCGCTGGCGCCTTTGCCGGGCTCTCCGGTGGGGTCCTGATTGCGCGGGTCACCGCCGTCGCCGCCGTCGGCGCAGCCCGTGGCCGCCGTGTTGGCCGCGCTGTAGGCGTGCAGCGTGTACTCCAGCAGAAAGTCATCGCCCGCGGCGTAGCTGCCCAGCCCGACGTTGCCGTTGAAGACCGGCCACGTGTAGTTGGCCCAGGTGCCGCTCGGGTCCAGGCTCAGGGTGCCGCCGATGCTGGTGCCGGAGACGCCGTCCAGGGTCCAGCCGACGTTGGCCTCGATGGCCATGGCCGCCGACTCCGGCGCCGCGAGCATGGCGCCCGCGCCGAGTAGTGTCACCCGGAGCCAGTGGGTGAGGGCGCTCTCCGGGGCGCTTTCTGGGGCGGCTGCGGGGCGGTGTAGGTCGCGAATGAGCGTGCGGTGTGACCGGTGGGTTGCATGTGGTGCGCCTCTTCTGGTGACTGGTTCTGGTGGCTGGCCGGGCTGACAGCGACCGCTCCGCGAGCGGATCGGGTGCGGGCAGCGCGCGGTGACGGGATCGGAGCCCCAACGTGACCGCAAGGTGGCGCCGCGGCGGCGTCGGCCATGTCCGACGAGTTTTATCGGGTTTGCTCAGTCAAGCAGGCGCGCCGGCGCCCAATTGCGACACGCGTCTCATTTTCTCGGGATCGCCGTGCGGGATTTGCCGAGCGGGCAGCGGTGTGCGTCGCCGTTGGTGCAAAAGGCCCGACACGGCGCGGCCAACGCGTTACGCTTGTGGCCCGAACCGAGCTGTCTTGCCGATTTCGGTTGCCGGCCGGAAGTAACCGGACCCAACCCCGCCGTTCCACCGCCAAACCAAGAGCGAGCGACTCACCGATGCGCCTGCCGTCCCTGCTGCTCGTCACAACCCTGCTTTGGGGCTGTGCTGAAGAAGGTCCCAACGTCGCACTGGGCACGCTGGAGCGGGATCGCATCGCGCTGACCGCGACAGCCGCGGAGGTGCTGGTGGACCTGCCCGTGGCGCAGGGTACATTGGTCAAGAGGGGCACCGTGCTGGCGCGCCTCGACGACCGCGAGCAACGGGCGGTGGTGGAACGCAGCAAGGCCGAGGTGACGCAGGCGAGCGCCAACCTGCAGAAGCTCCGCAACGGCCCGCGACCGCAGGAGATCGCCGGTGCGCGGGCGCAGGTCGCCGGCGCCAAGGCGGACCTGCGCGAGGCGGAGATCACCTACAAGCGCAACACGGAGCTGCTGGTGCGCAAGGCGGTGAGCCAGGCCGACGTCGACCAGTCGCTGGCGCGGCGCGACGCGGCCAGCGCCCGGCTGGACGAGGCCAGGGAGACTCTGGACCAGTTGCTCGCCGGCACGCGCAAGGAGGAGCTGGACCAGGCCGAGGCGCAGCTCGCGGCGGCCGAGGCGGAGCTCGCCTACCAGCAGGCGCTGCTGGCGGATCTGACCATCGTCGCCACCCGCGACGGCGTGCTCGACAATCTGCCCTGGAACCTGGGCGAGCGGGTCACCGTCGGCAGTCCGGTGGTCATTCTGCTCGCCGGCGACGAGCCCTATGCCCGGGTCTACGTGCCCGAGCCGCACCGGGTGCAGATCAAGGAGGGTGATGTGCTCAAGGTGCACGTGGATGGCCTCGAGGGCATGTTGGATGGCAAGGTGCGCTGGATCAGCGCCGAGCCCGCCTTCACGCCCTTCTATGCGCTGAATGAGGCCGACCGCAGCCGCTTCATGTACCTCGCGGAGGTGCTGCTGCCCGCGTCCGCCGCCAGCCTGCCCAACGGCGTGCCGGCCCAGGTCGAGATGCCGTGAGTGCCCCAATCTCATCGGACGAAGTGCGATCGGACCAGGTCCAGCCAGACCAGGTCATCCGGGCACAGGGACTCACGCGGCGCTTCGGCGACTTCGTGGCCGTGGACGCGCTGGACCTGGCCGTGGAGCGTGGCACCATCTACGGCTTTCTCGGCCCGAACGGCTCCGGCAAGACCACCACCGTGCGCATGCTGATCGGGCTGCTGACGCCGTCCGCCGGCAGCGTCACGGTGCTCGGCCACAGCCTGCCGCGGGACGCCGAGTGGCTGAAGCGCCGCATCGGCTACATGACCCAGCGCTTCTCGTTGTACGAAGATCTGTCGGTGCGTGAGAACCTGCAGTTCGTCGCGCGCATCTACGGCCTCGGTTATCGCCAGGCAAAGGCGCGCATCCGCACGCTGCTCGACGCCTATGAGCTGGCGGACATGAGCCGGCGCCGCGCGGGCGCCATGAGCGGCGGCCAGCGCCAGCGCCTGGCCCTGGCCGCCGCCACCATGCACGAACCGCAGCTCCTGTTCCTGGACGAGCCTACGTCGGCCGTGGACCCGCAGAGCCGCCGCGACTTCTGGGAAAAGCTGTTCGACCTGGTGGACGCCGGCACCACGATCCTGGTCTCGACCCACTACATGGACGAGGCCGAGCGCTGCCACCGGCTCGCCATCCTGGAGCGCGGCAAGAAGCGGGCGGATGGCCCACCCCAGCAGCTCATGGACGACATGGGCGCCCGGGTGGTGGAGATCGAAGCCCCGGACCAGCGCCGGCTGCGGCAGCAGTTGCTGGCCCTGCCGCAGGTCGTGTCCGCGGCGCAGCTCGGCAGCCGGCTGCGGGTGCTCGTGGCGGACGACATCGACGACCCGGTGGCGTGGCTGCGCGCGCAGCCCGTGGCGGTAGGCGCCGGCACCATCGAGGCCGCGCGCCCGAGCCTGGAGGACGTCTTCGTCATCAGCACTGGGGGGGCGGAGCGCGAATGAATCCGCTGCGCCGCATCCTCGCCATCCTGGCCAAGGAGCTGACCCAGCTCCGGCGCGACCGCGTCACCATGGGCATGATCGTGATGCTGCCGCTGATCCAGCTCATGCTGTTCGGCTTCGCGATCAACACCGATGTCCGCCACATCCCCGCGGCCCTGGTGGATCAGAGCAACACGGCCTTGAGCCGGGTGCTGGCGCAGGCGGTGACCGCGACCCAGGTGGTGGACTTCACCGAGCGCCATGCGACGCCGGAGCAGGCGCAGCACGCCATCGTGCAGGGCCGGGTGCGCGCGGCGCTGATCATCCCCGACGACGTGGCGAAGCGCGTCGCGCGCAGCCCCAGCCTCGGCCTGGGCTTGGGCACGCCGCGCGCCACCGACGAGGAGCTGAGCCGGCCCGTGGCGCAGTGGCTCGTCGACGGCTCAGACACCATGATCGCCTCCAGCATCAAGGGCCTGCGCAACATGCCGCTGGGGGAGCTGCTGCGCAAGCCGGTGAACCAGTCCACCCCCACCTTCGCCGTGGCGCTGCTGTTCAACCCGGAGCAGCGCAGCGCGGTGAACATCGTGCCCGGGCTGGTGGCCATCATCCTGACCATGACCATGATCATGTTCACGTCCGCCGCCATCGTCCGCGAGGGCGAGCGGGGCAATATGGAGATGCTCATCAACACGCCGGTGCGGCCCATCGAGCTGATGCTGGGCAAGATCGTCCCGTATATCTTTATCGGGCTGATTCAGGCGTTGATCATCCTGGGCCTGGGGCACCTGGTGTTCCGCGTGCCGCTGGGGGGCGGTCTGCTGGCCTTGACCAGTGCGACGCTCCTGTTCATCGGCGCGAGCCTGTCCCTGGGCCTGGTGCTGTCCACCATTGCCAAGAGCCAGCTCCAGGCCATGCAGATGACCATTTTCATCCTGCTGCCGTCCATCCTGCTGTCCGGCTTCATGTTTCCCTACGAGGGCATGCCGCGGGCGGCGCAATACATCGCCGAGGCCCTGCCCGCCACCCACTTCATGCGCGCCATCCGCGCCGTGCTGCTGCGCGACGCGCTGCTCGCCGACATCCGTACCGACGCCCTCTGGCTGCTCGGCTTCATGCTCGCCGGCCTCATCGTCGCGTCGCTGCGCTTCAAGAAGCGGTTGGATTGAGTCAACGCGCGTCTCTGTGCCGACTCGCGGCATCGCGTCGCTCTCCACGCACGATCGCATTTTCTCCGCGCCTTTGCGTCTGTGCGCACGTTGTTTCTGAATCGTTACTAATCCTTGGCGGCGTGGGGCCGCGCCATCTTTTCCGGATCGACGACCCGGTCGAACTCGTCGGCATCGACGAAGCCGAGCGTCAGCGCCGCGTCGCGCAGGGTCAGGTCGTTTTCCAGCGCGTAATGGGCCACCTGCGAGGCCTTGTCGTAGCCGATGAGCGGGCTCAGCGCGGTCACCAGCATCAGCGAGCGCTCGACGTAGCCCGCGATCTGCGCCTCGTCGGGCTCGGTGCCCTCCACGAGAAAGACGCGGAAGTTGTGGCAGCCGTCGGCGAGCAGGCGCGCCGACTTGGCGACATTGAAGATCATCAACGGCTTGTAGACGTTCATCTCCAGGTGGCCGCCACCGCCGCCGATACCGACCGCCACGTCGTTGCCCATCACCTGCGCCGCCAGCATCGAGAGTGCCTCGCACTGGGTCGGGTTGACCTTACCGGGCATGATGGAGGAGCCCGGCTCGTTGGCGGGGATGTTCAGCTCGCCGAAGCCGCAGCAGAGCAGACGGATGTCGTTCGCGATCTTAAACAGCGACACGGCGAGCGTCTTGAAGGTGCCGTGCAACTGAACCATGGCGTCGTGGGCGCCCTGCACCGTGAACTTGTTCGGGGCGGCGAAGAAGGGCAGGCCGGTCAGCGTCGCGATCTCGGCGGCGGCCTCGCGATCGAAGTCGAGTGCGGCGTTGATGCCGGTGCCCACCGCGGTGCCGCCGAGCGCGAGCCGGTAGACGCTCTGCAGCGCTTGCTCGATCCAGTCGATGGCATCATCCAGCATGCCGACGTAGCCGGAGAACTCCTGCCCGAGGGTCAGCGGCGTGGCTTCCTGGAGGTGAGTGCGGCCGATCTTGACGATGGCGTCCCAGGCCAGGGCCTTGACATCCAGGGCGTCGCGCAGCGCCCGCACCGAGGGCAAGAGCTTGCTCGTGGTCGCCACGGCGGCCGCGATGCACATCGCCGACGGAAAGGTGTCGTTCGACGACTGCGACAGGTTGACGTGGTCGTTGGGATGCACCGGCTTCTTGGCGCCGAGTGGGGTGCCCGCGAGTTGGCAGCAACGGTTCGAGATCACCTCGTTCACGTTCATGTTGAACTGGGTGCCGCTGCCGGTCATCCAGACATGGAGCGGAAACTGGTCCTGGTGCTGGCCGGCCAGGATTTCGTCGCAGACCTTCACGATCAAGTGGTGCTGATGGTCGCCGAGCCGGCCGCTCGCGTGATTCACCTTCGCCGCCGCCTTCTTCAGCGTTGCGTAGGCGGTGATCATCTCCCGCGGCATCAGGTCGTCACCGATGCTGAAATGCTCCAGGGAGCGCTCCGTCTGCGCGCCCCACAGCTTGTCGGCGGGGACCCTGACCTCACCCAGGCTGTCGGTTTCGGTGCGGAACTCGGTCATGTCGACCTCCCGGTAACGGTTTCGGTTCGCTCGCTTTGAGTCTAGGACCCGTGCAGCCGACCGACCGACGTCGTTCCTGTGCCCGACTGGCTGACGACCCAAGCACGGTGACGAAGCGAACATGCCGTGTCACCGAGGTCGGGTTAGCGCAGCGTAACCCGACGTTGGGCGTCGGTAAGCCATTCATTGTCGGGTTACGCTATCGCTAACCCGACCTACGATGCTTGGCATTATCGACACCGTTCGCTGTCTGGCGCGAGCGAGTGTCGCCCTGGAGGGCGACACTCCGGCCATCGGGACCCACGGCCGGAGTGTCGGCCTCCAGGTCGAGACGGATCAGCGCCGCGGGCGGCGTTGAGCGTGGTCTCGATACTTCCGCATCAATGCACTAGCGCCCAGCCTGTTCCAGCGCGTTCTCGATCCGCGCCCGCGCCTCCGCCGGCGGCAGACGCAGGCGGAACGACAGCGCCAGGACCATGAGCGTCAGCAGCGCGATCAGCAGCAGGTCGACGCCGGCCGTGATCAGTCCGCGCCCGCCGTAATTTCCAAGCCAGGACACCACCGCCAGCCCGCCGAAATAGGGCGCCATCCAGAACAGCGCGCGGATATCGAGCGGCCGCGGCCAGCGCCCGGCGAAGACCCGGGTGACGAAGGGCAGCACCACCCAGCCGGCCAGGACTACCAGCAGCAGCAGCCGGTTGACCTTCCAGCCGCCCCAGTAGACGACGAAGGCAGCGAGCACCGCGGCGAGCGCGGCGATGGGCAGCCCCGCCGGCAGCCGAAACCGGCGCGGCAGGTCCGGTGCCTGGTCGCGCAATGCCAGCAGACACACCGGGCCGAAGCCGAGCGACAGCACCAGCGTGGAGGAGATCAGCGTCATCATGGTCTGCCAGCCCGGGAACGGCAGCAGCAGCAACAATCCGATGCCGAAGTTGATCCAGATGGCAACGGCCGGCGCGCCGGCACGGTTCAGGCGTGCCACCGGCGGCGGGGCGTGGCCGTTCTGGGCGGCGGCGCGGCTCAGGCGCCCGGCCACGCCGGTGTAGATCAGCGCGGTGCCGCTGGGCGAGACCGCGGCATCCGCGAACAACAGCATCGCGAGCCAAGCGAGACCCAGCCCCAGGGCCATGGTCGCGAAGGGACCGGCGCCGGTCTTGTCCGACAGCGCGCTCCAGCCGCCGGCGAGCTGCGCCGGCGACAGCGCGCCGACGAAGGCCACCGCCAGCATGACATAGATGACGATCACGCTGGCCATGGCCGCCGCCAGCACCAGCGGGATGGTCCGCCCGGGGTTCCTGGCCTCCCCGCCCAGCTCCAGCACGGAGCGGAAGCCGAGAAAACCCAGCACCGCCCCGCCCGAGGTCACGGCACCGAGCACGCCCGACCAGCCGAAGGGCATGAACCCACCATGGGCGGCGAAGTTGCTCGGCTCCAAGCGGACCAACAGGAACACGACGATGGTGAGCACCGGCAGCGCGAGCTTCCAGACGGCCAGTGGGCCATTGGTCTTGGCCAGCGCGCGCACACCCATGACGTTGATCACCACCAGCACGAACAACAGCGGAATGCAGGTGAGGATGCCCCAGCGCGTGAGCGACACGTGGCCCTGCTCGCTGGTCGCCAGCGCCGGCAGGATGTCGCTCGCGTACTCGATGATGGCCATCACCTCCAGCGGGGCCACGGCGAGGTAGCCGAGCCAGTTGAGCAGCGCGACGGTGAAGCTCGCGTAGTCGCCGTGGGTGAGCTGCGGCACGCGCGCGCTGCCGCCGGTGACCGGCAGTACGCCACCCACCTCGGCGAAGACGAGCGCGATGATGAGAATGATGATGCCGCCGATGGCGATGGATAGGATGCCGGCCGGGCCGGCGTACTCGGCCGAGTACATGGCGGAGAACAGCCAGCTCGAGCCGATCATCGACGACACGGCGACGAAGTAGAGTCCGAAGCCGCCGACGGCGCGGATCGGGGAGGTGTCGTTGCCCGTCATGCCGCCGGCTCCTCGCCGCCGGCCGGCGCCAGCGGCGCGGGCTCGGCCTCGCCGCGCAACTGTGCGAGCACGGCCTTGTAGCCCCCGTTCAGCGCCATGGTCACCCGCACCCGTTCCACCAGCCCGTTGCGCACCCGGGCGGCGAAGGGCTCTGCCGGCAACCGAAACGCCTTGCCGGTGGGCGCCAGCTCCGCCAGCCCCGGTATCGACAAGTGCCCGGTGTGCCGACCCGAGACATGGAACCGACCCCTAACCTCGCTACCGTCCTCACCGCCGTTCTCGGCATCGACAACGGTGCCGTGGGAGACATCCGAGAACGCGGCATCGAACAGCGCCAGTGCACCGAGCCATGCATCCGCGTCCATCGGCTCCGGATGGACCGTGCTGGTGAGGCGGAACGACGGCGCCAGCAACGCCCGTGCGCCGGTGAAATCGCCGGCATCGATGCGGCGGTACAACGTGAGGATGGTGTCACCTGGGGTCATGTTCGCGAACCTCGTCTGGTGGCGCTGCCGCGCCGGGCGCGCTCCCGCGCAAGCTCGGCGGCGGCTCGGGCGGCAGTCGGAAGGCGACGATCAGTCCGAGGGCGACGAACCCGGCCGCCGCCGCGATGGCGGCCCGCCCGGCAGCGACGAAGCCACGGCGCACCTCGGTCACGAGCGGAGCCAGCGTCGGCTCCGCGGCCATCGCCGCGAGCACCTGCCGATCGTCGGTGCGCGCGGCGCCGCTGCCCACCTGGAAATGGGTCATCCGCTCCAGGGTTGCCCGCTGTGTGCCGCTCAGCGCGGTGTTCTCGATGAGCGCATCGCGGGTGTCGGCCACGCTGACGCCGATGACGACGCCCACCATGACCGCGGTCGACAAGGCGGCCAGGCCCAGGCGCACGGTGGCATTGAGTCCGGCGGCGCGGGAGGACAGCGCCGGCGGCACCTCCGACAGCAGCCGGTTCATCAGCGCGGAGAAGGTCGCCGAATAGGCCATGCCATAGGGCAGGAGCAGGGCGGCGGTGGCCGTGGTGGATGCCGAGAGCGCGATGGTCGGGATCATCGCCGCCAGCACGATGATCTGCAGCGCGAGCGCCAGCAGCGCGAGGCGCTTGCGTCCGAGGCGCCCGATCAGCCACTTGCTGGCCAGTCCGCCGATGCCCATGCCGGCGCCGAGCAGGCACAAGGCGACACCGGCCTCCAGCGGGCTGGCCCCGAGGACGAACTGCACATAGATGGGCAGCACGATCACGAGCCCGTACAGGGCCATGGAACTGAGTCCCGCGGCGATGAGCGATACCCGAAACGAGGCCACGCCCAGGATCTCGGGCGCCAGCAGCGCCGGGCGAGCCGCCCGCGAGCGCGCCCGTTCCAGGAGCAACAGGCCCAAGGCCAGGACCACGGCCGCCGCCAGCAACCAGGGCACCGGCGACAGCCCGGCCAGCGCGAGCGGTCCGGCGGCGCGCCACCAGCCCCAGGCGTCGCCCTGCTGCAGCCCCAGCACCAAGGTGATCATGGTGAGGCCCAGCAGCAGCACGCCCGGCAGGTCGAGGCCCCCGCCGGCTGCTGGAGCTTTGGCCCCATCGCCCGCGCCCGGCGCAGCAATGTCCGGTGGCATCGGCGCCGTGCGGTCGTCGGCGACGAAGAACAGCACCCCGAGCGCGACCAGCAGACACAGCGGCGGGTTGATGAGAAAGGCGTCGCGCCAGCTCGCGAGCCCGGCGAAGGCGCCGCCCACCAGCGGGCCGATGGCGACAGCGCTGGCCGTGGTGGTGGACCAGAGCGCAAACGCGAGCGTGCGCGCGGGACCGTCCGGGAAGCTCAGATTCAACAGGCCCAGAATGGCCGGCGCCAGGGCCGCCAGCACCAATCCTTGCAGGGCGCGCCCCACCAGTAACCAGCCCAGGTTGGCCGCCAGCGCAGTCAGCAGGCTGCCGAGGGCAAACGCGAGCAGCCCGAGCAGCAGCAGGCGGCGGCGGCCGATGTGGTCGGCGAGCTGACCCATCGGTGTCAATGCCACCGCGGCGACCAGCACGAAGGTGGTGACGGTCCAGGCGGCGGCGTCCACGCCGATGTGTAGGTCCGCGGTGAGCCGCGGCAGGACCACCGCTACCACGGTCTGGTCCATCGCCACCAGCAGAACCCCGCCCAGCAGGAAGGCGAGGCCCACCCAGCGCCCGCGCGCCGCGACCGGCGCGTCGGCCGTGCTCGCGGCGGCGTCACCCATCGACCACGAAGACCGGCACGATGCCGCCGCCGGAGGTGACGTTGGCCACGCCGGACGGTGCGCTGAGGCGGCACAGCACGCCGCCGAGTGCGCCGTCGAACAGGTAGGGATCGGTGCTGACCTCGAACGGGACGGGATTGAGCGGGTCGTCGAGGACCGGAAACGGCTCCGCCGACGCGCGAATGCCCACCTGGACAACGAATTCCTGGCCCAGCGCCGTCTCGATGGCGGCATCCCAGCCCGCGGCGTCCTCGCGCCGGCCGAGGAAGACGCCGTGACCGCCGAATTCGTGATTGGGCTTCAGGATCAGCCGCTCGCGCTCGCGCCGCACCCAAGCCAGCAGGTCGCCGTGCGTGCCATCGGGCAGCGTCGTCGCCACGTCGCGCAGCAGCCGGGTCCACGGCACGGACGCATCCACCGCCGCACGCTCGGCGGCGGAAAAGCCGAAGTCCAGCGCCGGGTCGGTGAGCAGGGCGAACAGGGCCTTGCGGTCGAGGGCGGAGGCAACGAAGGGATCGATGATGAGCGCCAGATCCTGCTCGGCCGCGGCGACCAGCGCCCCGGTCTCGTCCGGATGTTGCAGCATCTCCACCAGGGTCAGGCGTCGGTAGACGACGTCGATCGCGCGGCCCTGCGCCGTGAGACGACCGCCGCTGATGCTGAGCTCGTGCGGCTCCACCAGCAGGCAGTCGCAGCCGAGCTCTTGCATCCAGCGCTGGAAGACGAAGAATTCCCCCAGCAACGGCGCGCCGTCGATGAAGTCCACCAGCGCCACGGTCGGCGCCGACCGGGAGCGGGCCGGGCCCGCCCAGGTCTTCCAGGCGCCCATGAGCGAGCGGGTGACCGCGGTCTTGAGATCGTAGCCGCGCATGGGCACCTCCGCGCTGGCGACGGCGTACAGCGCCGAGCCGTGGAAGATGTCGGTGAGCTCCGCCATGATCTCCAGGCCGCCGGGGATGGCGCCGTTGAGCTCGAAGAAGCCCCAGCCGGCGTGCGTCGCCGTTGCATCCAGGCGCACCTGGATGTCGCTGCGCAGCAGGCGCACGGGTGCAGCGAGCAGCCGCCGCTCCGTATCGCCAAACTCGCCCATCAGGGGCAGCAGCCGGTCGCGGTCGGCGACGACGGCCCGCTCCACCTTGTTGATGGCCGCCAGCACCAGCTCGCTGGCCCGGGTCAGCGCCTGCGCCCGGTCGGCGCCGATGAAGCGCGGGCGCAGGACGTTGCAGACCGCGCGGTCCCTGTACAACAGGTCGGGATTGTGGAACTTGGCGCGAAAGTCATCGGCCAACGCCTCCCGGTGCGGCGCGTGCTCGAGCGCGCCCATCCAGGCTGCGGCCGCACGCTCCGCGGCCGGGTCCAGGGCCCCCGTGGGCGCTTGTTGCGACGCTGTCATGCTGTTGTCTGCTCCAATCGGTGTGATCGGTGTAGGTCGGGTCAGCGCAGCGTAACCCGACGCTGGGTATCGGTAAGCCGTTGATTGTCGGGTTACGCTATCGCTAACCCGACCTACGATCTTGAATCCTGCCAGCGGGCGCGGTCCGCCGGCGCTCAGGCACCGAGGTCGGCGTCGGGACGCAGCCAGCGGGGGTAGGGCGCACCGAACTGCTGCTGGAGCATCTGCTCCGCCGATGACAGCGCGCCGAGGATCCACGCCTGGTGCGAGGAGAACGCCTCACCGCAGATGTAGATGCGCTCGTCGGGCAGCGGGTGGCGCATGCGCGGCACCACGTCGACGCTGCGATGGCCCACCCGCCAGTAGTGCCAGCCGCCGCCGAACGGGGCCGGGGTCCAGTCCTGAAAGGCGGCCCATTCCGGCTGCGGCACCGGGATGCCGTGCACCTGCTCCAGTTGCTTGCGCACATCCTCCACCACGGCGGCGGAGACGGCGAGCCCCTCGGGGAAGCCGGCCGGCGTCGCGTAATAGGGCGGCACGCAGACCCGCTGCTCCCAGTAGCCGGTCGCATCGCCGTCGCTGTAGCTCGCCACCAGCAGAGCGCTGGTGTTGGTGGGGTCGCCGTCGGGCTGCTCGGACTCGACGCCGAAGTAGAGGCATTGGCGGATCGGCAGGTCGGTGTCGGAGCGCCCGTCCTTGAGACCGGCTGCTTCCCACCAGGGCGATTCGAAGCCGAAGTAGAGCTTCGCTGCCGGCACCGGCACCACGCTGTCGAGGTCGCGCCGGAAGCCGGCATCGGTGAGCGGCAGGGAGTCGGGCGCGAGATCCCGCAAGGCCTGCGCCGGCAGCGCCAGCACGACGTGCCGCGCTGTCACGTCGATGGGACCATCCGGCGTGTCCAGGTGCAGCCGATACGCGTCGCCAGTGGCTTCGACGGTGCGCAGCGAATGCCGAAGGGCGATCTGCCCGCCAGCGCCCTCGAAGCGCTGCGCCAGCGTCAGCGGCAGTGCCTGCATGCCGTCGATGAGCGTTCGGCGCGTGCCGCCCCGCAGGTCGGTGTGAATGAGATTCACGGCACTGATCGCGGGGTCGAGGATGCAGGTGTAGCCCATCCCCTCGATGAGGAAGTCGTAGCCGCCGGCGGACAGCGCCGAGCGGATGACATCGATGGCGGGCACTTTGGTCACCGGCTGGCCGTCAACGGTCATCTCCCGCTCGCGCTGGAGCTTTTCGGCCTCGGTCAGCGCGGCGCCGTCGGCCAGAAAGGCCTCGAGCGCCTTGGCGAGCAGCTCCGGAGGCGCCTTGCCGCGCTCGTCCGGTGCAAGCGCGTAGGGGATGCGCTCGGAGCCGGCGTGGAGGTCCGCCAGGGTGAAACGCTCGCCGCGCAGGTAGTTCAGGTTGTGCTCGTCGCCGACCATGAAGGGCTTCGAC
The DNA here is from genome assembly GCF_022340605.1 of Thiohalocapsa sp. Classification (GTDB taxonomy): domain Bacteria; phylum Pseudomonadota; class Gammaproteobacteria; order Chromatiales; family Chromatiaceae; genus Thiohalocapsa. The sequence continues at coordinate 34,316 of NZ_JAJDNQ010000009.1, forward strand.
GCGAGCCCGAGCTCGGCGATGAGGTCCACCACGAGGTCCTGGGTGTCGATGTAGCGCATCCCGCCCAGCTCGCACTTGAGATGGGGCGCGTGAGGTGGGGTCGCTGTGAACAGGCGCCCGCCGACCCGTTCGCCCTGCTCGAAGATCGCCACATGGGGCGGCCCATCGTTGCCGGCCAACGCCGATGCGCGGGTGCGCAGCGACCAGCCGGTGTAGACGCCGGCTACGCCGGCGCCGATGATCGCGACATCCAACGGCGGCTCACCGTCACGGCCAAGGCTGTACTGGGTGGTCATGGACTGCTCCGGGCTTCAGGCGATGGAATTCTGGGGGTGATGTGACTCACAGGGATGACGTGATTCATACGACGACCTGACTCGGTGCGAAACAAGGCGCCGGTCAGATCCCTTCAACCGTGGTCTCGACCAGCCAGTCGACGACCCGCGCCTGCGCCGCGCGGTCATCGTCGCCGACCGCCTGCGCCTCGCGGAACACGCGCAGTTGGTGGTCGGCGCTGTTGCCCGCGCCCACGATGGTGCGCAGCCCGGTCAGCTCGTCGAGGCAGCCCAGGTCCGCCGCGTGATCGCCCAGCAGGTCGATGAGCTCCTCCACCAGGTCCGCCAGCGGCACGACACGGCGGCGGCCGAAATCCGCCAGCTCCGCCTCGCTGCCATAACGCTGGGCACGCCACTTGTTTTCGGCCAGGAGCACGCGGCGATACTCGCGCCAGCGCTGATTGTCGGCACGCAGCCGGTACAAGTAGGAGAGCAGCGATTGGTAGAGCGCGACCAGGGACAACGCCTGCTCCAGGTGGGTGCAGACGTCGCAGGCGCGGATTTCGAGCGTTGGATGCGCACCGCTCGGGCGGATGTCCCACCAGATTTTGGACGCGTCCTCGAAGTCGAAGGTCTCGCGCAGCATCGCGAGCAACGCCTCCCACTCGCCCCAGGACGCGAGGGTCTCGGGCAGGCCGGTGCGCGGCACGTCGCCGAAAATAGTGGGCCGGAAGGCCTTCAGCCCGGTGATGTCGCCCTCCCAAAACGGCGAGGACGTGCTCAGCGCCAGGAAATGCGGCAGGAAATAGGTCATCTGACCCATCAGGTCCACGCGCAGGTCCTTGTTCTCGATGCCGGCGTGGATATGCATGCCACAGATCACCAGGCGCCGCGCCACGGTCTGGTGCTCGTCGGCGATGATGCGGTAACGCTCCATGTCGGTGGGCTCCTGACTGTGCCAGCTCGACCACGGGTGGGTCGAGGCCGCCACCAGGCGCATGTCGTGCGCCTCGGCAATACGCGCGACCGTGCCACGCAGCTCCGACAGCTCACGCCGCGCGTCGGCCACATTCGCGCAGATGGCCGTGCCGATCTCCACCTGGCATTGCAGGAACTCGTGGGTCACGCGCTCGCCCAGCGCACGCGTGCACTGCGCCATGAACGACGGCGGGGGATGGCTCACGAGCTCCCGCGTCGCTGCGTCCACCAACAGATATTCTTCTTCGACTCCGAGGGTCAGCGCGGGCGGTGAAAGGCTCATCGGCGGGCTCCCGGCAGGCAGCAATTCGGCCCCGAGCCGCTTTGCTTTTTCCCACGGGCGCGGTCGGGCGTTGGCGCGCAAGTCTAACCGAGCGAGCACCCGCTGCAACCGGACAATGGCGATCGTGAACCCCGGTGTGCTCCAGTCATCCAAAAGGCCCTTTATGGCTCAGGGGAAAATCGCACAGTCGTCCGGGCTTGACGCAGGTGCGGCGCGTGCTCAGCCGGTCTTTTCGGGCGGCAGGTGGATGTCGTATGCCGAGCGCAGTTGTCGAAGCTGCTGGCTGAGCGATTCGTCCGCCAGGGTCCTCAGGTAGCGCTTGCGCACACTGGCTGCCACCTCGGCGAAGGGCAGCACCCGTGGCGGCCGGTGCGCGTGCACGTAGACCAGATGCTGGCCGTGCCGGGACGGCACCGGGCCATACCATTTGCCCACCGGGGCGTCCCGCAACGCCTCTTCAAAGCGCCTGCCGAAGCGGCGCTCCAGCGCCTGGTCGCTCTCGAACGGGAGCACCGCCGGCACCACCGGCGCATCGCCGAGGGCGAGCGCGGCGTCCATGTCGAGCCCTTCGGCACGAATTCGGGCCAGGGCTTCCCGCGCCCGGGCCTCGGCCGCATCGCCGTGCTTCGAGCCGTCGAATTCGATGTGGGACAGGCGCGTCTCGGCGGGCGTGGTCCAGGCGTCGAGATTGGCCTCGTAATAGGCCAAGATGTCGGCTGGCTCTGGGTCAGACGACAGCGCGGCCGATCGGATCAGACGCCGTGCGGCGTCGCTCAGGACGCGGTGTACTCCGAGGTCGCGGTGGTGCAGGCCGAGCGCCAGCGCGCGGTCGGCCAGCGCCGCCTGGTTGGTGGGGCCGTCGTCGTTTGCACACATGCAGCGCGCGATTCGCGCGAGTCGCCGCTGCACCACGGCTTCTTCCTGCATGCCGTGCGCCAGGGCGTAGTGGAACAGCAGTTCCTGGTCGACCAGCGCGGTCACGATGGCCTGCTCCTCCTCGGCAGTCGGCCCGCGACCCCGCGCTTGCCTGAAGGCGCGCTGGGCCTGAATCAAGTGGCTATGCGGGATGCTGATCGCCGGCCTTGCGAATGCCGAGGACGCGCTGGGTAACGTGAACGATGACTCCGCGAGCCACCGACTTGCAATGAACAGCACCACGCCGCTCAGCAAGACGTGCAGGATCGGCGAGCGCAGTAGCGCGAGGCATGCGCTTCGTACCACACGGGGCATGTCCATGTGCGCTCCCCAATCACGTGCTGAATCGCGGTCGATATGGGCCGAGCCCCTTTGATTGGCAAGCTTACGCGGCCAACCCGCATTGGGGCAATCATGGTTCCCCTGCTGGCACGTTCGGACGCCATGGGTTGCGCGGTAGGGTGATCGACGCGCGTGCCGGCACGGCGATTCCCGAGTCTCATGCGTCGACGCCGCCCGCCTGGTCGACCTCCGTCAGGCGTCTGCCGGAGGAAAGCAATTGGTCAACCAGCGCGAAGACGGCTCGCGGCGCGACGACAGCGGCATCCGCCGGGTGGCGGACCGGCAGCGCCAAAAAGTCCGATCAGTCCGGCACGATTCGCAACAACGCGCCGTTCGGCTCGTCGGTGAGCACATACAGCTCGCCATCCGGCCCCATGCGCAGGTCGCGCACCCGCTCGCCGATCCCGAGCTTCTCGATACCGACGATCCTGCCGTCTTCGAGGTCCAGCCGCTGGACCTCCCGGAACTTGAGGGCGCCGCTCATAAGGTCGCCCCGCCAGCGCGGGAAGCGCTCGCCGGTGTAGACCGTGAGGCCACTCGGCGCCTTCGACGGCGTCCAGACCACCAGCGGGGCGGTGACGTCCGGGCGTTCGGCCACGTCGGAGATGGGTGGCCCCCAGTACTCGATGCTGTAGGTGACCTCGGGCCAGCCGTAGTTGTGGCCGGCCTGGATACGGTTCAGCTCGTCCCCGCCTTGGGCACCATGCTCATTGGCGTAGACGGCGCCCGTGTCCGGGTCGCGGGTCATGCCCTGGATGTTGCGGTGGCCGAAGCTGTAGATCTCGGGCCTTGCACCGGCCCGGTGGGTGAAGGGATTGTCCGGCGGTGCCTTGCCTGTGTCGGTGAGCCTGACCACGGAACCGAAGTGGGTGCCGAGGTCTTGCGCCTGCTTGCGGATCACGTCGCCGTGGAAGGACACGGGTGGGTTGCCGCCGTCGCCGATGCTCATCAACAGCGTCCCGTCTGGCAGCCAGACCAGCCGCGAGCCGAAGTGCTGCCCGCCGGACTTCCAGTCGGCGTTGTGGAAGATCACCTCGGTGTTCAGTAGCCGCGTGGCCTGATCGTCCAGTCGGCCGCGGCCCAGCGCGGTGCGGTTCTTGTTCTCGTGGCCCTGGGCGAAGGTGAAATAGACGAGCCGGTTCCGCGCGAAGTCCGGGTGCAGTGCGATGTCCAGGAGGCCACCCTGGCCGCAGTCGGTGCAGATGTCCGGCAGACCGGCGATGGGCTCCGGCGCCAGCTCGCCGCCGCGCAGCAGCCGCAGCCGCCCGGGGCGCTCGGTGATGAGCGCGTCGCCGTTCGGCAGCCAGGCGATGGACCACGGGTGCACGAGGCCGCGGATGACTTCCTCGGCCCGCCAGCCCGTGGCGTCCGGCACGTCGGTGCCGGTGGGCTCGATGGAGCCTGCCGGGGCGGAGCAACCGGACACCAGGCCCGCCAGGGCGGCAGTGCCCAGGAGCCTTGCCCTGCGGCCGGCGCGGCTCGCGGTGGCAGCAGGAGGACGGTGATATCGATGGTGCTGCATGGACCTGGCTTCCTCGGGCTTGTGACGCTGGTTGGCCGACGCCGGGTCGGGTCGGGCCGGCTCCTGATGGGCGCTTTGACAACAGATCCGCTCGCGCCCGACGGTAAAGGCTTACATGGTATGCCCCGCCTGGCAGTCGCGCGGGCGGTTGGGCGCCCGCCCGTGAGACCATGTCGGGTCGCTGTTGGATGCATGGTAGGTGAAGTTTCCGATGCAGTTGTTGGTGGGCCTGCTCAGCATGGCGTTGAACGCGACCATCGTCGCCTTCGCTGCGCTGCTGCTCCTGGTTGCGAGCGGCGGCCTGGACTCGGACGACCCGGTGCCGGAGGATGACGACGTGCCCGCACCAGCGGTGGTTGTGGCCGCGTCCGACATGCCGCGCGATGTCGTGGTGGAACTGTTCGAATGGCGCTGGGACGACATTGCCGTGGAGTGCGAGACCTTTCTCGGCCCTCGGGGCTTCGCGGCCGTGCAGGTGTCTCCGCCCAACGAGCACCGGGTGGTGGCCGGCTACCCCTGGTGGCAGCGCTACGAGCCGGTGAGCTTCGCGCTCACCAGCCGCGGCGGCGATGAGAACGCCTTCGCGGACATGGTGCGCCGTTGCGCCGCCGCCGGCGTCGAGGTCTACGTGGATGCCGTCATCAATAACATGACGGGTCCGGCGCTGGCGGATGATCCACTTTGGGGCACCGGCAGCGCCGGCAGCCACTACGACTACTACGACTATCCGGGTCTGCTGCAGCAGGACTTCCACAGCCCCCGCTGCGCAGTTGCCGGGCGCTACGACAACCGCGCCGCGGTGCAGCGCTGCAACCTGCTGGGCCGCGCGGACCTGAACACCGAGGCCGACCCCGTGCAGAACCGTGTCGGCGCCTACCTGAATCGCCTGCTGGATCTGGGCGTGTCCGGCTTCCGCATCGATGCGGCCAATTACATGGCCTCCGGCGACATCGCCGGCATCCTGGCGCGGGTGGAGGGGCTACCCTTCGTCTACCAGGCGGTGGACGATGGCCCCGGCCAGGCGGTGCGGGCGTTGGAGTATCTCGGCAACGGCGCGGTTACCGAGCAGGACTACGGGCGACGGCTCGCGACGGCCTTTCGCAGCGGCAACATCGCCGAGCTGCGCAACATGCGGCCCGGCCTGGGGGCGGACGACCTGGTGCCGAGCGACCAGGCACTGGTGTTCGTGGACAGCCACGAGACCCGGCGCGCCCAGACTGCCGCGGGTCGCGGTGCGGATGCGATGCTGACGCCGGGCGACGGCGCCGTCTATGACCTCGCCAACGTCTTCATGCTGGCGTGGCCCTACGGCACGGCGCGGATCATGTCTGGCTACGACTTCTCGGATCCCAATGCCGGGCCGCCTTCGGCGGACGACGGCACCACGCTGCGGGTACACGGCCCCAACGGCCTCGGCTGCACGACGGCCTGGCGCTGCGAGCACCGCCGTGCGGCCATCGTCGGCATGGTCGGCTTCCGCAACCACACCGACGGCGCCAAGGTTGCGAACTGGTGGAGCGATGACGCAGGCGGGCGCATCGCCTTCGCCCGCGGCGAGCGCGGCTTCGTCGCCATCAACGCCACCGACGAGCCCATGCGCCAGTGGCTGCGCACCGGCCTGCCGGCGGGGCGCTACTGCAACGCCGTGGCGGCCCGGCTGGAGGATGGCAGGTGCCGGCCGGCGGAGCCGGCGAAGGCGGGCGATGCGGCAGCGACTGCTGCGCCGGCGGGCGCGTCAGGCGGTGCATCCGCGCCGGGCATCGAGGTCACCGTAGGCAAGGACACGAGCGCTACGTTCGAGCTGCCACCGCGCTCCGCCGCGGCGATCTACGTCGGCCTCCAGCCGACAGCCGATCCAGTGCCACGCTGAGCGCCCACTCCCACCGAGTCCGCGGGAGCGGCACGCTCGGTGCCGCGATCGGCAGCGTTCGCGCCACGCGACGACAGCCGCGAACGCCTACGCATGCACCAAGCACGGCCTTGCGCCACGGCGCACCGACAGACCCAGAATCAGCCTGACGGCGGCGCCGCGCCGGCGCCCGCTCAAGCCCCGGCCAGCGCCACTTGCATCACGTCGATGCGCCGGTCGCGGAAGCCCGCCTCGCAGTAGGACAGGTAGTAGCGCCACATGCGGATGAAGCGCTCGTCGTAGCCCAGCGCACGCACGGCCGGCAGCTCGGTCTCGAAGCGCTCGCGCCAGGCGGCGAGCGTGCGGGCGTAGTCCAGGCCGTGGAAGCTGCGCGCGACAACCCCGAGCCCGGCCTCGGCAGCGGCGGCGTCGAAGCGGCCCACCGTCGGCAGCATGCCGCCCGGGAAGATGTAATGCTGGATGAAGTCCGGGCTCGCCTTGTAGCCGTCGAACTCCGAATCCGCGATGGTGATGACTTGCAGCGCCGCGCGCCCGCCCGGTTTCAGGCAACGCTTCAGCATGGCCATATAGGCCGGCCAGTAGGCCTCGCCCACCGCCTCGAACATCTCGATGGAGACGATGTGATCGAAGCGCTCGGTGACATCGCGGTAGTCCTGGAGCCGGAATGCCAGCCGCTCCGCCAGCGCGCTGCCCGCGACGGCCGTCTCGGCCCAGGCGAGCTGCTCGCGCGACAGGGTGATGCCGGTGACCGCGAGCCCGGCGGATGCCGCGGTGCGGGCGAAGCCGCCCCAGCCGCAGCCCACCTCCAGCAGGTGCTGGCCGGGTGTCGCTTCCAGCAGACCTAGCAGGCGCCGGTACTTGTTGTGCTGGGCCTGTGCCAGGGTCTCCTCGGGCGTGTCGGCCTCGCGCTCGAACACGGCTGCGGAGTAGGTCATGCTCGGGTCCAGCCAGAGCCGGTAGAAGGCGTTGCCAAGGTCGTAGTGAGCCTCGATGTTGCGCCTGCTGCCGGCCTTGGTGTTGGCGCGCCGGCGGTGGCGGAACAGCGACGCGACCCGGTTCAGCCAGCTGCCCTCGAACACCTCCACCAGCGCATGCTGGTTGGCGGCAAGACAGTGCAGCAAAGCGGTGACATCCGGGCTGTCCCAGTCGCCGGCCATGTAGGATTCGCCGAGGCCGACGTGGCCGCGGGTGGCAATGCGCCGGGCGAAGCTGACGGGCTTCAGGAGCCGGATCTCGCCGCTCGGCCCAGCCTCGGTGCCGTGCATCTCGTGGCAGTGCTCGCCGATGCGGATGCGCAGGTGGCCGCGCAGGATGCGGTCGAACAGGTGCTGGAAGGGCTTGAGGCCGGGCAGGCGGGCGATCGGGCCGGCGGGCAGGGCCGCCTCTGCGCGTTTGGAATCGGACATCAGGTCACCTCCTGCTTCGGGAGCTCGGGTCTGGTGAAGAAGCGGGCGCCGCCGAGCCAGATCTTGAGCGCCTGCCAGTGGATGGCGAACACCACCTTGTAGGTCATCACCGGCATCTGCCGGAAGGCGCGCCGCAGCGCCGCGTCGCTCAGCGGCTCGCCGTCGCCGGTCTGGGTCGCCACCAGCTTGAGCCGGCCGTGCTCGTCGAACTGGCGAATCACCACCGCGAGCTTAGCGCCGGGCGCGGACAGCCGGAAGCGGTAGCCGCCCTGCATGTCCATGAGCGGCGAGACATAAAAGCACTTGAGCTTCTCGGCGCGCAGCGGCCAGGCGATGGGCCGGCCGTCGTCGTGCAAGAGATAGCTGTGATGCTCGCCGAAGGTGTTGTTGACCTCGGCGATGACAGCCCGCAGCTGGCCGTCGGCGTGCTCGCAGTACCAGAGGCTGAGCGGATTGAAGCCGTACCCCAGGACGCGCGGAAAGCACAGGAGCCGGATGCGGCCGCCGTCCAGGTGGATGCCCTGGCTCGCCAGCACCCGCTCCGCCCAAGGTCTGAGCGCCGTGCCGTCGCGGGGGCCGTGGTCGCGCGGATCGAAGCGGAAGATCTGCGGGCGCAGCAAACCCGCCAGGAAGCCACGGGGTGGCCCAACGGCCAGGCGCTGCGGGACTCGTTCTAACGCGTCCACATCCAACAGCACGCTGAACACCCGGTACTCGAAGCGGTAGCGCACCGGGAACAGTCGCCGGTGCATGACCCGGGTGAAGAAGATCCGGTGCCCCGATTCCTGCGAACGGGCATCCGCCCTGGCGGCCGTGTCCGCGGCGACTGGCTTCTGGCCGTTATCGTGCCGCATCACGCGGGTGCCCCGGCCGGTGCGGGCTCGGCCAGCGGGCCGACGGCGGCCGGGAGCTCATCGTTGCCGGTGAGCCAGCCGGTGTCGACGCCGAGCCGTTCGGCCACGTCCACGGCGGAGCGCAGCGCGTCCTCGTGGAAACCGTAGCCGAAATAGCTGCCGCAGAAATAGAGTCGGTCGACGCCCTGAATACGATGCAGCTCGCGCTGCGCGTTCATCGCCGCCTGGTCGAAGACCGGGTGGTCGTAGGTGGTCTCGGCGATCACCTTGGCGGGGTCCGGCTCAATGAGAGGGTTCAGCGACACCAGGTAGTCGCGGCTGGTCTCGAGGCCCTGGAGCTTGTTCATCCAGTAGGTGACCGACACCGCCCGGCCGCCGTCGGGGTTCTCGGCGGCCAGGTAGTTCCAGGCCGACCAGACCACCCGGCGCCGGGGCATCAGGTTGGTGTCGGTGTGCAGGATGGTGCGGTTGGGCTGGTAGCGGAAGCGGCCCAGCAGCCGCGCCTCGTCCGCCGTCGGCTCCGCCAGCAGCCGCAGCGTCTGATCCGCGTGGCAGGCGAGCACCACCTGGTCGGCGTCGATGGTGCGTCCGGACGCCAGCTCCACCTGCACGCCGGCTTCGCGCCTGCGCACCGCGACGGCGGCGTCGCTGACCATGCGCTCGGGTCCGAGGTCCGCGGCGATGCGCCTGACGTAGCGCTGGCTGCCGCCGGCGACGCTGCGCCACACGGGCCGCTCCAGCGGATGCAGCAGCCGGTGGTTGTTGAAGAAGCGGGCCAGGCTCTCCGCCGGGAAGGCCAGCATGGTGTCCGTCGGGCACGACCAGATGGCCGAGGCCATGGGCAGCAGGTAGTGGTCGCGGAACGCATCGCTCAGGCCCTCGCTGGTGAGGAACTCACCGAGGCTCCGGCCATCGAACCCGGAGTCTCTGAGACATTGTTTGCAGCGCGCGTTGAAGCGGAAGATGTCCACGAGCATCCGCAGAAACCGCGGGCTTAACGCATTGCGGCGCTGTGCAAAAATCGTGCTTAGGCTATCGCCGGCGTACTCGAGTCGCCCGGGACCGATGGATGCGGAGAAGGACATGTCCGAGTCGCGTGTGCCGACGCCGAGGCGCTCGAACAGCCGCACCAGCAGCGGGTAGTTGCGTACGTTGTAGACGATGAAGCCGGTGTCCACCGGGACCTTGCGGTCGCCTTCGTCCACCTCGACGGTGTTGGTGTGGCCGCCGAAGTAGCCGTTCTTCTCGACCAGCGTCACCTGGTGACGATGGGACAGCAACCAGGCGGAGGCGAGGCCGGCAATGCCGCTGCCGACGACACAGATACGATCAGTCATTGGAGCAGGTTCGCGGGGGGCTTGTTCAGGTTTCGTCCGGGGGGCGTCTCGCAAGATCTGGACAAGACGCCCGCGAATCAACATCGCCGGCGCTGCGAGCGACGTGGCCGGCCATTGTCCGCGACTCATATGCTGCGGGGTGGCCCGCCTGAGCGCCGGGCCAATAGCACGGCCGGCGCGTTCAGCCGCGCCGCCGGCGGAGACTACCATGCCGGCCTGCGCACCGTTGGCCCCACTGATCCGGCAACCAATCGAGGCCGCCGGCGAGGCGACCCGCCGGCTGGCCGCCCGCATCCGCGCCCACGCGCCGCGCTTCGTCTTCACAGGCGCCGGCTGCCGCACGGAATCCGACATCCCCGACTGCCGCGACGAGCACGGCCGCTGCAAGGGCGCCGTGCCCATCCGCTACCAGCCCTTTGTCCGCGACCCGGCCGCGCGGCGGCGCCACTGGGTGCGGCACTTCGCCGGCCGGCCGCGGGTGGCCGCGGCCGCGCCCAGCGCCACCTACCGTACACTGGCGGCGCTGGAAACGCGTGGCCTGATCGCGCACTCGACGCCGGCCGCCCGGTCGGGAACAATCGACCATCAACCCAGGGGGACACTGCGATGACACAAATCCGGATCAAGAGCAGCCGCCCGCGGCTGATGCCGAGCCTGAAGCCGCAGCCGATGCGCCCGGTGGTGCCCCATCAGCCGCTGACCCACCACGAGATCCTGACCCTGATCGCGCCTTTCAGCCGCCGCGGGCTGCACGCCGACATGGCCGCGAGCCGGCGCGATGAGCGGGTGCTGTGCTTCAAGGCGCAGGAAGTGCCCGCCGACGCGGACTGCCCGGTTCCGCTCACCATGCACCTGCGGCTGGAGGCGACCCAGGACGTGAGCAGAACCGGCAAGCACCGGCTGGTGCGCCTCGTGCGCGACGCGAGCGGGCTCGAATCCAGCCTCATCGCCGACGGCAAGGACCTGGAGAAGCTGCTGGAGCAACTGGACCAGGTGCCGGTGCGGCGGCAGTTCGCGGTGCACGCGGGGGTGCCGACGGCACGCAGCTATGTGCTTGAATCCGTTGCCGAATTGGAGCAGCGTGGCCGCGCCGGCAGTGCACGCCGGGTCGCCCGCACCGTCGGCGGCCGGCTGCTGCAGAAGCTCCAAGCGCAGTGGCAGCACCGCCGCAGTCGTAAGCCGGCGGGGTGGCGCAAGCGCCTGCCATGGCGGAAGGCGCGTGGCGAGGCGGTGCCCGTGCCCACCGCGGCTACTGGGCCAGCACCGGTGGCGCTGGACGACGACCTCCTCATCGACACCGTGGACGGTCCGCTGCGTCCGGTGATCGTCGCCGGTGCCGCCCGCATCGGCCCGGTGGACCTGGAGCTCAAGGCCGAGCGCTTCAACGGCCTGCCGGCGGAGCTCAAGCTCAGTACCGATGCCGGCGGCAAGCTGAAAATCCCCGAGGATCTGCTCGCCGTCATCGGCTGGAAGCACCGCCCGCTGCGGAAAATCGTCAGCTATTGGCGGGGCGCCATCCGCGTGGCGCCCAATGAGCCGGCGCGCACGCCGAACATCGAGCGCGAGCTCGGCCGCACCGTCACGCACCTGGCCGAGACCCTGGCGGAACCGCCTGCGCGCTTCCACCAGCGCCACGCCGGCGCGCGCTGGCGGGTGGCGTACCAGCGCGCGGTGCCCTTGTTGATCCTGGTGGCCATCTCGGCCGCGTCGCCCGGCATCCGCTACCTGGACATGGCGGACGGCTCCATCCTCAAGCTCTTCATCTTCCACGCGCCGCCGCTGATGCTGCTGAGCTTCTTCATGATGCGGGAGATGCCGCGCTTCGAGATCCCGCCGCTGCCGCGGCCGCTGGTGTACCGTGAATGGTTCCAGCACGTGGCGGACAAGCAGGCGCCGCCGCCAGCGCCAGCCCTGGCCGCGGCGAATGCCGACCGCTTCGACGACGACTTGAGGCGACGCTCTGCCGAGGCCGAGGGCTAGCGCTTCGCTGCGGAAATTCCGAAACCGTGCTCCCTCGTTGTCGTTGTCGTTGTCGTTGTCGTTGTCGTAATCGGAGTCGTCATCGAATATCCGCGCGGTTGAGATCACGACAACGATTACGACCTACGATGCGCTCGATTTCGGCGTTGCGAGCAATGCTTCCATAGTTTCGAAGCGTGCCCGCCATCCCGAGCCACCGGCGACCACCATCATCAACCTGAGGGGACAGATTTTTGCAAGGCAACCCGATGAATATTCCGCCGGTGTCGATCGCGGCGGTGAAGGATGCGCTCATCGAGCAATACGCGGATCCGCTGCTGCGGCGGCGGGCATCCATGCTCTGGGGCACCCGCGGCGTCGGCAAGTCGTCGGTGGTGCGGCAGGTGGCCGAGCACTTCGATGTGCCATTGGTTGACCTGCGGCTCACCACCATCGAGCCCGTGGACATCCGCGGCGCCATCTACGCCGACGATCAGCAGTCCAAGACGGTCTGGTTCCCGCCGGAGTTTCTGCCGGGCGGCGAGCAGCCCGACGGCATCCTGTTCCTGGACGAGCTGACGGCGGCGGATCAGCGCCTGCAGATCTCCGCCTACTCGCTGATCCTGGACCGGCGCGTCGGCAACTACCGCCTGCCGGACGGCTGGCAGGTGATCGCCGCCGGCAACGCCGCCTTCCATGGTGCCGTCAGCCACGACATGGGCACGGCGCTGGCTGATCGCATGTTCCACTTCAACGTGCAATCGGTCATCGACGCCTTCCTCGACTACGCGCTCGCCCACGACTTTGCGCCGGAGGTGATGGCCTACCTCAAGGTCCGCCCCGACAAGCTCGACGACACCGCGAGCCAGCTCGCCAACGATCACCTCGTCGGCGCCAGCCCCCGCGGCTGGGAGGACATCTCCAGCGTGCTCAAGTCGGCGCTTTCCGAGGCCGGCAAGCGCGTCTTCGTGCAGGGGCGCATCGGTGCCGCCAACGCGGCGGAGTTTTTCGGCGTGCTGCGCGAGATCCAGGCCGGCACCGACGTCCTGAAGCTGCTGGAGGCAGAGCCGGGCGAGGACACCGCGGTGCTGCTGCCCACCAGTCTGGACGGCCTCTACGGCATGCTCTACGCGCTGCTGGCGGCGGCCACCGACGAGGTGCGCATGGGCCGGGCGCTCGCCATTCTGGACCAGCTCCCGGACGTGCAGAGCGACGCGCCGCTGCCCATCCGCGAGGTGCAGACGCTGGGCATGGAGCTGTTGTTCCAGCGCGCGCTGGAGCGTGGCCTGGAGGGCGCAGTACTGTCGAGCGCTGCCTACCGGCGCTACACCGAGGCGCGCGAGGCTGGGCGACAGGCTGGGCGGCAGGCGGCCTGAGCGCCGTGTCCGACACCGGCCGCCATCCGTCCGCCGTCTACGAGCACCGCGGCACCCCCGCGGTGCAGCGCATGGTGGAGTACGCCCCGTCCACGGGCGGGCTCGCGCTCTGGATCAGGCACGTGGACGCCGCGCCGGAGGGCGACATCGATTTCGTCACCGCGAACGACGGCGCCAGCATCTTCTACGGCCCGGCGTTCGACGACCTGCCGCTCATGGTGCAGACGGGCCTGGTGGCCCACCAGGTGCTGCACGTGGCCCTGCGGCACCCGCAGCGCATGGCCGAGCTGCAACGCCTCACCGGCGACGTGGACCCCGAGCTCTACAACATTTGCGCCGATGCCATCGTCAACAGCACCCTGTCGCACCTGACCTGGCTGGAGCTCCCCGATGGCTCGGTGTTCCTGGAGGACCTGCTGGCCGCGGCGCTGCACCGTACCGAGGAGAGCCCGGAGAAGGCGCTGCTGGAGTGGGACGTGGAGCGCCTGTATCGCCTGGTGGACGACCGCCGCAGCGGCTCCGGCGGCACCGGCAAGCGCCGCGGTGGGCGCGGCGGGCGCCAGGACGACAAGGGCAAGAGCAGCGGCGGCGAGGACGCCGAGCAGGGCCGGGGCCAGCCCAAGGAAGACGGTCCGCGTGCCGCCCGGGTGCGGCATGTCTCGGGCCACATCCTGCGCGACCTGCTGCCGGCCGCCGATGCCGAGCACCCGGAGGCCGAGGCCGAGCGCTCCCGCGAGTGGCACGAGCGCATCACCCGCGCCCATGCCGGCGACGGCCTGCACTCCATGCTGCGAGCCCTGCTGGCCGACCTGCCGAAGGTGCGCACACCGTGGGAGCAACTGCTCCGCACCCAGCTCGCGCGCGGGCTGTCCATGCAGCCGGAGCTGTCCTGGTCGCGGCCGTCGCGATCCTACCTCGCGAATCGTGGCCGAGTGGGGAGCAGGGCAAGCGGGCGCACCGGCAGCCGGTCCGGGCAGGGCACTGGCATGCGCATGCCCTGGGAGCCCGGGCGCGCCTCATCCAGCGCGGTGGCGCGCCTCGCGGTGCTGGTAGACGTGTCGGGCTCCGTGGACGACACGTTGATGCACCGGTTTGCCGCCGAGGTGGAGGCCATCAGCCGCCGCCTGGAGGCGCTCGTACTGGTGGTCATCGGCGACGACAAGGTGCGCGACGTGCGTACCTTCGAGCCCGGCCGCTCCAATCTGCGGGACGTCAAGTTCGAGGGCCGGGGCGGTACCGACTTCACGCCGTTACTGGAGGAGGCCCAGCGCCACGACCCGGACATGGCCGTATTCCTTACGGACCTCGATGGCCGCGTCGACTACTGCCCGTCCTTCCCGGTGCTCTGGGCCGTGCCCGCCGAGGCCGCGCACATGCAGGCGCCCTTCGGCCGCAAGCTGGTCCTGGAGTAGCCCCGGGGGCGCCGACTTTCAGATTGGCGCGTCGCACCTGGGGGCGCCGACTTTCAGTCGGCCCCAGCCGCCGTCAGGCGGCTTAGCGCGCCAGGCGGCTCAATGCGATGAAGTCAACCTGGCAACCGTATCGGCTCCTTGAGCTCCGGATTGGCGCGATACAGCACCGCGACATTCCCGATGCGCTGCACCAGCGCCGCACCGGTCTCCTCGACTATGGTGCGCACCTGCGCATCCCGTCCGTCGCGGTCGCCACCGTTCACGCGCACCTTGATCAGCTCATGGTGCGACAGCGCCAGCCCGATCTCGGCCAGCACCGGCTCGGTGAGCCCGGCGGCACCGAGCAGCACCACGGGCTTGAGATGATGCGCTAGCTGCTTCAGCGCCCGGCGCTGTTGGTTGTTCAGGTGTGTTGTCATGTGCTCTGGCTCTGGGGGTGTGGGAGCGGCGCTCTTGGTGTGGGAGCGGCACGCTCGGTGCCGCGACGGGTGCCCGATCGCGCCACGAACAGCAGTGGCGCTCCCACGCGCTCAGCCGGCTGCCGTGGGCTGCACCAGCACACGCCCATGCGTGCGACCGGCGAGCATGCGCTCGAACACCTCCGGCAGGGCCTCCAGCGCGACCTCACCGCCAAGCAGCCGCTCGGGCTCGTCAACCCGCCAGTCTGTGGCAAGGTGGCGCCACAGCTCGGTCCGCAGCGGCATTGGGACATGCACCGAGTCGCAGCCGAGCAGCGACACGCCGCGCAGGATGAAGGGCATGACGGTGGTGTGCAGCTCGCCGCCACCGGCGAGCCCGATGCTGGCGATGTTGCCATAGGGCACCACGGTACGGGTGATGCGCGCGAGCATGGCGCCGCCGACGTTGTCCACCGCGCCGCCCCAGGTGGCCTTCTCCAGTGGGCGGTCGCCGCCAGGCAGCGCGTCGCGGCCGAGGATCTGCGTTGCGCCGAGGTCCGTCAGCCAGTCGTGCAGCTCCGGCTTGCCGGACACCGCGGTTACCTCGAAGCCCAGCTTGGCGAGGATAGCAATGGCGACTGACCCGACGCCGCCGCTGGCGCCGGTCACCAGGATCGGCCCCATGTCCGGCCGCTGATCGTTCTGCAACAACCGATGCACCGCCAGCGCCGCCGTGAAGCCGGCGGTGCCGAGCAGCATGGCGGTGCGGGTATCGAGCCCCTCCGACACCGCCACCAGCCAGTCGCCGGGCACACAGAGGTACTCCGCGTAGCCGCCGTCGTGGTCGAAGGCCATGCCGTGACCGGTGGCGATGACGGTATCGCCCGGCTTGAAATCCTCGTGCTCGGAGCGCTCTACGACCCCGGCCGCATCGATGCCGCCGATGATGGGGAAGCGGCGGATTACCTTGCCCTTGCCGGTGCCGCCGAGGGCGTCCTTGTAATTGACGCTGGCGTAGTCCACCCGCAGCAGCACTTCGCCAGCGGCGGGCTCGGGCAGGTCGATGGTCTCGATGCCGGCGCGATGCCCGGCCTCGTCGTGGTGGATACGGAAGGCGCGATGGGTCGGCATGGGCTCCCCCTTGTCTGTGGCTCGGCCGGCGCGCGGCGCCGGCGGGGCCGCAGTATGCCGGATCGCCGACGCCGATGCCGGCCGCGCTCGCGCGCTCACGGCACCGCGAGCGCGCTCGTGACATTCGCAGACAGCCTGGATAGAGGCTTACGCCGCTTCAACGACGAGCCTGTGCCGACGTGTCGGGGCGGGCAGCGCCAGCTTGGCAAGGCTTTCGAGATGAAGGTCCAGGGCCTCACAGGCGTTGGCGAAGGCGTCGGGCAGCGTGTCGCCGCTCGTGACGATTTCGGGGATGTCCGGGAAGTCGACGATGTAGGCGGGCTCTCTTGCCTGGTAGCTGATGGAGAAGACGTAGTCTCGGTACACGTGGCTAGTGGTCAGCATAGGTTGAGGATCCTGGCCAGTTTGCGGATGTCTGCCGGGTGGCAATGCTTGCGGCCACCATGCGGGCGGACGAGGGTGAGAAGCCTTCCGTCTGAATGATGGTAGGTGCAATGACTGCCGCGGCGGTTGAACAGCACAAATCCCTCGAACTGAAGGAATGCCTCCACTTCGTCAAAACGGATATCCGGCGCACCGGCTCACAGTCGCGTCCGCAGCTTGTCGCGCTTCGTCATGGGTTCCGACGCCAGGCGCGTCCCGCCGAGGCGCTCCGCCGGGCACGCCTTGCCTCGTTGCGCGAGATCCGGTGTGCGCGGACGGGCAGCGTCACTCCACCACCACCGGAATCTTCCCGATTCGCGAGCGCCACTCCGCCGGTCCTGTCTCATGCACGGCGTTGCCGCGGCTGTCCACGGCGACCGTGACGGGCATGTCGTGGACCTCGAGCTCGCGGATGGCCTCCATCCCCAAGTCCTCGAAGGCGACGAGGCGCGAGGACTTAATGGCCTTGGCGACAAGGTAGGCCGCGCCGCCGACGGCCATCAGGTACACCGCGCCGTGGCGCTTGATGGCCGCGATGGCCGCCGGGCCGCGCTCGGCCTTGCCGATCATGCCGATGAGGCCGGTCTCGGCCAACAGGTGGTCGGTGAACTTGTCCATGCGCGTGGCGGTGGTGGGGCCGGCGGGGCCGACCACCTCGTCCCGCACCGGGTCCACGGGACCGACGTAGTAGATGAAGCGGTTGGCGAGATCGACGCCCTCGGGCAGCGGCTCGCCGCGGTCGAGCAGGTCTTTGATACGCTTGTGGGCGGCGTCGCGGCCGGTGAGCAGCTTGCCGGAGAACAGGAGCCGCTCGCCGGGCCGCCAGCTGGTGATGTCCTCGCGCGTGAGACCGTCCAGGTTCACGCGGCGGGCGCCGGCGGTGGGGTCGTGGTCCAGGTCGGGCCAGTCCCTGAGGCTCGGCGGCGTGAGCTGCGCCGGGCCGGAGCCGTCGAGGGTGAAGTGGATGTGCCGGGTGGCGGCGCAGTTGGGGATGATGGCCACCGGCAGCGAGGCGGCGTGGGTCGGAAAGGTCTTGACCTTCACGTCCAGCACCGTGGTCAGGCCACCCAGGCCCTGGGCGCCGATGCCGAGCGCATTGACCTTCTCGAACAGCTCCAATCGCAGTGCTTCGACGGCGTCAGCCGGTCCACGCGCCTTCAGCTCGTGGATGTCGATGTCCTCCAGCAGTGCCTCCTTGGCCAGCAGCATCGCCTTCTCGGCGGAGCCGCCGATGCCGATGCCGAGCATGCCGGGCGGGCACCAACCGGCGCCCAGAGAGGGCACCGTTTTCAGCACCCAGTCCACCAGGCTGTCGCTCGGATTCAGCACGGCGAAGCGGGCCTTGTTCTCGGAGCCGCCGCCCTTGGCGGCGATGCGCACCTCGAGCTTGTCCCCCGGCACCAGCTCCACGTGCAACATGGCTGGCGTGTTGTCGCCGGTGTTCTTCCGTGCGCCGATGGGGGGCGACACCATCGATGCCCGCAGTACGTTGTGCTCGTGGGTGTAGGCACGGCGCACGCCCGCATCGACCATCTGTTGCAGGCCCATGTCGGCGTCCCAGCGCAAGTCCATACCCACCTTCAGGTAGGCGACGACCATGCCGGTGTCCTGGCAGATGGGCCGGTGGCCCTCGGCGCACATGCGCGAGTTCACCAGGATCTGCGCCATGGCGTCCTTGGCGGCGGGCGATTCCTCGGCCTCGTAGGCCCTGGACAGCGCGTGAATATAGTCCGGCGGGTGGTAGTAGCTGATGTATTGCAGTGCGTCTTCGATGCTCTGAATGAGGTGCTCTTGTCGGAGTAAGGTCATAGATGGGTCTCAGTCGCCTTCTCGATCGCCAAGCCGGGTCCTGAGCCGGGCCAGGGCGGCTTCGGCCTCGCGGGCACGGCGCTCGGCGGCGGCGCGGGCCTCCGCCTCGGCGTCGGCGCGCCGTGATTGTTCCATTCGTAGTGGATGTCGGACTCGAAGTAGTACTCCCGCCAATAGGTGTGCTCGGAGACGTAGCGGCCGTCGGCGGACACGGGTTCCGCCTGCTCCGTCGGGCTGACGGGGCCGTCGCCGTCGGGCGGCCGGGCGATGGCGCTGCTGGACATGGCGTACACCTCCGCAAGGCGTTGTTTGGACAAAAGCCTACTACGTCGCTCGGGGCCTTGCATCCGTGCGGCTGCACGGGGGTAGGGGTGGGAGCCGGGGTGGGGTGCGCAGAAAAATGCACACTGACCGTTGCAGGCGGAAGCCGGCCCTGTCTATAATGCACGGCTTACAGGCGCGTAGCTCAGTTGGTTAGAGCACCACCTTGACATGGTGGGGGTCGGTGGTTCGAGTCCACTCGCGCCTACCAACACGCGGGCCGCCAGCCTCCAGGGGCTTGGCGGCTTTTG
Organism: Thiohalocapsa sp.; assembly: GCF_022340605.1. Taxonomy (GTDB): domain Bacteria; phylum Pseudomonadota; class Gammaproteobacteria; order Chromatiales; family Chromatiaceae; genus Thiohalocapsa. The sequence goes on from NZ_JAJDNQ010000009.1 coordinate 53,178, forward strand.
TTTTTCAGGTCCGGCCAGGGCATCGAGCTTGTCGTCCGCAGCGGCGGCCCGAGATGTCGTAAGAACGATGTCGTGACGACGAACTTGAATCACGCGATCCCTCGTATCGATCGCCACTGAAGCAGTTGAGGCAGCAGCCATGCCGCAGATCACCCTCCCCGACGGCTCCATCCGCAGCTTCGATGCACCGGTCACGGTGCAGGACATCGCCGCGAGCATCGGCACCGGGCTCGCCAAGGCGACCCTCGCCGGGCGCGTGAACGGCCGTCTGGTGGACGCATCCCATCTGGTGGAGAGCGACGCGCAGGTTGCCATCGTCACGTCCCGTGACGAGGACGCGCTGGAATTGCTGCGCCACGACGCCGCGCACGTCATGGCCCAGGCGGTGCAGGAGCTCTATCCCGGCACCCAGGTGACCATCGGCCCTGCCATCGAGAACGGCTTCTACTACGACTTCGCCCGCGACGAGCCCTTCACGCCGGAGGACCTCACGGCCATCGAGCAGCGCATGCACGAAATCGTGAAGCGCGACCTGCCGATCCAGCGCGAGATCTGGGACCGCGAGGAGGCCAAGCGCGTCTTCGACGAGTTGGGCGAGACCTACAAGGTCCAGATAATCGAAGACATCATCCCCGTGGGCGAGGAGGTCTCGGTCTATCGCCAGGGCGAGTGGTTCGACGTCTGCCGAGGCCCGCACCTGCCCAGCACCGGCAAGCTGGGCCAGGGCTTCAAGCTCATGAAGCTGGCCGGCGCCTACTGGCGCGGCGACTCCAACAACGAGATGCTCCAGCGCATCTATGGCACCGCCTGGCGCGACAAGAAGGAGCTCAAGGCCTATCTCCACCGCCTCGAGGAGGCCGAGAAGCGCGACCACCGCAAGCTCGGCAAGCAGCTCGACCTGTTCCACTTCCAGGAAGAGGCCCCGGGCATGGCCTTCTGGCACCACAAGGGCCGGGTCATTTATCGGGAAGTCGAGCGCTACATGCGCGAGAAGCTGGAGGAGTACGGCTACCAGGAGGTGGAAACGCCGCAGGTGCTGGACCGCTCGCTGTGGGAGCGCTCCGGGCACTGGGAGAAGTTCGCGGACGACATGTTCACGACCCACCTGGACGACCACGACTTCGCCATCAAGCCGATGAACTGTCCGGGGCACATCCAGCTCTTCAACCAGGGGCTGAAGAGTCACCACGACCTGCCGCTGCGCATCGCGGAGTTTGGCGTCGTGCACCGCAACGAGCCATCCGGGACGCTGCACGGCCTGATGCGCGCGCGCCGCTTCACCCAGGACGACGCGCACGTGTTCTGCACCGAGGAGCAGCTCCAGGCGGAGGTCTCGACGCTCATCGACATGGTGTTCGAGACCTACCGGGACTTTGGCTTCGACAGCATCGAGCTGGCACTGTCGCTGCGGCCCGACAAGCGCGTCGGCAGCGACGCGCTCTGGGACAAGGGCGAGGCGGCGCTGGAGCAGTCACTGCGCGACAAGGGGCTGGAATTCAAGGTGAAGCCCGGGGAGGGCGCCTTCTACGGGCCGAAGATCGAGTTCACGCTGCACGACAGCATCGGCCGCGCCTGGCAGTGCGGCACCATCCAGGTGGACTTCTCGATGCCGGGCCGGCTCGACGCCCACTACATTGCCGAGGACAACAGCCGCCAGGTGCCGGTGATGATCCACCGCGCCATCCTGGGATCGATGGAGCGCTTCATCGGCATTCTCATCGAGCACTATGCCGGGGTTATGCCGGTTTGGCTCGCGCCGGTTCAGGCGGTGGTCATGAATATCACCGACCGCCAGGCGGACACCGTGCGCGAGGTCACTAAGGTGCTGCGCGACAAGGGATTCCGCGTGGAGCTCGACTTGAGGAACGAGAAGATCGGCTATAAAATCCGCGCCCACACGCTGCAACGGGTACCCTACCTGCTGGTGGTAGGCGACCGCGAGGTGGAGCAGGGGCAGGTGGCCGTCCGCGACCGTACGGGACAGGATCACGGCGCCATGTCCATCGATGCCTTCATCGAGACGCTGGACGCTGCGGTTGCGAGCCGTGCCTGACGAGACATGCTCCTGACGGCCATGCGCCGGAGGGGCCGCGGTGGGGCTGCCGCTTCTCGTGACGCGGCCGTTGGCGCGCTCACCGCGACCATTGCCGGGCGCCTGCGGGTGCCCAATCTGGTGGTCGTGCAACCCGGTGGCGGTCTGCCAGACTATGTCGCAGCTATTTGTAACCCGCGTTCGGCAGCCGCCTGCGCCGCGCCGGATGCGTGCCGAGACCTTGTTCCGGAAGGAGGAGCCTAGCTATCGCTGCACCAAAACGTAACCGCGTCAACGAAGAGATCACGGCCCCGGAGGTCCGGCTGATCGGCGCGGATGGAGACCAAATCGGCGTCGTCGACCTGCGCGCTGCAAGAGAGCGGGCCGAGGCGGAAGGGCTTGACTTGGTGGAGATCGTGCCGACTGCCGAGCCGCCGGTCTGCCGACTCATGGATTTCGGTCGCTTCCTGTTCGACCAGAAGAAAAAGAAATCCGAGGCGCGCAAGAAGCAGAAGCAGGTACAGGTCAAGGAGGTCAAGTTCCGGCCGGGCACCGACATCGGCGATTATCAGGTCAAGCTGCGCAACCTCACGCGCTTCCTCAACGAGGGCGACAAGGCCAAGGTCACCATGCGGTTCCGTGGCCGCGAGCACGCCCACCGCGAGCTGGGTCTGGAACTGCTGCGGCGCGTGGAGAGCGATCTCGCCGAGATCAGCACCGTTGAGCAGCAGCCGCAGATGGAGGGGCGGCAGATGGTCATGGTCCTGAGTCCACGCAAGAAGTAGCGCCAGACCAGAGTTTGGGCCAGCGTTTGGACTGCTCCGGTGACGGCACCAAGAACAAGGTGAACGTTCGCGGGGTGGACCAGCGGAACGACTGTGAACGTATTCGGTGTAGGTCGGGTTAGCGCAGCGTAACCCGACGCGGGGCGCCAGTAAGCCGTTGATTGTCGGGTCACGCTATCGCTAACCCGACCCACGATGCTGGGCCAGTCTGCATCCGCGGCATTTCAGTTGTTTCTGACTCGTTCCGAAGCGGCGTCAGCGCAGCACGAGCGGGGGCCGCCGAACCGGCGGCCGTTTCCGCATGGCGGCGCGGCACTCGCTGCGATCGCCCACAAAGTCCGCAGGCAACGCGGCACCACAACCAGCGGCGACCGGGTAAGGGCTTCCGGTTCGCCGTAACCAACGACGACCCGCCAATGGTCACACCCGGCGGGTCCGAACACGGAGACCAAGCAAATGCCCAAGATCAAGACCAACCGCGGCGCGGCCAAGCGCTTCGCCCGCACCGCCTCCGGCGCCTTCAAGCGCATTGCCTCGCATCGGCGGCACATCCTCACCAAGAAGAGCACCAAGCGGAAGCGCCATCTGCGCGCCGCCCACATGCTCCACAAGGCCGACGTGCGTGCCGCGCGTCGCATGATCCCATACTGCTAGCCGGAGTCCCTTCCCATGCCACGAGTCAAACGCGGCGTTACCGCCCACGCCCGTCACAAGAAGGTGCTGCAGGAGGCCAAGGGCTACTACGGTGCCCGCAGCAAGGTCTTCCGCGTCGCCAAGCAGGCGGTCATCAAGGCCGGCCAGTACGCCTATCGTGACCGGCGCCAGCGCAAGCGGCAGTTCCGGGCGCTGTGGATCCAGCGCATCAACGCCGCCGCGCGCATGAACGGTCTGTCCTACAGCCGCTTGATGGACGGCCTGAACAAGGCCGGCATCGACATGGACCGCAAGGTGCTCGCCGAGATCGCCTATCACGACGACGCCGCCTTCGCCGCCATCGCCGAGCAGGCCAAGGCCGCACTGGCCTGACCGGCAGCCGCTGACTGACCGCTGCTACCAGCCGCTGCCGGCCGCGGGCCTCCGCCCGCGCCGGCCCGCGGCGCACGCCAGCTCATCGGTATATCCGCCCGGCACTTCCGGGAGCAACGTGTGTCGCCCGTGAGGGCGAAGTCGGTGCCGGTGGCCGGACCATGTCGTGAGCCGTTGTGCCGAGCCTGCGAGGCCCAAAGCCAACGCCGAAGTCCGCCGCGCCCGGCTTCGCGAGCCATGCGCCCCGCCGCCTGCTGCTGCGCCTCCTTGTCCACCGCGTTGGGCCTTTTGCGTCGGCCCGACCTTCAGCCTGAGCCCTATTCGACACCACCATGAGCGACGGCAACGCACCCGACCTCGATGCACTGCATCGAGCTGCCATGGCGGCAATAGCCGCCGCTGACGACCTCGCGGCACTGGACCGGGTGCGCGTGGATTACCTCGGCAAGAGCGGTCAGCTCACCGCCCAGCTCAAGGCCCTGGGGGCGCTGCCGAAAGAGGAGCGACCCGCGGCCGGTCAGGCCATCAACCGCGCCAAGGCTGCGTTGCAGGAGGCCATTGACGCGCGCAAGACGGCGCTGGAGCAGGCGGCGTTGAATGCGCGGCTCGTCGGCGAGCGCGTCGACGTGACCCTGCCCGGTCGCGGCCAGCGCAGCGGTGCCGCACACCCCGTCACGCGCACGCTGGAGCGTATCGAGCAGCTCTTCGCCAATGCCGGCTTCAGCGTGGAAGAAGGCCCCGAGGTCGAGGACGAGTACCACAACTTCGAGGCGCTCAACATACCGGCGCACCATCCTGCCCGGGCCATGCACGACACCTTCTACTTCCCGGACGGGCGGCTGCTGCGCACCCACACCTCGCCAGTGCAGATCCGCGTCATGGAGCACCGCGAGCCGCCGTTCCGGGTGATCGCGCCAGGGCGGGTCTACCGCTGCGACTCGGACCTGACCCACACACCCATGTTCCACCAGGTGGAAGGCTTTCTGGTGGACGAGCGGGCCACCTTCGCGGACCTCAAGGGCGTGCTCTACGATTTCCTGCGCAACTTCTTCGAGGACGACGCGCTGAAGCTCAGGTTCCGGCCGTCGTACTTCCCGTTCACCGAGCCGTCCGCCGAGGTGGACGTGCAGTGCGTCAAGTGCGGTGGTGCCGGCTGCCGGGTATGCAAGCAGAGCGGCTGGCTGGAGGTGCTGGGCTGCGGCATGATCCACCCGGCGGTGCTCGGCCATGTGAACATCGACGCCGAGCGCTGGCTTGGCTACGCGTTTGGCATGGGCGTCGAGCGACTGGCCATGCTGCGCTACGGCATCGACGACATCCGCCTCTATTTCGAGAACGATTTGCGCTTCTTGCGGCAGTTCGGATAAGCGGCTGCAGTGGATGCGATGCGCTGATGGGTGCGGATTCCCCAGCGCCGGAACCAAGCAACGCTGCAAAAGACGCTGCTCGTTGTCGCTGTCTTTCTTGCGCGGATAGTCGATTACGACAACGAAATAGCCTCGACACCTTGTTCAAGCGTCGCGGAGTCAGGGACTGAGTCGTTTCCGCGGCGTTTATCATCATCGGAGACCGATCCATGCGCTTCAGCGAAGCCTGGCTGCGCGAATGGGTGGACCCACCGCTGGACACCCACGCCCTTGCCGACCAACTCAGCCTGTCCGGGCTGGAGGTGGACGCCATAGAGCCGGCGGCGCCGGCCTTCAGCGGCGTCGTGGTGGGCCACGTGCAAGCGGTGGAGCCGCATCCCAACGCCGAGAAGCTGCGCGTGTGCCAGGTGGACGTGGGCGGCGACGAGCCCGTCGGCATCGTCTGCGGCGCCGCCAACGTGGCCGCCGGGCAGCGGGTGCCGGTGGCCACCGTCGGTGCGCGGCTGCCGGGCGATTTCAAGATCAAGCGGGCCAAGCTGCGCGGGGTCGAGTCCCTCGGCATGATCTGCTCCGTCGCCGAGCTCGGCCTAGCCGAGAGCGCCGACGGCATCATGGTGCTGCCGGCGGGCGCGCCGGTGGGCGAAGACCTGCGCGCCTACCTGGCGCTGGACGACCACTGCATCGAGCTGGACCTGACCCCGGACCGCGCCGACTGCCTCAGCGTCGCCGGCGTCGCCCGCGATGTCGGCGTGCTGAACCGGGTGGACCTGCGCGCGCCGCGGATCGAGCCGGTGGCACCCGCCAGCGAGGACGTGGTGCCGGTGGATCTTGCGGCCCCCGATGCCTGCCCGCGCTACCTGTGCCGGGTGGTGCGTGGCGTGAACGCGGCCGCGCCGACGCCGCTGTGGATGCGAGAGCGCCTGCGCCGCAGCGGGCTTCGGCCCATCAGCGTCGCCGTGGACGTCACCAATTACGTGCTGCTGGAGCTGGGCCAGCCCATGCACGCCTTCGACCTCGCCAAGCTCGACGGCGGCATCGTCGTGCGCATGGCGAGTGACGGCGAGGAACTGGCCCTGCTGAACGGCGAGAGCGCCTCGCTGCGTGCGGATACCCTGGTCATCGCCGACCGGCAGCGTCCGGTGGCCCTCGCCGGCGTCATGGGGGGTGCCGACAGCGCCGTAGGCGCCGACACTCGGGACATCCTGCTGGAGAGCGCCTTCTTCGCCCCCGAGGCTATCAGCGGCAAGGCGCGCAGCTATGGGCTGCACACCGATTCCTCGCATCGCTTCGAGCGGGGCGTAGACCCGACCCGCTGCATCACCGCCATGGAGCGCGCCACCGCGCTGCTGCTGGACATCGCCGGCGGCAAGCCCGGCCCGGTGACAGCGACGGAGTCCGACGCCCACCTGCCGCCGCCGCGCGAGATCCTGTTGCGCCGCGACCGCATCGCCCAGGTGCTCGGCCTCGACTTCGATGATGCCGCCGTTGCGGACATCCTGGGACGCCTCGGCATGGCGCTCACCGAGGCCGACGGCGGGTGGCTGGTGACGCCGCCGCCGAGCCGCTTCGACGTGCTGCTGGATGTGGACCTCATCGCCGAGCTGGGCCGCGTGCACGGCTACGACCGCATCCCGGTGACCCACGCCCGCTCCGCGGCGGCTACCCGTGCCCCATTGGAAATGGCCTATGACCCGGTGCGCTCGCGCCGCCTGCTGCTGGACCGGGGCTACTTCGAGGCCGTCACCTACAGCTTCGTGAGCCCCGAGCTGCAGGCGCTGGTGGATCCGGAGCAACCGCCGCTGGCCCTGGCCAACCCGCTCTCGGCGGAGCTGTCGGTGATGCGCACCGGCCTATGGCCCGGCCTGCTTCAGGCGTTGCGGCAGAACCTGGCACGGCAGCAGAACCGCGTGCGGCTGTTCGAGTCGGGCCTGCGCTTCCGGCCGGAGGGCGAGGTGCTGCACCAGGAGCCCATGCTCGCCGGTGCGATCGTGGGTCCGGTGCTGCCGGAGCAATGGGGTGCGTCCGCCCGCAACGCGGACTTCTTCGACTTGAAAGCGGACGTGGAGGCGCTGCTGGCCATCGCCGGCTGCGCGGACGGGGTCGTCTTCGTACCCGCCACCCATCCGGCGCTGCATCCGGGGCAGACCGCGCGCGTCGAGCGGGCTGGAAGCACCGTGGGCTGGCTCGGCAGCATTCACCCGTCGCTGGCGGCGCGGCTCGACCTCCCCGCGGACGTGCAACTGTTCGAGCTTGCCACGGGCGGCCTGGGTAACGGCCCGCGGCCCACCTTTGCGCCCTTGTCCAAGTTCCCTTCGATCCGCCGGGACCTCGCCATCGTGGTGGACGAGACAGTCGCCTTCCAGGCCGTGGAGCGCATTGTCCGCGCTGCCGCCGGGGAACTGCTGCGCGATCTGATGCTGTTCGACGTGTATGTCGGCGAGAAGGTAGATTCGGGACGAAAAAGCATGGCTTTGGGATTGATTCTACAGGCGACTTCTCAGACACTTACCGACGATGAGGTGGCGGCTGTCGTGGCTCGCGTGCTCGCCGAACTGCGCACCGAGCTCAACGCCGAGTTGCGCACCTGAGATGCGGCCGGTATGGCCCCGGTGGGCGGCGCCGGCGGAAGCCGGGTGTACGCTCGAGCGGCAACGCGGGAGTGACCAGCGCGTGCACCCGGGCGCGGTTTGACCGAGAGATTCACCCGGGAAGCTTGCTCAGGAAAATGGGCCCGGGAGATTTGCCCAGAAAATTGGCCCGATAGCGGTACCGATCGGAGCACAACGAGACTCGCAATGGCATTGACGAAGGCAGACATGGCCGAGCACCTCTACGAAGAGTTGGGCCTTAACAAGCGCGAGGCGAAAGAGGTCGTCGAATCCTTCTTCGAGGAGATCCGCGCGGCGCTCGAGCAGGGCGAGCAAGTGAAGCTGTCCGGCTTCGGCAATTTCGATCTGCGCCAAAAGAAGCAGCGTCCGGGACGCAACCCCAAGACAGGCGAGGAGATCCCCATCACGGCCCGGCGCGTGGTGACCTTCCGCCCGGGTCAGAAGCTCAAGTCGCGGGTCGAAGCCTATGCCGGACTCGACCAATAGCGTCGACGATCTGCCGCCGATCCCCGGCAAGCGCTATTTCACCATCGGTGAGGTGAGTGAGCTCTGCGACGTGAAGCCGCACGTGTTGCGCTACTGGGAACAGGAGTTCCCACAACTCAAGCCTGTGAAGCGCCGCGGCAACCGCCGCTACTACCAGCGCCACGACGTGGTCATGGTGCGCCAAATCCGATCGCTGCTGTATGAGCAGGGCTTCACCATCGGTGGCGCCCGCCAGCAGCTCTCCGGCGAGTCCGCCAAGCACGACAGCTCCCAAAGCCACCAGATCGTGCGCCAGATGCGTCTGGAGCTCGAAGAACTGCTGCACGACCTGAAGCGCCGGCACCACTAGATTGACAGCGCGGCGTCCAACACGTATTCTGGCCGGCTTCCGGGCGTAGCGCAGTCTGGTAGCGCACCACAATGGGGTTGTGGGGGTCGCAGGTTCGAATCCTGCCGCCCGGACCAAACAAAACGCCGCCTTGGCTGACGCCAAGGCGGCGTTTTTTTTCGCCTGCCCGTTTTCCTCGACCGTTGCGCCCCTCTGTTGTGCCTGACGGTTGCCGATAGCGGGTGTAATGCGGCACAAAGGGGAATCATCGCCACACCGCGAGGGTCCATACGCCCATGGCCCAGACACCAGACCCGCCATCCGCCAGCACCGGCGAGCTGATCCGCGTCCGTGGGTTGGTGCAGGGCGTCGGCTTCCGGCCTACCGTCTGGCGCCTTGCCCGCGACCTGGGCCTCGCCGGTGGCGTGCGCAACGACGGTGACGGGGTGCTGATCCGCATCGCCGGCGCGGCTGCCGACATCGAGGCCTTCTGCCGCCGGTTGGTTGCCGAGCAACCGCCGCTGGCGCGCATCGATGGCATCGAGCGCGGCGCCTGGGACAGGGCAGGGCAGGCCGGTGCGGACTTCGTCATCGAGCACAGCGCCGCCACCGGCGTGCACACCGGCGTGGTGCCGGACGCGGCCACCTGTCCCGCCTGCCTCGCGGAAATCCGTGACCCGGACAACCGCCGCCACCGTTATCCCTTCACCAACTGTACGCACTGCGGCCCCAGGCTCAGCATCGTCCGCGCCATCCCTTACGATCGCGCGAATACCAGCATGGCGGCCTTTCCGATGTGTCCGGACTGCGCGGCGGAGTATCGGGACCCGGCGGACCGGCGCTTCCACGCCCAGCCCAATGCCTGCCCGACGTGCGGACCTCGGGTCTGGCTCGAGTGGTCGGACGGCACGGTGCTCGATCCGGCCGAACGGGGCGCCGCCGATGCCGTGGCCGCCGCAAGCGCGCTGCTGGCGGCCGGCCGCATCGTCGCCATCAAGGGCATCGGCGGCTTCCATCTCGCCTGCGACGCTGCCGATGCCGGCGCCGTCGCCGAGCTGCGCCGGCGCAAGGGCCGCTACGCCAAGCCGCTGGCGCTGATGGCGCGCGACCTCGATGTCATTGCCTGCTATGCGGACCTGGACGCGGCCGCCGCCGAGCTGCTGCGTCAACCCGCCGCACCCATCGTGCTGTTGCCGGCTCGGCCCGGAAGCGGACTCGCACCCGGCGTCGCGCCAGGGCAGACGACCCTCGGCTTCATGCTGCCCTACAGCCCACTGCACCATCTGCTGCTGGCGGACTGGGACCGGCCGCTGGTGATGACCAGCGGCAACCGCAGCGAGGAGCCGCAGTGCATCGACAACGACGACGCGCGCAGGCGCCTTGGCGGTATCGCCGATGCCCTGCTGCTGCACGACCGCGACATCGTCAACAGGGTGGACGACTCGGTGGCGCGGATCATGGACGGCGCACCGCGGCTATTGCGCCGCGCACGCGGCTTCGCGCCGGCGCCGCTGACCCTGCCCGAGAGCATGGCCTCCTTGCCGCCGGTGCTCGCGATGGGCGGCGAGCTCAAGAACACGCTGTGCCTGCTCCAGGACGGCCAGGCGGTGCTCTCGCAGCACTTGGGCGACCTGCACGACGCCGCTACGGCGCGGGAGTTCGAGCACACCATCGCGCTGTACCGGGCGCTCTACGAGCACCGGCCCGCGGCTGTTGCCGTGGACGCCCACCCGGGCTACCACGCCAGCGAGGTGGGCCGGCGGCTTGCAGCGGAGCTGGGCGTCCCCGCCATCGAGCTTCAGCACCACCGCGTCCACATCGCCGCCGTGCTCGCCGACAACGGTTACCCGACCGACGGTGGGCCCGTGCTCGGCATCGCGCTGGACGGCTCCGGCTACGGCGACGACGGCACGGTCTGGGGTGGCGAATGGTTCGTCGGCAGCTACACCGACCTGCGCCGCGTCGCGCGCCTCGCTCAGGTGCCGCTGCCGGGCGGCACTCGCGCCATCCTCGAGCCCTGGCGGATGCTGTTTGCACACCTCGATGCCGCCTTCGGCTGGGACGCTTTCCAGGCGCGCTTTGGCGGTCTGCGCCTTGCTCGGTACTTCGCCAAGCGGCCGGTGGACCTGCTGCGCCGGATGACCGCGAGCGGCCTCAACGCACCGCTCACGTCGTCCTGCGGCCGGCTCTTTGACGCAGTGGCGGCGGCGGTGGGCGTCTGCACCGAGCGCATCGCCTATGAGGGGCAGGCTGCCATCGAGCTGGAGACCCACTGCCGCCCCCTCGACGCCGTGGCTGGCTATCCGTTCGACCTCGGCGGCGCTGGCGGGCTGCGCGTGCTGGATCCAGCACCCATGTGGCAATCCCTGTGCGAAGACCTCGCCGCCGGAGCCGAGGTGACGCAGGTCGCCACACGCTTTCATCGTGGCCTCGCCGAGGCCGTGACGGCGTTGTCGGTGGAATTGGCAGCGGCCCACGATGTCGGGACGGTTGCTTTGTCCGGCGGCGTATACCAGAACCGAACCCTGTTCGAGGCCCTTGCGGCTGGGCTGCGGGCCGCGGGGCTCAGGGTGTTGAGCCACCGCCGCGTGCCGAGCAACGACGGCGGACTCGCGCTCGGGCAAGCGGTTGCCGGTGCGCTGTTGTTACAGGCAACGGACACAGGGCGCGAATCGCGCGCGGCGTTGCCACGTGGTGACTAGCGTAGCAATGTGCAGAGCAGACGGAGCGGCCGCAGGCCGGCTGATATCCGGCTGATATACTGACCTGACCGGGAAGTGGTCCGGCGACAACCCGGGATTAGGCATGGCCCTGGCACAGGAAGACATCCAGTTCATCAAAGACCATCTCGGCGAGTGGCTGGCGGAGCAATCGCTCGGCAAGCCGCCAGCGGTCTACGAGGTGGAACTGCGCGAGCGCATGGTGCGGGTAGAGGAGGAGCTGAAGCATCAGCGCGAGCTGATGCGCGAAGGCTTTCAGCGCATGGACCAGCGCTTCGAAGCGGCCGAGCAGCGCTGGCAGGATCTGCGTGAGGACATTCTGGCGCGGTTCGAGCAGGTGGACAAACGTCACGAGCAGCTGCGCGAGGACATGTTGGCGCGCTTCGAGCAGGTCGACAAGCGCTTCGAGCAGGTCGACAAGCGCTTCGAGCAGGTCGACAAGCATTTCGAGCAGGTCGACAAGCGTTTCGAGCAGGTCGACAAGCGCTTCGAGCAGGTCGACAAGCGCTTCGAGAGCGTCCAACAGGATATTCGCGAGCTGCAGCGGCGCATGGACCGCTTCCTCGTTTGGTCGTTCGGCACAACCGTGGCCGTCGGCGGACTGGTAGTCAGCCTGGTCAAATTCTGGAATCCGTAAGGCGTGGGCGAAACGCTCGTCCTCCATCACAAGCGCCGGGCGCATGGCTCCAAGGGCTCGGCTTCGTCGCGGGACCCCGCGAAGGAGGCGAGGGCCTCGGCCATGAAACCCGGGCGCGCGTCGTGGTCGCAGGCACCGGTCAGCTTTGCCAGCGCTCCGGCCGCGGGCTGTAGCGGTCCGGAATCAGAATGGTCGGGCTGCGCTGGGATTCATCGGACAGCGGGAAGTCCAGGGTGTAGTGCAGGCCGCGGCTCTCGCGGCGGCGCTGGGCGGACTGGACGATGAGGTCCGCGACTTCCACCAGGTTGCGCAGCTCCAGCAGGTTGGTCTCGACGCGGAAGTCGCTGTAGTTCTCGATGATCTCCTGGCGCAGCAGGTCGATGCGCCGCTTCGCGCGCGTCAGCCGTTTGTTCGTGCGCACGATGCCGACGTAGTCCCACATGAAGCGGCGCAGCTCTTCCCAGTTGTGGGAGATCACCACCTCTTCGTCGGCCTCGGTGACGCGGCTTGCGTCCCAGGGCGGGGTCTCGGGCGGCTCGGGCCAGCCGTCGGCCAGGGATTCGATGTCGGCCGCCGCCAGCTCGCCGAACACCAGGCACTCCAACAGCGAGTTGCTGGCCATGCGGTTGGCGCCGTGCAGGCCGGTGTAGGCGGCCTCGCCGATGACATAGAGCCCGGGCAGGTCGGCGCGGGCGCGGGCGTCGGTGAGAATGCCGCCGCAGGTGTAGTGCGCCGCCGGCACCACCGGGATGGGCTCTGTGGTCATGTCGATGCCGAGCTCCAGGCAGCGCGCCTGGATGGTGGGGAAGTGCTCGTGGATGAACGCCGGCTCGCGGTGGGAGATGTCCAGTAGCACGTACTTGCTGCCGATGCGCTTCATCTCGTGGTCGATGGCGCGGGCAACGACGTCGCGCGGCGCCAGCTCCGCACGCTGGTCGAAGCGTGGCATGAAGCGGTCGCCGTTCGGCAGCAGCAGCCGGGCGCCTTCGCCGCGCAGCGCCTCGGTGACCAGGAACGACTTGGCCTTGGGATGATAGAGGCACGTCGGGTGGAACTGGATGAATTCCATGTTCACCGCGCGGCAGCCGGCGCGCCAGGCCATTGCGATGCCGTCGCCGGTTGCCACGTCGGGGTTGCTGGTATAGAGGTAGGCCTTACTGGCGCCCCCGGTGGCGACGACGATGAAACGCGCGAGAAAGGTCTCCACCTCGCCGGTCTGGGTGTTCAGGCAGTAGGCGCCGATGCAGCGGTGCTCGCCGGCGCCGAGCCGCTGCGCGTCGATGAGGTCGATGGCGGTGTAGAACTCGAACAGGTCCACGTTGGGCAATGCGCGCACGCGGCCCTCCAGCGTGTCCTCCACGGCCCGGCCCGTGGCATCGGCGGCATGCACGACCCGGCGGTGGGAATGGCCACCCTCACGGGTCAGGTGATATCCCTCGGCATTGACGTACTGCTCGTCGCGCGTGAACTTCACGCCCTCGTCCAGCAGCCAGCGGATGTTCTCGGGACCATGCTCCACCACCAGCCGGACGATGCGCTCGTCGCAGAGCCCGGCGCCGGCAACCAGCGTGTCCCGCACGTGGGCATCCACCGAGTCCGCCGCATCCAGGACGGCCGAGATGCCGCCTTGGGCATAGAGGGTATTGCCTTCACGCAGCTCGCGCTTGGACAGGACCGCGACATGCAGCGCCGGGACGAGCCGCAGCGCAAGGCTGAGGCCGGCGGCGCCGCTGCCAATGATGAGCACGTCGTGGCGATGGGGCGGGTTCATGGGCACTTCCAGTGGTTGCATCCGGGCCGATCATCGCACGGTCTGGGCGGGCGGCGCGGTGGTGGTGTCGGCAGGCGGGTCGGTCGTCCTGCAATCTGGCCGGCCGACGGCTCTGCGGGGAAACGTGCTCCCACGGGGCGAAGGCGTCAAGCACTTGGCTCGTGTCTATTCCCGCACGCTCGGGGGAAGTCCTTATTCCCGAGGTCGCGAAATATGGACAAAACATGGACGTACTATGAATGATGCTGTGCATCATTTGACTTTGTCGCAATGCCCCGTTTTGATGCAACGTTTCGCCCGCATGTTGTCGAGCAACAAGCGGGCCGTCGGCGCGACGCGCTGGGAACCGAGCCGGTCGCGACGGCGCCGTCACCCATGCTTGCGCTGCGTCAGCTCTTACGTGAGCCCACGCGTGGCGTTCCGCGAACTTAATATTGCTGGTGAGTGTCAATGGCTACATGCAACAGGCGTGGCCCGGTCGCGCGCTCATCCGGCGCCGGAAGGCGCCATGAGTGAGCGTGAGGCGGACCAGGCGCTGGTGGAGCGCGCGCAGCGCGGGGACGGTCGCGCCTTTGACCTGCTGGTGCTCAAGTATCAGCAACGGGTGGCGGCGCTGATTAGCCGCTACCTGAGGGACAATACGGAGGTGATGGACGTGACCCAGGAGGCGTTTCTGAAGGCCTACCGGGCACTGCCGGGCTTCCGCGGTGAAAGTGCCTTCTACACCTGGATCTACCGGATCGCCATCAACACCGTGAAGAACTACATGGTTGCACAGGGTCGGCGGCCACCTGGCGAGGATGTAGAAGCCGAGGTGGCGGAACAGATGGACATGGGCGGGCGGCTGCGCGAGCACGCCACGCCGGAGCGCGAGCTACTGACGGACGAGATCGCCGAGAATGTGCAGGCGGCCCTGGACGGCCTGCCGGAGGATCTGCGCACGGCCATCGTGCTGCGTGAACTGGAAGGTATGAGCTACGAGGAGATCGCCACCGCCATGTCCTGTCCCATTGGCACGGTCCGCTCGCGCATCTTCCGCGCGCGTGAGGCCATCGACAAGCGTCTGCGACCCTTGCTGACGCCATGATCCGGCGTTTTTCCGCCGCAGACGTTCGGGCAACACAGCGAATCGGGGGTTCTGAATGAGCACGGAGCAGCAGAGGCAGCGCATCTCCGCCCTGGTGGACGGTGAGTTGGGCCGCTTCGAGGCGGCCGCGGCCATCAACGATCTGACGCGCTCGCCGGAGCTTGCGGCGTCCTGGGAGCGCTGGCACCTCATCGGCCGAGCGCTGCGGGGCGAGCCGAATACCCTGGCCGCCCGCGCCACCGCCGCGCGGGTGCGTGCGGCCGCGGATGCACAGCACTTGTCGGGCCGCGGCCGCAGGCCGCCGCGCTCCCGGCGCCCGGGTGCCTGGCAGCCGATCGGCGGTGCCATTGCAGCGGGGCTGATGGTGGTCGGTTTGGCGCTGTTCCTGACCAAGCCGGTGAGTCAACAGCAGGGCGGCATACATGGTTTCGCCGGCACGCCCGCGCCACTGCCGGCGCAACCGGTCGCCGAGCGATGGCAGCAGGCGGACCCGGTCGTGCGCGCACGGCTCGACCGCCTGCTGGTCAATCACCAGGAGCAGGTGGCGGGCCTCGGTAGCCCCGGTGTGGCGGCCTATGCGGCTGTCATCGGCTACGAGCGCCTGCCTTGATGGTGCGGTCTCGGCGATTGGGCGGCACGACGCCCGGGAACATGATGCGTCCGCGGCGTGCGTTCCTGTTGGCCTTGTGCGTGGTGGCGGCACTGTGGCTGTGCGCGCTCGTCGCGCAGGCCGCGGAGGCGCCGCAACGGCTGCTGGAGCGCATGAACCGCGCGCTCGAGCAGGTGGAGTTCAACGGCACCCTGGTCTATCTGCACGGGCAGGACCTTGCCGCCCTGCGTGTCACCCACAGGATCAAGGACGGCAACCCGGGCGAAAGCATGCTGTCGCTCACCGGTCCCGTGCGCGCATTGTCGCGCCACGCGCGTGGCGTCACCTGCATGCTGCCGGATGCCGCCCCGCTGACGGTACCCAAGGCGCACGGCCGGCGCGGCATGCTGCGCAAGGTGCCGCTCGACTTCGAGCGCCTGAGCGCCTACTACGACATCCGGTACCTGGGTCAGTTTCGCGTCGCTGGCCGCGACACCGATGTGGTCGGTGTGCTGGCGCAGGACGGCTTTCGCTATGGCTACCGGTTCTATCTGGACAAGGCCAGCGGTTTGCCGCTGAAGCTGGATCTGCTGGACGAGGACGAGACGCCGGTCCAGCAGATCATGTTCACCGACATCGCCATCGAGGGGCAGGGCGACGCGGGCGCCGAACCCGCGGGCGGAGGGTCACCGGAGCAGGTGCCCGCGCAGGCCGACGCTGGCCCCAACTGGCTGTCGGCAGCATTGCCGCCGGGATTTCACGTCGTCTCGGAGGAATCGCTCCGGCGTGACGATGGCGCCAGCATCCACCAACTTGTCTTGAGCGATGGACTGGCGTCGTTCTCCATCTATCTGGAGCCGCCACTCGACGGCGCCCTGCAGGGCGAGTCGCGGCTCGGCGCCGTCAGCGCGGCCGGCGGACGCGTCGGCGAGCAGCAGGTGACCGTGGTGGGCGAGGTGCCACCGGCGACCGTGCGCATGGTGCTCGAGGGCACCGATCCGCCGGATCAACCCTGGTGAGCGCGTGGTGAGCGCGCCCGTGCGGCTACGTAGCGGAGAGACAGACAAGCGGAGCGGGACCGACGCCGGTGCCGGTTTCGATTAACAGTTGCGCAAAGCCAGGAAGCAGCGTAATTTTACTCGGCTTTACTGCACCCTGTCGGACCCGAAGCCGTGATCGAAGAACAGGCCATTGTCCTGCGCGCAGACGCCGAGGTCGCCTACGTGGAGGCGATTCGCCGCAGCGCCTGCGGCAGTTGCCATGCGGCCTCCGGCTGCGGCACGTCGCTGCTAGAGCGTTACTTCGGCCGCCGGTCTCTGCGCATGGAGTTGGACAATCCCCTCGGCGTGGCCGCGGGCGAGACCGTGGTCATCGGTGTGCCGGAAGGCTCCATGCTGCGGGCTGCGGTGGCGGCCTACCTCGGCCCACTTGCGGGGCTCATCCTGGGCGCCATCGCCGGCCAGCAGTGGGCCTTGTCGGGTGCAGCTTCGGGCAGCGATTGGCCAACTCTGCTCGGCGCGGCCGCCGGCTTCCTGCTCGCGCTGACCCTGGTGGCGCGATACGGCCGCACGCTGGCGCAGGACCCACGCTATAAGCCGGTGCTGCTGCGCCGCGAGGTGTCCGAGCGTGTGCCCGTGCGGGTGTCGGCGCCGGTGACCTTCCGCTGAGAGCGTTGCCTCATCGGGCAGCGCCTGCCGCGGGCTGGCGCACATCATGCAGTGGTTGGACATCGGGCCCGTGAACGCGCCCGAGGGCGTTCCGGTCGGACGACGTCTCACGCGCACATCGCCCACGCGCACATCGTCTGATCTGGCTGTCCCATCATGCGCAACGGCCAGACGGCGAGAGTCGCAGCATCCTGCCGCGGCCCGCTCTGTTATCTTTGCGCGATGACCGCAGGCCCAAGGGCTTGGCGGCAGTTCTGCTGCGCAACTGCGATCCATCCAGCGACCAAACGCACGCCCAGATGCCCATCAACACGCGAATCCTGCTCTGTCTGCTGGCGCTGGTGCTGCCGGCATCGCACGCCGGGGCGACGGTGCCGGCCGTTGCCCCGACGCAGACGCCAGGCACCTCGCACCGCTTCGGGCTGCCGGATTTCACGGCGTTGGTGAAGCGCTACGGTCCCGCGGTGGTCAACATCAGCACCAAGCAGAGCACGCTGTACGGTCCCCAGGACTTCGGCGACGAGGAGGGCCTCGGCGAGGACAGCCCCCTATACGACTTCTTTCGTCGCTTCTTCGGGGAGGAGGGGCCGCTGCCGGACGAGGGCGAGAACGGACGCTCCCTGGGCTCTGGTTTCATCCTGTCGCCGGACGGCTATGTGCTGACCAATGCTCATGTGATCGAGGCTGCCGAGGAGATCATCGTCCGCACCAGCGACCGCCGGGAGTTCGTCGCTCGGGTGATCGGCGCCGATGAGCGCAGCGACATGGCGCTGCTCAAGGTCGACGCAGACGACCTGCCGGCAGTAAAGATCGGCTCGGCGGGAGACCTCCAGGTGGGAGAGTGGGTGCTGGCCATCGGCTCCCCGTTCGGATTCGAGCATTCCGCCACCGCCGGCATCGTCAGTGCCAAGGGCCGCAGCCTGCCCTCCGAGGACTACGTGCCCTTTATCCAGACCGATGTCGCCATCAACCCCGGCAACTCGGGTGGGCCGCTGTTCAACCTCGACGGCGAGGTGGTCGGCATCAATTCACAGATCTACAGCCGTACCGGCGGCTTCATGGGCCTGTCGTTCGCCATTCCCATCGACGTGGCCATGGACGTGGTGCAGCAGCTCAAGGAAAAGGGCCGGGTCAGCCGCGGCTGGCTCGGCGTGCTGATCCAGGACGTGACGCGCGAGCTGGCGGAGACCTTCGGCCTGAGTCATCCGTACGGTGCCCTCATCGCGCAGGTGCTGCCGGACAGCCCGGCGTCGGCGGCCGGGTTGCGCGCCGGTGACATCGTGCTGGCGTTCAATGGCAAGGAGGTGACCACGTCCGGCAACCTGCCGCCCCTCGTGGGCGCAGCCAAGGTCGGCGATGAGGCCATGTTGACGGTGCTGCGCGACCGCGAGACCATCGAGCTGCCGGTGCTGCTCTCGGAGCTGCCGGAGGACGATGCCATCGTCGTCTCCCCCGGCCAGGTGGAGCAGGCCACCGCGGATCGTCTCGGACTGGTGGTGGAAGATCTCGGCCCCGACGAGCGCGAGCGCCTCGGCATGGACAAGGGCGGGGTCATGGTCGAGAGCGTGGAGCACGGTCCGGCACAGGAGGGCGGCATCCGCGCCGGCGACATCATCATCAGTTTCGACAACAAGCCGGTGACGGACACCGAGCGCTTCCGCCAGTTGCTGGACGCGGTCAAACCGGGGACCTCGGTAGCCGTACTGGTGCAGCGCGGGGACGGACGCATGTTCTATCCGGTCCGCATTCCCGCGGAGTGACGCCCACGCGAGCGCTCGCCAACCGCCGGCGCACGCTCCGCCGCAGGCCGCGGCGCCGTACCGATCGGGACCATCGCCTGCTGCGGCTCGTGGCCGCTGCAGATGCTCCGCGCGCGCTATCGCGGCGCGCCGCCTAGCCAGGATCTTCTTCCAGATGTCGGATCAAAAGCACATCCGCAATTTCTCCATCATCGCCCACATCGACCACGGCAAGTCCACCATTGCGGACCGCTTCATCCAGCACTGCGGCACGCTCACGGAGCGCGAGATGGCCGAGCAGGTGCTGGACTCCATGGATCTCGAGCGCGAGCGCGGCATCACCATCAAGGCGCAGAGCGTGACGCTGGACTATCCGGCCCGGGACGGGCAGGTGTACGAGCTGAACTTCATCGATACCCCCGGGCACGTAGACTTCTCCTACGAGGTGTCGCGCTCCCTGGCCGCCTGCGAGGGGGCGCTGCTGGTGGTGGATGCGGCCCAGGGCGTCGAGGCGCAGAGCGTCGCCAACTGCTATACCGCCATCGACCTCGGGCTCGAGGTGCTGCCGGTGCTGAACAAGATCGACCTGCCGTCGGCGGAGCCGGAGCGGGTGATCCGCGAGATCGAGGAAATCATCGGACTGGAGGCGCACGATGCGCTGCGGGTCAGCGCCAAGACCGGCGTGGGCATCCCGGACCTGCTGGAGATGCTGGTGAACCGCATCCCGCCGCCGGAGGGCGATGCCGATGCGCCCTTGCAGGCGCTCATCGTCGACTCCTGGTTCGACTCCTACGTGGGCGTGGTCTCGCTGATCCGCGTCGTCAACGGCACGCTGCGAAAGCGCGACAAGATCAAGGTCATGTCCACCGGGCGCGTCTACCAGGCCGACAGCATCGGCGTGTTCACGCCGAAGAAGACCGAGCGCTCCGTGCTCGGGGTCGGCGAGGTGGGCTTTCTGATCGCCGGCATCAAGGAGATCGACGGCGCCCCGGTGGGCGACACGGTCACCGGCGCGGAGCGGCCGGCCGCCGCGCGGCTGCCCGGATTCCGGCAGATCCAGCCGCGCGTCTTCGCCGGCCTCTATCCGGTGTCCTCGGACGACTACGAGGATCTCAGGGACGCGTTGGGCAAGATCCGCCTCAACGACTCGTCACTGTTCTACGAGCCCGAGACCTCCCAGGCGCTCGGCTTCGGCTTCCGCTGCGGCTTCCTCGGCATGCTGCACATGGAAATACTGCAGGAACGCCTGGAGCGCGAGTACGACCTCGATCTGATCACCACGGCGCCGACGGTGGTCTACGAGGTCCTGAAGGCCGACGGCGAGACCGTCAACGTGGACAACCCCGCGAACCTGCCGGACACCGGCAGCATCAACGAGATCCGCGAGCCCATCATCGAGGCGCACATCCTGGTGCCGCAGGACTACCTGGGCGGCGTGATGAATCTGTGTATCGAGAAGCGCGGCGTGCAGAAGCACCTCCAGTACCTGGGCGGGCAGGTGCAGGCCACCTACGAACTGCCGCTGAACGAAGTCGTGCTGGACTTTTTCGACCGGCTCAAGTCCGTGAGCCGCGGTTACGCCTCCTTCGAGTACGAGCTGAAGCGCTTCCAGGCGTCGGAATTGGTGCGGCTGGATGTGCTCATCAACGGCGAGCGGGTGGACGCCCTGTCGCTCATCGTCCATCGCAGCAACGCCATGTCCCGCGGCCGCGAGCTGACCGAGCGCATGAAGGAGGTGATCCCGCGGCAGATGTACGAGGTGGCCATCCAGGCCGCCATCGGCAGCAAGATCATCGCCCGCACCACGGTGAAGGCACTGCGCAAGAACGTCACCGCCAAGTGCTACGGCGGCGACGTGACCCGCAAGCGCAAGCTGCTGGAGAAGCAGAAGGCCGGCAAGAAGCGCATGAAGCAGGTGGGGCGCGTGGAGATCCCGCAGGAGGCGTTCCTTGCGGTGTTGCAGACCGGCAAGGATAATTAAACGTTTGGCCCCGTGGGAGCGGCGTCCCCGCCGCAATTTCCCCTCGAGACGACCGGCCGGTCGGAACGATTGGTGCTCGCGGGTGGACGTGTTGGCCTGCCCACGCTTCCCCAAGGCGCCGGTCGGTTGCATCCCCGAGGGCTGCGCAATCGAGCCCGGATAGCCGCGCCGCGCACACTGAGCCGTATCGCCGCAGACATTCCCGAATCGCTATGACATTCGATTTCCCGACCTTTCTCGTGGCCGCGACGGCGCTGACCGGCGGCATCTGGCTGGTGGACGCGCTGGCGTTCGCACCGCGCCGCCGCCGTCTGGCCGAGCAGGCCGCCGCCGGCGGTGCGGGCGGAGAGGGCGCTGCTGCCGAGGCGGTGCAGCCCGCCGCCGCCCGCTACCGCGAGCCGGTGCTGGTGGAGTACGCGCGCTCCTTCTTCCCGGTGATCCTCGCGGTGCTGCTGCTGCGCTCCTTTCTGGTGGAGCCGTTCCGCATCCCATCGGGTTCCATGATGCCCACGCTGTTGGTGGGGGACTTCATCCTGGTCAACAAGTTTGCGTACGGGCTGCGCTGGCCGGTGCTGAATACCAAGTTCCTGAAGTTGGGCGAGCCGCAGCACGGTGACGTGGTGGTGTTCCGCTACCCGGGCGACGAGTCCGTCGACTACATCAAGCGTGTCGTCGGCGTTCCCGGAGATCAAATCTACTACCGCGACAAGACCGTCTACGTGAACGGCGAGCCGGCCCCTCATTTGCCGCAGCCGTCGTACGTGGGCGAGGGCGCCGGCGCCGGCCAGACCGGTGCGCAGCAGGCACTCGAGGACCTCGACGGCGTCCAGCACGATATCCTCATCAATCCGCGCGCGCGCGACCTGCCGCCCGGCTGCAACGTGCTCGCCTACGGCCCCGTCACGGTGCCGGACAACGCCTATTTCGTCATGGGCGACAATCGCGACAACAGTAATGACAGCCGCTGCTGGGGCTTCGTGCCGGAGGGCAACCTGGTGGGCAAGGCATTCGCCATCTGGATGCACTGGGATAGCCAGCGCCACGGGTTACCCATCGTCTTCAGCCGGATCGGCGACGTGATCCATTGACGGGCCCCGGACGATCGCAGGTCGAGATGAGTGCCCAGCCGAACCAGCGCCGCCAGCCTTGGTCTCACCCTCGCTGCGGTCGCCGTCTCCGCCGCCGGCAGCGCGGCCTGAGCTTCACCAGCGCCGTTTTCGGCCTGCTGCTGGTGGTGTTCTTCGGCACCATCGCCATCACCATGCTGCCGTCGTACGCCGGTTTCTGGCAGGTACGCTCCATCATGAATGGGCTTCAGGACCGGCCGGACATAATCGCCAAGGGCCCGCGAGGAATCACGTCCAGCCTCGGCACCCTGCTCAGCGTCAATGGCATTCGCGACCTCCATGCCAGGGACTTCAAGCTTGAGCGCGAGCAGGGCGGCTACAAACTGATGTTGGACTATGACGTCCGCAAGCATCTGTTTTTCAATGTGGATGTCGTGATGGCCTTCAACCACGAGGTGCTGCTGCGCAGCCCATGAGCATGGACCCGCAGGCGCTTGTGCAGACCCTGCTCGGCAAGGGCGGCCGACTGCGGGCGGACTTGCTCGAGCGAGCGCTGACCCATCGCAGCGCCGGGCGCAACAACAACGAGCGCCTGGAATTTCTCGGCGATGCAGCCCTCGGGCTGGTGATGGCCGAGGCGCTGTGGGCGCGCTTTCCTGACGCCGATGAGGGTGAGCTCAGCCGCCGCCGCGCTGCCTTGGTCAACAAGGACAGCCTGGCCGAGGTGGCCCGCGCGCTGCGTCTCGGCGACTACCTGCGTCTCGGTGCCGGCGAGCTGCGCACTGGTGGTCACACGCGGGACTCGATTCTCGCGGATGCAATGGAGGCCATCATCGGCGCCGCGTATGCCGACCTCGGCCTCGATGCCGCGCGGACCATGGTGCTGCGGATCTTCGCCGAGCCGCTGGAGCGGGTCGCCGCCCGCGATGCCGTCAAGGACCCCAAGACACGCCTGCAGGAGTGGCTGCAGGCACGCCGCCGCCCCGTGCCCGAGTACAGCGTCATCACGCTCTCTGGCGCGGCGCATGATCAGCACTTCGTCGTGCTCTGCAGGCTCCCTGACGATGCGGCCGAGACCCGAGGGCAGGGCGGCAGCCGCCGCCGTGCCGAGCAGGATGCCGCGGCTCGGATGCTGGCAGCGCTGACGGACCAGGTCTACGAGCAGGTTCCCGGCAATGACTGAGCACACCGGCACCGTCGCCATCGTCGGCCGGCCCAACGTGGGCAAGTCGACCCTCCTCAACCAGCTGCTGGGCCAAAAGCTGGTCATCACCTCGCACAAGGCGCAGACCACGCGGCACGCCATCCTTGGGGTCAAGAGCCGGCCAGACGGCCAGATCCTGTACGTGGACACGCCGGGCCTGCACCGGCGCGGCGAGAACGCCCTGAACCGGATGCTGAACCGCACCGCCCGCGCCGCGCTCGCCGACGTCGACCTCATCGTGCTGGTGCTGGAGGCGCCGCGCTTCACCGACGAGGACCAGCTCGCGCTCGAGGCGGTCGCCGCGGCCGGGCCGCCGGTGCTCGCGGCGGTCAACAAGGTGGACCGGCTCAAGGACAAGACCACGCTCTTGCCGTATCTGGAAGCGCTGGCGAAGCGCCACGACTTCATCGACATCGTGCCCCTGTCCGCGCGCACCGGTGACCAGGTGCAGGTGCTGGAGGACCAACTGCTGGCGCGGCTGCCGGAGGGTGAGCGGATGTTCCCCGACGACCAGCTCACCGACCGCTCCGAGCGCTTCTTCGCCGCCGAGCTGCTGCGCGAGCAGCTGACCCGCCGCTATGCACAGGAGCTGCCCTACGCCGTCACCGTCGAGATCGAGCGCTTCGAGGAACAAGGCGGGCGTTACCTGATCCACGCCCTCATCTGGGTGGAGCGCGAGACCCAGAAGGCCATCATCATCGGCCGCGGCGGCGAGGCACTCAAGGCCACCGCCAGCGAGGCGCGCCAGCAGATGCAGCGCATGTTCGGCTGCCCGGTGCACCTGGAGGTCTGGGTCAAGGTCAAGCAGAGCTGGAGCAGCGACGAGGCGGCCCTGGTGAGCCTGGGCTACGGCGATTAGTGCAACAGTGCGCAAGTCCCGAGACCGTCTCAGGTCGTCGTTGTCGTAATCGTGGTCGTGGTCGGATACTCGACAACGACAACGAAACCAGTGCATTCATGCGGGAGTATCGAGGCCACTGTCGAGGCCGCCCGCGGCGCTGATCCGTGTCGCCCTGGAGGACGACACTGACGCCGCGGCTGTCTTGATGCGCTGGGGTCGATCCCGATCTCACTTGCGATACCGACTTCGATTTTCGGTGGCGACGCGCTGCGATGAATCGCGACCTGCTCCAACCGGCCTACGTGCTGCATCGCCGCGACTACGGTGACACCAGCCTCCTGCTGGAAATCTTCACGGCCGGCCACGGCCGCCTGCCGGTGGTTGCCAAGGGCGCACGGCGGGCGCGGCGCGCCGGTAGCAGTCAGGCGGCGCTGCTGCAGCCCTATCAGCCCCTGCTGCTCGCCTGGAGCGGCCGTGGCGAGGTCAAGACCCTGACCCGCGCCGAGCCCGCCGGTCGCGCGCCGATGCTCGTGGGAGACGCCCTCTACTGCGGTTTCTACGTCAATGAGCTGCTGCTGCGCCTGCTCGGGCGGCAGGACGGCGACCAGGTGATCTTCGCCGCCTACCAGACCGTGCTGGCGGAGCTGGCCGGCGGTGGCGACGTGGAAACGGGGCTGCGGCGCTTCGAGCTGACGCTGCTCGGGCAGTTGGGCTACCGCCCGCCGCTGGACCGCGATGCCGACACCGGCGAGCCCATCCGCGCCGATCTGCGCTATGTTTGCGACCCGGAGCGCGGCCCGGTACCGGCGCCCCCGGGCGAAGTGCCGTCTGCTGCCGCGGGCGTCGTCAGCGGCGCCACGTTGCTGGCGCTGCAGGCGGGCGCCGAGCTCGCGGCGGTTCAGGCCCGCGAGGCTCGCGACCTGATGCGCCTCCTGCTGGCGCCGCACCTGGGCGAGCGGCCGCTCCAGAGCCGGGCCTTGTTCGCCGCCCGGCGGCGGGCGGAGGTCGGCGCGTTCGGGGACAGACCCCTTTGACGCGTTCTCGATTCCCATCCATCGCTTGCAAGGAGCCACCATCACGATGCCCCAGACCCACGGCGCGCCGATACTGCTAGGCGTCAACATCGACCACGTCGCCACCCTGCGCGAGGCCCGCGGCACCCGTTACCCGGAGCCCATCCAGGCGGCGCTGGTGGCCGAGCACGCCGGCGCCGACGCCATCACCCTGCATCTGCGCGAGGATCGCCGGCACATCCAGGACCGTGACGTCGAGCTGCTGCACGGCATTCTGCAGTCGCGGATGAACCTGGAGATGGCGGCGACGGCCGAGATGGGTCGCATCGCGAGCCGCATCCGGCCGGCGGACTGCTGCCTGGTGCCGGAGCGCCGTGCGGAGCTCACCACCGAGGGTGGCCTCGATGTGGTGGGCCATCGCGAGCACCTCAGCGATTTCTGCGCCATGCTGGCGGAGGCGGGTGTGCGCGTGTCGCTGTTCATCGACGCCGACCCGGTCCAGCTTGACGCCGCTGCCGAGGTGGGCGCGCCGGTGGTGGAGATTCACACCGGCCACTATGCCGATGCCGAGGGTGCAGAGGCACGCTCGGCAGAGCTGGCGCGCATCACCACGGCCGTCGAGCACGGGCTGAGCCTGGGCCTGCAAGTGAACGCCGGCCACGGACTCGACTACCACAACACCGCGGCCATCGCCGCGCTGCCCGGCGTGCGCGAGCTCAATATCGGCCACGCCATCATCGCGCGGGCCGTCTTCGGCGGCCTCGCCGCGGCGGTGGCGGACATGAAGGCCATCATGCTGCGGGCCGCGGCGACGCGCTGAGCCGCCGCGCCGAGGCCCGAATCCGGCGACGGTCCGGCTGCCCCTGCCCGAGCATCCCCGCAAGCCCCACCGGCAGGCCGCCGGGGGCGGTTTGCGCGCACTTCCATGGCGGAAAGTCACAGGCTGCGTTTGCGTGGCTCGCCGCTATCTTGTTTGCGCATGGCGTCGTAGCCGCGCGCATTCCGTCCGCCGTAGATTGCACAAACACCGTGCGGGACGCACCGACAGAGTGCAGCCAGGGACTTGCCGCCGCGAGCTCGCGGCAGACGGCGCGCCATCAGGAACAGTTGAATGACCTTATCGGACATTGCGGCACGATTCTTGCAGATTTTTTCGCAATCGTGGAAGCGAGAATCCTTGCAAGTCGTTAAGCGAAACCATCGGCAACCGCAGGCCGCAACGGAGACCCTCATGACCCCTGTCAATGCACCGTCGACGCCCGCGACCGTTCCGGCGCAGCCCCCGGCGCAACCGGTGGTGCTGGTGATCCTGGACGGCGTCGGCCTCAACCCGAGCAAGCTCAACAACGCCGTGGCCGCGGCCAATACGCCGCGCCTCGACGAGTACTTCTACCGCTACCCCTTTACCGTGCTGGACGCCTCCGGCGGCGGCGTCGGTCTGCCCGAGGGGCAGATGGGCAACTCCGAGGTGGGCCACATGACCCTGGGCAGCGGCTGTACCGTGCGCCAGGACCTCGTGCTCATCGACGACGCGATCGCCGACGAGAGCTTCTATGCCAACCGCGCGCTCATCGCTGCCGCCGACGCCGCGAAGGCCGCGGGCCGGCCCCTGCATCTGCTGGGGTTGGTGTCCGATGGCGGCGTGCACTCCCATGCGCGGCACCTGATGGCGCTGGTGGAACTGTGCCGGCAGCGCCGCGTGAAGCCGCTGCTGCACATGATCACCGACGGCCGTGACACGCCGCCCAAGTCCGCGCTCAACGACCTGCACGAGCTGGAACAGGCCCTGGACGACGCCGGCGGCGGCTTCGGCACCGTCAGCGGTCGCTACTACGCCATGGACCGCGATCGCCGCTGGGAGCGCACCGAGCGCGCCTGGCGTGCCATCGTGCTGGGCAAGGGCCGCGGCGCTGCCGATGCCCGTGCCGCCATCAGCGCCGCCTACGCCGCCGGCGAGACCGACGAGTTCATCCAGCCGAGCGTCATCCAGGGCTACCGTGGCCTGCAAGCGGGCGACCCGATGGTGCTGTTCAACTTCCGCAAGGATCGCCCGCGGCAGATCGCCGCCGCGCTGGCGCTGGCGAGCTTCGACGGCTTCGACCGCGGCGACGCGCCGCGCGCCGCCATCACCTGCATGATGGAGTACGACAAGTCGCTGGGGCTGCCCTTCGCGTTCGTGCCGGAGGCGCCAGCGGTGGCGCTGAACCGCTACCTTAGCGACCTGGGCATCCGCCAGTTCCACTCCGCCGAAACCGAGAAGTACGCGCACGTCACCTTCTTTTTCAACGGCGGTGTCGAGCAGCCCGCCGACGGCGAGGTGCATCGCCTGATTCCGTCCCCGACGGTGCGCACCTACGACCTCAAGCCCGAGATGAGCGCGCCGCAGGTGGCGGACGCCGTGGTGGAGGCCATCGAGAGCGAGCAGTACGGCTTCATCGTCGTCAACTTCGCCAATGGCGACATGGTGGGCCATACCGGCGATATGCGGGCCGCCGTGCGCGCCGTGGAGGCGGTGGACACCTGCGCCGGACGCGTCCTGGACGCCGCCGTGGCCCATGGCTGCGCGGTGCTGCTGACGGCCGATCACGGCAACTGCGACCTGATGCTTGATCCCGAGATCGACGAGCCCCACACCCAGCACACCACCCATCCGGTGCCCCTGCTGGTGGTGGACCGTCAGCGCTGGCTGTTGGCCCCGGCCGGCACCCTGGCGGACGTCGCACCGTCCGTGCTGCAACTGATGGGCTTGCCGGTGCCGGCGGCGATGACCGGCCGCTCGCTGCTGTTGCGGGCGCTGGAGTCACGGTCTGGCGCGCTGCTCGACGAGCGGCGCATGGCCGAGGCCGGCTGAATCGCACCCATGGGCATGATGCTTCACTCGTACGCACTCTCTTACCCAGAGCGGAGGCCGCTCATGCCGCAACCGAAAGCGTCCCGGCCCGGGCGCCGCGGACACCTGTCCGCGGTGCTGCATCGGCTCGCGCTGCTGCTGACACTCGTCATCGGCGCCAGCGCCCTGGTCTACAATGCCGTCAGCATCGTTAACGGCGACGCGGGGCTGATGGGTCTGACCAAGCTCTTCGACGCCGCGAAGACCGATTCGGCGTTATCGTCGCGCCGCGGCTGAGGCAGCGGCGGGCGCTGCCGCCGCCACCTGCAAGCCCCCGATCATGCCCAGCGCCACCCTGACCTTCGTTTTCGCCATCGAGCGCGGCGCCCCCGCGCCCTTGACCCTGCACCGCACCAAGGCCGCGGTGCCCTTCGCCGGCAAGTACCGCGTCATCGATTTCACCCTGGCCAACTGCCTGCATTCCGGGCAGCGCCAGGTGCTGGTGCTGACGCAGTACAAGTCGCATTCACTGCACAAGCACTTGCGCGATGCCTGGTCGTTGTTCAACGCGGAGCTGGGCGAGTTCATCACCGCCGTGCCGCCGCAGATGCGCGGTGGCAGCGGCTGGTACGGTGGCGTGCTCGACGCGCTGCGCCAGAACCGCTACCTCATCGAGCGCTCCCGCGCGAAGCACTTGCTGCTGCTCGACGGCGGCGTCGTCTATCGCATGGACTACGCCGAGCTGATCCGCTGTCACCGCGAGCAGGGCGCCGGCGTGACTTGCGCGGTGCGTCCCGCGGGCGGGGCGCTGGCACCCTGCGAGG
Source organism: Thiohalocapsa sp. (assembly GCF_022340605.1). GTDB lineage: Bacteria > Pseudomonadota > Gammaproteobacteria > Chromatiales > Chromatiaceae > Thiohalocapsa. The sequence goes on from NZ_JAJDNQ010000009.1 coordinate 81,781, forward strand.
TGATGCTGGACTGCGATGCCGCGGACCGGATCATCGGTCTGCACCCGACGCCCGCGGACCTGCCCACGGACACGCTGTTCGACGCCCCCATGGGCGTCTACGTGGTGGACAGGTCGCTGCTGCTGGCGGAGCTGGATGCGCTGGCGGCGGCCGAGGCGGACGCGGCGCCGGCCGCCTTCGCCGAGTCCCCGCCGGGCGCCGGGGCGGATCTCGCCACCCACCTGCTGCCGCGGCTGCTGGACCGCGAGACGGTCTGCGCCTACCGCTTCGGCGGCGAGCGCGGCCGCGTGACGCCGGACCGCTATTGGAGCGACCTCGGCTCCACCGACGCCTATTTCCGCGCCAACATGGCGCTGCTGGCGGCCGATCCGCCGCTGGACCTGTACCAGGCGGACTGGAACATCCTCACCTATCAGGGCCAGTACCCGCCGGCGCGCACCGTGCCCGGCCCCAAGTCCGGCAACGAGGGCATTTTCGTCAACTCCATGCTCGCCTCCGGCACCGTGATTCGCGGCGGCGGCGTCAGCCACTCCGTGTTGTTCCCGCTGGTGCAGGTGGAGGACGGCGCCATCGTCGACGAGGCCATCCTGTTCGAAGGGGTCAAGGTGGGCGAGGGCGCCCAGATCCGCCGCTGCATCTGCGACAAGGACGTCGTCATCGGCCCCGGCGAGCGCATCGGCTTCGACCGCGCCGCTGACGAGGCGCGCTTCGATGTCTCGCCGGACGGGATCGTCGTGATTCCGAAGGGGCAGACGGTCTGAGCAGCGCTTCCGGCCGGCGCCGCGGCTTGCCCGACCCGCGTCGATGAGTCCCGACGGCTATCCGCAGCAGTCGGCCGCCCGGGTCGGCCCGCGCATGCGCGCCGTGTTCGAGGTGCTGCTCGCCGCCCACGGCCCCCAGCATTGGTGGCCCGCCGAGACGCCCTTCGAGGTGATGGTGGGCGCCATCCTCACCCAGAACACCGCCTGGACCAACGTCGAGAAGGCGCTCGCGCGCGTTACCGGGCGCATCGCGCTGTCGCCTGAGGCGCTCGCGGGCCTGCCGCGACCGGAGCTGGCGGACATGCTGCGCCCGGTGGGCTACTTCAACGTCAAGGCGCAGCGGCTGCAGCGCTTCTGCGCCGAACTGCTGGACGCCGGCGGCGAGGCGGCCCTGGCGGCCGAGGACACCGCGGCCCTGCGCCGGCGCCTGCTCGCCATGCACGGCGTCGGGCCTGAGACCTGTGACGACATGCTGCTCTACGCCTTCGAGCGGCCCGTCTTCGTCGTCGATGCCTACACCCGCCGGCTGTTCGGCCGCCTCGGCATGCTCACCGGCACCGAGGGCTATGAAACGATCCGCGCCCTGTTCGAGCAGGTGCTCGGCCCCGACACCGCGCTGTTCAACGAATACCACGCCCTCATCGTCCGCCACGCCAAGGACGTCTGCCGCTCGCGGCGACCGCTGTGCGATGGCTGCGTGCTCCGGGGCGGCTGCCCCGGAGCGGTTTGAAGGCACGCGAACCAAGCGGCCCCGCGGCTTCGCTTCACGCGCCCGGCGCCGTGGGAGCGGCGTCCCCGCCGCGATTGCCGCGGCGCCGCAGGTCGGGCCGACGCCAGGAGGCCCGACGCCGTCGTTGCCGTCGGGCTTCGCTATCGCTTAGCCCGACCTATGGACTCAGAACGTTTCGTGCCGTTCCGCTCAGGTCTCGGGCAACTCCTTCGCGTAGAGCACCGACCACTCGGCCACCTCGCCGGCGCAGTCGCGCGCGACCCGCTCGGTGGCGAGCAGGGCGTCCGCACTCCAGCCGCCAAGGTCCTGCGCCGGGGCGCTGGTGGCGGCCTCGATGCGCTGAAGCAGCCGCGAGAGCTGCTGCCAGCGCCCGCCAGTGAGCTGCGTCGGGCGGGATTCGTCGTCCTCGGGCCGGCCGCCGAGCAGTCGGGCCAGGTGCGCGGAGCGCTCCGCCAGGCGCCGGCACTCGCTCTGGAATCTGAGGCCGCTCAGCGCTGCCACCGCCGCCGGCAGCAGCGCCACCAGGAACATGAGCCAGGGCGCCGCCAGGTGTGCCCGCGGCGCGACGGACGCCGGCATGGTGCCGGCCAGCTCCCAGGCGACGATGCCGAGATCCAGCATCACCACGGCCACCACGGCGCTGCTCAGACGGCGCGCCGCGCGCTCCGTGAGCCGATCCAGCCGGCCCATGACGCGGGCGTTGTCGGCGTGATAAGCCACCTGCCCACGCACCCAGTGCTCGCGCACCACGGCCAGCGCGCCGCGCGGCCGCGGGCGCACCACGCGCACCTGGAGCGTGCCGCCGTTCCAGCCGGGCAGGGTCTCGTGCGTGCCGAAGTCGGCCGGTGAGACGGACCGCAGGATGGCATCGAACAGCCAGTCCACCGCGCTCTGGCGCGCCACCCGGGAGGCATACTGCGCCGCCAGCGCCGGCGGCGGTTGGAAGCTGCCGGCAAGCGGCAGGTAGTACATGGCCCGCAGCCGCTCGGCGAGGTAACGATAGTCCACCGCCAGGTCGCTCCAGTGCTCGGCATTGGCGCGCTGGGTGTTGCGGGCGATGAACCAGACGATGGCGAGCTTGGCGAACCCGAGCAGCAGCAGGGTCGGCACCAGCCAGTCGCGCGGGGCCGGCTGCCCAGCGTGCGCCCCAACGTCGGCCCCAACGTCGGCACCAGGGCCCGCAAGCGCGGTCTGCGGCGCGTGCTCGATGGCCTCGACCGTCATCGTCAGCAGCTTCGCCGCCTCGCTCTGGCCTTCGCCGAGCAGCACCAGGCTTAGCCCCGCCAGCAGCACCGCCGCCACCGCGAGCCCGTAGCCGAGCACGAAGGCACCGCGGTAGAGGCCGCCGTAGTGGTGGTTGAGCTTGCGGGCGCGGTCGCGCCAGCGGTGGTAGGGAGATAGCGTCTCGTCGAAGGCGCTTTCTCCAGCGCTGGCGCTCGCGCCGGCACCGGCCGACGGCGGGCTCATGGCGCCACCGCCGGAGCCGCGCTCCAGCCAGCCCTTGAGCCAGGTCCAGGCGCGCTTGCGCCAGCGGTCCGCGACGTACTCCCGCTCAGGCGCCGGCGGCACGTCTGCGCCCTCGAAAAAGCGCGTGAGCTGCGCCATGGCTTTGCTGCCAGAGCCGTCGTCAGAGCCGCCGCCAGAGCCGCTCGCCTCCAGCGCCGGATCGGCGACCAGCCGGCGCACCAGCGCATCGATGTCGCGGTCCAGCACAGCGTCCGCCGGCGGCGGCAGGAACAGCACCGAATCCAGGTCGTCGTCCGGCTCCAGCAGGCGGATGGAGGCATCGTCGCTGTCGATGAAGATCACCGGCAGCCCGAAGCGCAGCGCCGCGGCGATGGTCTCCAGGGTGCCGCCGGCCTTGCCCGGCGCGCGCGGGTCCGCCGCCGCCACCAGCAGGTCCGCCTGGCGCAGCAGCATCGCCGACTGGGCGCGGTAGCCCTTCTTGCGCTGGGCGGCGGCAAGGTCCGTGTCGGGCTCCGGCTTCTCGTGGATGCCGTCCAGCTCCACGATGTAGCTGCATGCCGCGGCCTGGCGGTCGAATTCCGCCAGGAACCAGCCATGGCGGCTCGCGCGGTAGCGCTGGATGCCGAAGGGCAGCACCGCCGCCAGCTCGGTCGCCAGGCAGGGCCGCGCCGGATCGGCGGCGCCCGTGTCCGGCAGCACGTCCAAGCGCTCCAGTGCCAGCACAGCGGCCGTGTCCGCGCCCTCGCAGAGGCCGGTGATCAGCCGCAGCAGGGGTGGGCGCGTTGCGTCGTAGAAGCCGGTGATCTTGGGCTCGCTGCCCGCCGCTACCGGCACCCCCGGCGTCAGCGCCGCCAGCCGCCGGCCGATGCTGCCCAGCACCCGGTCCAGCGCCGGGGCCAATCGCGCCTCATCGTCGGCCGTGAGATTGCGCCGCCCGGCGAAGCCGACGCGCAACACCACCCGCGGGCAGGGCGGCAGGGTGCTCGACTGCTCGGCCTCCATCATGGCCATCGCTCCTCGTGTTGTTCTTGCTGTTTACGCGGTTTCATCTGGCCCCCCACGCTTTGCGCAAGCATCCTCGGTCGATGGGCCTGTGGGAGCGGCACGCTTGGTGCCGCGACCGGCGCTGGCCTTGTGGGAGCGGCACTCCTGGTGCCGCGACCGGCGGCAAGGCAGCCCACCACGCCCCGATTAACCGCCAAACGGCAGCCAGTCGCGCGGCCCCGATCGCGCCACAAAAGGCAGTGGCGCTCCCACGGCGCGGGTGCGTCTTTAGCAGCCCCTATGGCAAGTCGGGTTACGCGATCGCTAACCCGACCTACGCCGGACCCTGTCTCCATGCGCAACGCGAAGTCTCGCCCAGTTCCGGGCGCGTCGGAGCCAGGCGAGGTTATCCCATCTGCGCCTTGAGCTGGGCATGGAGCTGCATGATGGGCGGGTCGAAGGTGATGCCGGCGTTGATGTAGCGGTCGAGCAGTGCGTAGAGCGCCGCCAGGTGCGCGGAGGCGGCAGTCTGGTCGCCGGTCTGCATCGCGAAGACCGCGAGCTTGTAACGGGACACGGCCAGGTCCCGCGCCGGCGCCGCGGAGTCGGGATTGGCGTCCAAGAGCCGCTCGCTGATCTCCAGATCGCGCTGGTAGGCGGCGAGCGCGCGCTCGGCATCGCCGGGCAGGCCGCGGGCGGCGAGGAAGTCGGCGATTCGCTCCAGGCTCACGGAGACATCGCGGGCGGCCTGGGCGGAGTCGGGATTGGCGTCCAAGAGCCGCTCGC
>NZ_JAJDNQ010000060.1 GCF_022340605.1 Thiohalocapsa sp.
GACTTACGACCTGGAGGTCTGGCTGCCGGGCCAGGATCGCTACCGCGAGATCTCCTCCTGCTCCAACTTCGCGGACTTTCAGGCGCGCCGGCTGCAAGCGCGCTGGCGCAACCCGGAGACGGGCAAGCCCGAGCTGCTGCATACGCTGAACGGCTCCGGACTCGCCGTCGGCCGCACCCTGGTCGCGGTGATGGAGAACTACCAATACGCCGACGGCAGCATCCGCGTGCCGGATGCGCTCGTGCCCTACATGGGTGGGTTGGAGGTGCTCAAGCCCTGACGCGGCGTCGGTCACCAAGCCGTGGGGGCGGCGTCCCCGCCGCGAAGCCCTGGGGGCGCCGAGTTGCACTCGGCCCGCCGCCGGCGCGGCTCGATGCCGCGTCGGCGGCGTCTGGGACACGTGCGTGCGGCTCAATGCTTGTCAGCGTGAGTACCCGCCGTAGAGCGCCCGCCGCGGGCATTGAGCCCGCGGCGGGCGCGGCCGACTGCAAGTCGGCGCTCCCAGGCCGACTGCATAAGCGGCGCCCCCCGGGGCGCCGCTCATGCAGTCACTGCTGGTCGCTCCCGGCCTGCTTCTCAGATGCGGCTTTCCCTTTCGTTTCCCGCTCTTCCTTCAGCTGCTTCAGGTTGCGCATCTGGGACTGATAGAACCAGACGACGGCGCCGACGATGACGAGCAGCTCGAGACCCTTGAGGGCGCTGGTGTCCATGGGCTGATGACTCCGGATGTCGAGGGTGGGACTTGGCGCGCGCGGCGCCGTTCGGTGCTTTTCGATATCGATGCTTCACCGCCCCCTCAACCGAACGCCCGATCCTCGCCGCGCTCGCGCAGCACCTTCACCTGAAACAGGGTGTTGCGTTCTTCCTCTTCCAGCGCGGACTGGATGAAGTGGATGGTGCGCCGATACAGCGGGATGATGTTGTACTTGAGCGCGTTGACCCGTTTCTGTGCCTTGCGCTGCTCCTCCATGAGCCGGTGCAGCGCGATCTCCACCTCGCCGAGCTGCGCGAGCACCACGGCGGCGTCGGCGAGGCGCTCGCGGGTGTTGTCGAAGCTCGTATCGCTGCCGAGCAGGCCCACCGGCTCGATGGGCCGGCGCTCTGCCGTAACCGCCGGGTACTCCACCCCGAGCGAGCGCCGCGGCAGGATCTCCACGTTGAACGCTGGCTGGGCGCCGAGCGCCGCCTGGTGCAGCCCGCGGGTGCCCATGCGCAGGTGGGTGATGCCGAGGCAGCGGTATGCCTCCTCCAGTGCCCGGGTGCTCTCTGCGCGCAGCCGCCGGTACTCGCCGATGCGCTCGTACACCAGACGGGTGAGGAGCTCGCGCTTGCGCTCCAGCAGGTCGTGACCCTCCTCCAGGAATTTCACCTGCTTCTTCAGGGTCAGCAGCGTGTTCTTGGTGGGTGGGACTTTCAGGACTTGTTGGGTCATGGGGGCGAAGGGGCAGGTCGAAGTGGCGGAATCGGCGATTGGTGCGCCGACAGGGTAACCCGACAGACCGCCGCGGGCGAACGGGCCACGTCAAGTTCATGGCGCCATGTCAGGATTGCTGCTTGATCTGCTCGTAGGCCGCCAGCGCCTCGTCGCGGGAACGTTGCAGGTCTACCATCGGCGCCGGGTAGTCACGGCCGAGCTGCACACCAAGCCCCTCCAGCAGCGCCGGCTTCGCGGTCCAGGGCTGATGGATCAGCCGCTCCGGCAGCGCCGCGAGCTCCGGACACCAGCGGCGCACATAGTCGCCGCCGGCATCGAAGCGCTCGCCCTGGCGCACCGGGTTGAAGATGCGGAAGTAGGGCGCCGCGTCGGCGCCGCAGCCGGCGGTCCACTGCCAGCCCTGGGTGTTGTTGGCGAGGTCCGCGTCCACCAGCGTGTCCCAGAACCAGCGCGCGCCCTCCTGCCAGGGCAGGCGCAGGTTCTTGGTCAGCAGCGATGCGACCACCATGCGCACCCGGTTGTGCATCCAGCCGGTGTGCCAGAGCTCGCGCATGCCGGCGTCGACGATGGGGATGCCCGTTTGCCCGCGCTGCCAGGCTTCGAGCAGCCCCTCGGCGCCGTCGGTGCGCCACGGGAAGCCGGCGAACCTGGTGTCCAGGGGTTCCGCTGGGGTGTGCGGGAAGTGAAACAGCAACTGCATGCTGAACTCGCGCCAGCCAAGCTCGCGCAGGAAGGAGCCGGCACCGCCCGCGGTGATGTCGGCGCGGGCGTCGCGCACCGCGGCCAGGACCTGGCGCGGGCCGATCTCGCCCCAGTGCAGGTGCGGCGAGAGTTGCGAGGTGCCAGGCTCGCCGGGCAGGTCGCGGCGCTCGCCGTACGCGTCCAGGGCCTGCCCGAGGAATCGGCGCAGCCGTGCCGCCGCACCGGCGGCGCCGGGCTGCCAGGTATCGGCGAGCCCTTGGTCCCAACGGATGCGCGGCAGTAGACCCAGGGCGTCGATGGGCAACGACTCCAGCGCCGCCGGAACCGGCGGCAGCGCGCCTGGCGCTGGGAGTGGGGCGGCCACGTCGGTGAGCTTCTGCGCACACTGCCGCCAGTAGGGGCTGAACACCCGATAGGGCTCGCCCGCGGTGGTCTGCACTGTCCAGGGCTCGAACAACATCGCGGCGTTGTGGCTGTCGCAATGGAGCCCGTCGCCGCGCAGCGCCTGCTTCACCGCCGTGTCCCGGGCGATGGTGGCGGGCTCATATAGGCGGTTCCAGTGGCATTCCACGGCGCCCGTGGCCTGGATGAGCCGGCGCAGCGCCGACAGTGATTCGCCTTGGGCGACGACGAGCCGCGAGCCCGCGTCGGCAAGGTCGGCGGCAAGCGCCGTCAGCCCGTGATGCAGCCACCACCGGGATGCGCCGCCCGGCTGCCATGGGGCCTCTTCACCCGGGGCGTGGATGTAGACGGGAATGACCTGCGCGCAGCGCTCGAGGGCTGTTGCGAGCGCGGGGTTGTCAGCGAGCCGGAGGTCGCGGCGGAACCAGACGATGGCCGTTCTCGGCGTGGACATGGCGGGCCTCGTGTGCCGGCTGCGTCAGGTCGTGCCGGGCGCCTCGTCGCGGCCCGCGGCTTGCCCGCCTCGCACCAGATGGCGCGAGGTGCGCGTGAGCCTCCTAGAGTCGGGGCCGGCGCTGGATGATCCAACCCAGGCCGGGGAGAACCAGCCAAACCGGCAAGGGGGCGGGCGCCGCCGCGAAGGGACCGGTGGTCAGGGTGATGCGCCCTAGGGTGAAGTCCGCGCCGGCGCTGCCGGTGTCGTCGCCGAGGAAGAGGTTGCTCGGCACTTCGTAGGGGTCCGGAAAGGCGCTGCCGGCCGAGTAGTCGCGTGTCGCCCCGGTGAATATTTCAACGCCGTCGGCGAAGAGAAAGAAATCGCCGCCCGAGATTGTCAGATCGTAGAGAATCGTGCCGATCGTGGTGTCATAGGCGATGCCGTCGCCTCTGCGAAACTGGTCGCCCACCAGGGTCTGAGACCAGATTTCGCTGGTCCAGAAGCCGAGCTCGATGCCGAACAGGTCCTCGCCAACGATGAGCGCGCTGAAACCCGCGCGATTGATGTTGGTGCCGTGGTCCTCGGCGTGGAGATCGAGTTCGAAGGACAGGGTGAAGCCGTCTGCCGGGTCGAGTTCCGGGAAGCTCGACGAGACCGGCACCCAGAAGCCAGGAATGTGGCTGAAGAAGCCCGCCGAATCGCCGCGGTCGCCCGTGGTGTCGAGCTGCACACCGCCTGCGACCGCCTGTGGGCCCGGGTCGGAGCCGCTGAAAAAGTCGTAGAAGTAGGCCATGGCGCCCTGATCCTGGGGCATGTTGCCCCGGGTGTCGTCGTAGAGCAGCAGTTGCGCAGCTCGGGCGCCGAGCGGCAGGGCGAACAGCAGGGCCACACCGGCAGTGCGCAAGCAAATCGATATCGACATGGGGATTATCCCGATCAAAGGGGCGAGTGGATTATCGTGCAACCCAGAGGGCGGCTCAACCGAGCGCCCGGCGGCCCGATGGAGTCAGCATTCGGCTGAACTTGCCTCATCAGCGTTCCTGGAATTACCGGCATCGCTGTGCGCAGCCCGAGAACATCATGCCCAACGCGCCAGTCGACCTCGTTAAAGCCGACCTGCACCGGCCTGAGCACGCCGCGGCCCTGCTCGCGGTACTCGATGCCTATGCGGCAGACCCGATGGGTGTCGGACGCCGGTTGGCACCCGAGGCGCGCGGGCGTTTGATTCCGGCGCTGCGCGCCATGCCCGGGGCCTTCCAGGTGCTTGCCTTCGCGGGCGGGCAGCCGGTGGGCGCCGCGGTGTGCTTCACGGGATTCTCCACCTTCCGCGCGCGGCCATTGACGAACCTACACGACCTCGCCGTCCTCCCCGCGTGGCGCGGCCGGGGCGTCGGTCGGCGGTTGCTGATCGAGGTGGAGACCTTGGCCCGCGCGCGCGGGCACTGCAAGGTGACGCTGGAGGTGCGGGAAGACAACGCGGTGGCGCTGGGGCTTTACCGGCGCCTCGGCTTCGGCTCCGGCGAGGGCGCCTGCGAAGGCGGCGTCCGCGCGGTGCAATACCTGTTCCTGGAGAAGCGCTTGTCGGATTGAGGTTCGGATCGGCCTGCGGTCCTGCCGCAATGGCTTGCCGTCCGGAGCCTGCCGTCACCCCGCCTGCTCCCGGCGGTGGTTGATGGTCTTGAACAGCTTGCGGGCGACGTAGCCGGCGTACTCTTCGACGTTCTCGTAGTCGCAGTCGAGCGCCAGGGCGGCCAGCGCATCGATGGACTCCCGCAGCCGCGCGATTTCGGTGAGCTGGCGGCCGCAGGTGACGCAGCGCTCGCCGTCGTCGCGGCACTCGTTCTTGCCGTGGCAGGGTTGGAAGCGGGCCATGGAGCAAATCCTCGTCGTGGTGTCTGACCCGCGATTGCAAGCAAGGATGGGGCCGGCTTTGGCGATCCGGGCTGATTGTCGTTGCCCGAGCGTCGGGCCTCCTGCGTCGGCCCGACCTACGGCTGGTCACACGTCGATCGGGCTGAGGAGCGAAGGTGAACATGGCGCCCGATGCAGTTGCCCGAGCGTCGGGCCTCCTGGCGTCGGCCCGACCTACGATGGCCGCGTCAAGAGAATCCGCGACTGGATTTCTTTATTTCCTCTCAGCCGTGCCCAATGAGCTCATCCACGTGCACCGCGACGCTGCGGCCGAGGGCGGAGAGGCTGTAGCCGCCCTCCAGACACGAGACGATGCGCCCGCCGGCATGGCGCTCGGCCAGGTCGTGCAGTTGCCGGGTGATCCAGGCGTAGTCCGGCTCGCGCAGGTTGAAGTGCGCCATGTCGTCCTCGGCGTGGCCGTCGAAGCCGGCGGAGATCATCACCAGTTGCGGCGCAAACGCGTCCAGCCGCGGCAGCCAGCGCGCTTCCACCGCGTTGCGGAAGGCGGTGCCGTCGGTGCGCGACGGCAGCGGAATGTTGATGACGTTGGGCGCCTTGCTGTCGGCGCCGGTGCCCGGGTAGAAGGGGTGCTGGAAGCTGGAACAGAACAGCACCCGCTCGTCGCCGGCGAAGATGTCCTCGGTGCCGTTGCCGTGGTGGACGTCGAAGTCGACAATGGCGATACGCTCGATGCCGTGCTCGGCCATGGCATGGGCGGCGCCCACCGCGACGTTGTTGAAGAAGCAGAAGCCCATGGCGGCCTTGCGCTCGGCGTGATGGCCCGGCGGCCGCACCGCGCAGAAGGCGGCGTGGTGGCGCTCGCCCATGACCAGGTCCACGGCATAGCCGGCGGCTCCCGCGGCGCGCAGCGCGGCGCTCAGGGTGCCGTGGTTCATGGCCGTGTCGCCGTCGATCCACACCAGCACGTCGTGGGCGGCCGGCGCGGCCTCGAACAGCATGTCCACATAACCGGCGTCGTGCACGCGCAAGAGCTGTTCGCGTGTGGCCTTCGGCGCGTCATAATGCGTTACCAGCATCTCCAGCCCGGCGGCGATCATGCGGTCGCTGATGGCGTGCAGGCGCTCGGGTACCTCCACGTGGTGGGCGCCCATCTGGTGCAGCCGGCAGTCTTCGTGCGAGATGTAGGCGAGATTCATGGTGGCGACCCCCAGGTTGCTCGTGGTGGGTGTGCGGGCGGCTTCCGGGTTGCTGCGGCGTCCTGCCGACCGTTGCCCTCTGGCTCGATACCCGCCGCGACGCCCCGGTGCGGATGTCCCGGGGTGTGATCCGCTTTGGGGCAATCGTGCCGCTGGCCGCTGCAATCTAATTGTCACAAGCTTAATGCTTTGTATGCGCCCGCGGGAGGGGCGAGTCTTCATGCGGCTGTCCGATGTCGACCAGTTGTTCGTGCCAGAGGCGGTGGCCGTGTTCGGCGCCAGCGAGCAGGAGGATGCCTTGGGCACGACGGTGTTCCGCAACCTGCTGGCTGGCGGGTTCAAAGGGGCTTGCTATGCCATCAACCCCAAGTACGAGGAGGTGCAGGGCCATCCCTGCTGGCCGAGCCTGGCCGCGCTGGAGAAGCACGTGGACCTGGCGCTCATCGCTACGCCGGCGGACACTGTGCCGGGCATCCTGGATCAGTGCGGCAACTTCGGCGTACGCGCCGCGGTGGTGCACTCGGCGGGCTTCGCCGAGAAGGACGAGCGTGGCGCCGTGCTGCAAGAGCGCATGGTGGAGGCGGCGCGGCGCAACCGCATCCGCGTGCTGGGGCCGAACTGCCTTGGGGTCATGCGCCCGTCCACCGGCCTCAACGCCGCGTTCGGCCCGGAGCTCGCGCTGCCCGGGCGCGTGGCACTGGTGTCCCAGTCCGGCGCCGTGTGCAGCGCCATGCTGGACTGGGCGCAGGCCCGACGGCTCGGCTACTCCGCGGTGGTATCGCTGGGTGCAGCGGCCGACGTGGACTTCGGCGACGTGCTGGACTACCTGGCGCTGGACCCGAAGACCCTGAGCATCCTCTTGTATGTCGAGGGCATTCGCGACGCGCGCCGCTTCATGAGCGGGCTGCGCGCCGCGGCACGCCTGAAGCCGGTGGTGGTGGTGAAGAGCGGCCGGCATCCGGCGGGCTCGCGGGCGGCCTTGTCCCACACCGGCGCCTGGGTGGGGTCGGCGGAGGTGTTCGCCGCCGCCATGGAGCGCAGCGGCGCGGTGCAAGTGGAGCGGCTCTGGCAATTGTTCGCCGCGGCGCAGGTGTTCGGTGCCGGGCGCAGGCTCCCCGGCAACCGCATCGCCATCATCACCAACGGCGGTGGACCCGGCGTGCTGGCCGCGGACCGCGCCGTGGAGCAGGGGCTGACCCTGGCCCAGTTCGGCGATGCCACCCGCGCCGCGCTGGAGCAGGCGCTGCCGAAGCACTGGTCGCACAACAACCCCGTGGACGTCATCGGCGATGCGACCGAGGCTCGTTATCGCGCCGCACTGGACGCCTGCATCGCGGACGAGAACGTCGACGGCGTGCTGGTGCTGCTGGCGCCGCTGGCGGACTGCGGTGACCCGACGGCCACCGCGGAAGAAGTGATCGCCGCGGCCAAGCAGACGCGCAAGCCGGTGCTCACCTGCTGGATGGGGCAGGCGAGCGTCGCCGAGGCGCACCGGCTGTTCTCCGAGGGCGGTGTGCCGCACTTCGAGTCGCCAGAGGTGGCCGTGGATGCCATGTCCTACCTCGCCGAGCACGGCCGCAACCAGAAGCTCTTGGTGCAGTCGCCGGGGCCGTTGTCCAAGCAGAGCGCGCCGGACGTGGAGGGCGCCCGGCTCATCATCGAGGGTGTCATGGCGGAGGGGCGCAAGACGCTCGGCACCATCGAGGCCAAGGCGGTGCTGTCGGCGTTTCGCATCCCGACCACCCAGGCGGTGCTCGCGCGCAGCCCTAACGAGGCGCTGATGGCCGCCGAGGCGCTCGGCTTCCCGGTGGTGATGAAGATCAACTCGCCGGACCTGACGCACAAGTCCGACGTGGACGGCGTGCGGCTCAACCTGAGCGATGCGCTGACCATCCGCCGCGCCTATAGCGAGCTCACCGAGCGCGCCGCCACGCTCCGGCCCGAAGCGCGCATCGAAGGTGTCACGGTGGAGCACATGGTGCCGACGCGGGCGGCGCGGGAGCTCATGGTGGGCGTGGCGCGGGACCCGGTGTTCGGCCCGGTCATCAGCTTCGGTGCCGGCGGCACGGACATGGAGCTGATGCAGGACCGCGCGCTGGGCTTGCCGCCGCTCAACGCCTTCATCATCCAGACCATGATCGCCCACACCCGGGTGGCACGGCTCATGGGCGCCTACAGCAACAAGCCGCCCATGAACCGCCAGGCGCTGGCGCGCATCCTGCAACGCGTCTCGGAGATGGTCTGCGAGCTGCCGGAGATCATCGCCATGGAGGTGAACCCGCTCATCGGCAACGACCTGGAAGTCATCGCCGTGGACGCCCGCATCCACGTGGACTATCGCCCGCCGCAGCAGTCGCTGTATGGACACATGTCCATCCATCCCTACCCGCAGCACCTGATCGAGCGGGTGCCGCTGCCCGATGGCACCGACCTCACCATCCGGCCCATCCGGCCCGAGGACGCCGAGATGGAGCAGGCATTCGTCCGCGGCCTGTCGGAGCAGACCAAGTACTTTCGCTTCATGCAGGCCATCAAAGAGCTCTCGCCCGAGATGCTGGTGCGCTTCACGCAGATCGACTACGACCGCGAGATGGCGCTGATCGGCGTGACGGTGGAGGACGGCCGTGAGGTGGAGGTGGGCGTGGCCCGCTACATGACCCGCCCCGGGGGCGACAGCTGCGAGTTCGCCATCGTGGTGGCGGACAACGTGCGCAGCCGCGGCATCGGCGCGCGGCTCATGCGCTCGCTGATGCAGAACGCCCGCGAGCGTGGACTGCGCATCATGGAAGGCGAGGTGCTCACCGCCAACACGCGCATGCTGGCGTTGGTGAAATCGCTCGGCTTCCGCATCGAGACCGACCGCAACGATCCGAGCGTCAAGCTGGTGACGAAGGTGTTGTGAGGGGTGTGGCGGATGCCGATCCCACAGCAATCGTTCCGAGCGCGCCGCGACCGTGGGAGCACCACTGCTGTTTGTGGAGCGATGGCTGCGGTGCGGTTATCTGCGGCTTGGTAGAGGATTCGGGCCTTCGCATGCTGCCTGGCCGCCCGTCGCGGCACCGAGAGTGCCGCTCCCACAAGGACTGCGCCCACAAGCGCGCTGCCGCTGTGGGAGCGCCACTGCTGTTTGTGGCGCGATGGCGGCGGTGCGGTTGCCTGCGGGTTGGTGGGGGACC
>NZ_JAJDNQ010000059.1 GCF_022340605.1 Thiohalocapsa sp.
CCCCCTGTGTCAGGCTAGTTGTCGTCTCCTCTGGCAAATGTCTCGCGTTCGTAGAACCCATTGTCAAAGAAGAATCGATATCGTTCGAAGATCATTTTCTCAAGTTCTGCGTCATAATACTTCGTATAATGATCGTGTTGAGTTGCGTTCAGATGCTCCAGTTCGGGGCACTGAAAACCATACCGCCGGCAAACACTTCGCAAGTCGTCCTCCAGGCGCTCGAAGCGAATTACCTCCAGATTATCCGGAGTTGACCCCGTAATGGAAAAATAATTCTGAGGTGATATCGGTGGCAGAGACCTCCAGTATTCTTTCAGCGATAGTCTGCTCGCCAATTCGAAATTCTTGCGACCTTTGTTATCCTCATAGGTCGCTCTCTGAAAAAAGTACGTGGAGACAGCCAGATCGTAGGGGTTCCTGCTGCATATGAATATCGCCCTTGGCTCGGCCGTTCCGAATTCGGAGGCAGAGAAGGTTTCTAGACTTTCTCGCAAGTCCATGTGTGCATTTCCCAGCTCCAAATCAACATCCACGTCCATTAGATCCGCCACTTCTGTTAACTGCCCTTTTGAAACATAACCTTTGGTGCGCTCGCCTTTCCAGCAACCTAGAAAATACCTGGTTAAGGTCTTGCCTGCGGCCTTAGGGAAGTGAATAAATATGTAGTCTCTTGTGTATAACATTGCTTGCTCCATGCCTCCTGGTTGCAAAGACGACTCGGCCAATCTGCGGCGTCGCTAGGAGATCGTTTGGGCTGGGAAGAAGCGGCGGGAAGAAACGGGGACAGACCAGCATGGCGCTAACGTAAGGGCGGTCTCAGGTAAATCGGCGAGTTAGCATCCTCCGGCGTCACGGCGTCCGAAGACTCCTGGACCCGGCGGGCGCGGAATCAAGCCGGAGCGCCCTTCGCAAGGGCGCTTCGATATCGGGGAAGACGTCGTAAGCCTCTGATCCACAAAGGCAAGTCGTTTAAGTTAGCGCCATTCGGGACGGACCATGTTTTCCGGCGTTCTAGCGCAAACTGGCGTAAAGAGGCTCGGGCCGCCGAAATCGAGCGCATCGTAAGTCGGTTTAGCGATAGCGTAACCCAACACTCCACGGCTCACGGACGCTCATCGTCGGGTTACGCTGCGCTAACCCGACCTACACCGAATACTTGCCTGCAGATTGCAAGCGATCGACTGCTCTTTTCAGGTTTAATTGCCACCAGCCGCGGCGTCGGCCTCCGCCCCCGGCCGGATCAACGACGGCTCATAGCCTTCCGGCGCCGCATAGCCCAGCAAGTTCAGGACGGTGGCGGCGATGTTGCCCAGCCCGGGCCGGGCCAGATCCCGCCGCACCGCGTAGCCCCGCGGGTGCCGCCCGTCGCTGATGACGAAGGGCACCAGGTTCAGGGTGTGGCTGGTCTTGGCGATGAGCCGGCCCTCGGCGTCGCGCTTGAACGCCGAGGTCTTGGAGCTCCATTGCAGCATCTCTTCCGCATTGCCGTGGTCGGCCGTGATTACGAGCACGCCGTCGCAGGCGTCGACAGCCTGGTCGATGCGCGTCACGGCGGCGTCGACGGCCTCGACGGCCTTCACGGCGGCCTCCAGGTTGCCCGTGTGCCCCACCATATCGCCGTTGGCAAAGTTCACGACGATCAACCGGTGGTCGCCGGAGCGGATCGCATCGACAACCGCGTCCGCCACCGCGGCGGCCTGCAT
The DNA here is from genome assembly GCF_022340605.1 of Thiohalocapsa sp. Taxonomy (GTDB): domain Bacteria; phylum Pseudomonadota; class Gammaproteobacteria; order Chromatiales; family Chromatiaceae; genus Thiohalocapsa. The sequence continues at coordinate 1,704 of NZ_JAJDNQ010000059.1, forward strand.
CTCAGGGTGCTCGGCGGGATCGAGGCCGCCTGAGCTGACCTCTTTCACCGTCGCATGCGAGAAGGGCTTGGTGCGCATGCCGAATAGATAGTACGTGACGTGCCCGAACTTGGAGCTCTCGGCGACGTGGAAGGTCGGCACGCCGGCGGCGCTCAGCAGCTCGATGACCGTGTTCTCGATGGCTGGCGGCACCAGCAGGCAGTGCTTGGGCAGCTTCATGTCGCCGTCGTACTGGAGCATGCCGACGAAGAGCACGTCCGGCCGGCGACCGCGCTCGAAGAAGTCGAAGTCGTCGTACTCGAACGCCGACGACAGCTCAATGGCGCGGTCACCCCGGAAGTTGAACAGCAAGACGGCATCGCCGTCCTCGATGGTGCCGACGGGCTCGTCGTCGCCATCGACAACGACGAAGGCCGGGATGTCTTGATCCGACGACACCCCATCCGCGTAGGACGCCTCCACCGCCTCGCGCGCGCTGCCGACGTGCCGCGCCTCACCGAGCACGTGCGCCTTCCAGCCGGCCTGCACCACGTCCGGACGCTCCCAGTAGCGGTCCATGGTGGTGCGCATGCGCCCCCCGCCGGAGGCGATGCGGTAGTCCCGGTCGGACTTGGTGGAGATCTCCGCCAGCAGGGTATTCAGCTTGTCCAGGTAGCGCAGCGCCGAGTGCGGCTCCACGTCACGGCCGTCCAACAGCGGGTGGACCCGCACCCGGGCGATGCCGGTGGCGTCCGCCTCGCGCAGCAGCGCGAACAGGTGGTCGATGTGCGAGTGCACATTGCCGTCCGACAGGAGCCCGATCAGGTGCAGCGTGCCGGCATCCGCGCCGGTACAGCGCGCCACCAGCTGTTGCCAGGTCTCGCCCGTGAACAGCGAGCCGTCCGCGATGGCACGCTGCACCAGCGAGGCGCCCTGCGGCAGCACCCGCCCGGCGCCCATGATGGTGTGCCCCACCTCGGAGTTGCCCATGTCCTTGTCGGTGGGCAGACCCACTGCGGTGCCGTGCGCGGCGAGCTGCAGCGACGCGTGCTCACGCCACAGCCGCCGCAGCGTCGGGATGTCCGCGCTGGAGACGGCGTTACCGTCGTTCGGCGGGGCGAGACCGATGCCGTCCATGATGACGAGTACAACAGGGCCGGCGGGCGGGTGGTAACTCTCGTGCCAGGGGCCGAGCTGCATGGTCATCGGGGTGCGTCTCCAGGTTTGTGAAGTGATGCTCGCCGCCATTTTATCGTCGTGGGCCCCGGGGAGCGCCAGCGGATGCGCCGACGGCTCGAGCAACGCCGCGGGCACCGCGAGGGACACCGAGTCGCAGTAGGTTAGGTGAGACCGGGCACGAGCAGATCCCAGGGGGACACGGGACGACACGGGACGACACGGGACGACACAGGACGACACAGGGGCGAAACGGGGCGACCTGGGACGCGGACGACGCCCGACAGGAAACGGCCGGCGGGAAGTGCCCTGCCGGTAAGCGAATGCCGGCAGTGCTCACCCAGTGCTCTTACACAGTACTCACCAGGGCCGGTAGGTGAGGCCCGGGATGCTGTGCTCGTCGAACGTGGCCGGCAGCGAGCGCACCAGAGCTTCCAACTCTGCACGGCTCACGTAGCGGCCGTAGGAGGCCTTGGCAGCGTCGATGGGGACCTCGACGTAATAGCGGTTGTGCTGGGGTTCCGGCAGCACTTGAAGCGTCGTGTCCTCTGCATCGAGGATGCCGAGATAATCGTCCTCTGATTGCAGGCGGTCGAGCATCTGCTCGCAAATGGCCTTTGCGCTCATGGCAACGGCGCTGGTGGACGACACGCATTCGCCGGAGCGATTGATCAGGTAGAAGACGCGAAATTGCATGGCAATGACTCGACGCCGATGACTGCCTACCGCAACGCGCAACCGGAGACGACGCCGGGGCAGCCACCGAGGATGTCGATGTCCGACGATAAGCTCGGAAGCTTAGCATCATTTGACTTTCCGGGGAAAGCGTGGCGCTGACCGCCGCGGCGAGGCAGAGAGGCCCTGGAAGCGCCGACGAATGAGCCGTTCCCATCCGCGGCGCGATGCCCCACCATACTCTGCGGCCTAAGGGACTGAAAACACAGGTGCTCGGAAGCCTGACGCTCGACCGGCACGCCGATCCTGACCGGCGCGAGCAAATCATCCGCGCCGTTCCAAGGTCGCGGCGCCATTCCGCCGCCCGGGCCCTTCGGGTAACCTGCCCCGCTCGTACCAGATCCAAAATGCATCGCGCGCAATGCGCGCCAAAGACCGGGAGCTCTCCATGCGCCTGCTGAACCTGAAGCTGCACTGGCAGATCCTGATTGCCCTCGCGCTGGCCGTCGTCGTCGGCCTCATCGTGGGTGCCGACGGCAGCGTGCTGGGGCTGAACATCGACGCCGCGCTCGGCTTCATCGGCCAGCTCTTCCTGAATGCCCTGAAGATGCTGATCGTCCCGCTGATCGTGTCATCCATCATCGTTGGCGTGGCCGGCGTCGGTGAGTCCGACAATCTGGGCCGCCTCGGCGCCAAGACCATCGGCTACTACGCCCTGACCAGCACGCTCGCGATTCTCGTCGGGCTGCTGGTGGTCAACGTGATCCAGCCGGGGGTGGTGAACGGCTCACCGGAGGAGGTCTTCGGGCTGCACCGCAATGCGGCGAGCTTCGAGCAGGACATCGCCGGCAAAGGTGCCGGCGACATCGTGGCCATCTTTCTGCGCATGATCCCCACCAACGTCGTGGCCGCTGCCAGCTCGGGACAGATGCTGGGTCTCATCTTCTTCAGCCTGCTCTATGGCTTCTTCCTGACCCGTATCCCCAATCAATACGCCGAGGCCCAGTACAACTTCTGGAACGGCATGCTCGAGATCATGATGCGCATTACCGACCTCGTCATGCGCTTCGCGCCCATCGGCGTCTTCGCACTGGTGGCCAAGACCGTCTCCGAGACCGGGCTCGCGGCCTTTGCGCCGCTGGCGGCCTTCTTCTTCACCGTGGTAGCGGCACTGGCGATCCACTTCTTCATCACCCTGCCGCTGTTGTTGAAGTTTCTGGCCCGGGTGAAGCCCATCCGCCATTACCGCGCCGTGAGCCCTGCGCTGCTGACGGCGTTCTCCACCGCCTCGTCGTCCGCCACGCTGCCGGTGACCATGGACTGCGTCGAGAAAAACGCCGGCGTCTCCAACAAGATCACCAGTTTCGTGCTGCCCCTGGGCGCCACCGTGAACATGGACGGCACGGCCTTGTACGAGTGCGTGGCCGTCATGTTCATCGCCCAGGCCTACGGCATCGAGATGTCGCTCACCACCCAGTTCACCGTGGTGCTGCTGGCGTTGCTGACATCCATTGGCGTCGCCGGTATCCCGGCGGCGAGCCTCGTGGCCATCTCCATCATCCTGACAGCGGTGGGACTGCCGCTGGAAGGCATCGGGCTGATCCTGGCCGTAGACCGGCTGCTGGACATGATGCGCACGGCCGTCAACGTCACCAGCGATTCCTGCGGTGCCGTGATTATTGCCAGGTCGGAAGGCGAGGAAGGCGTGCTCGCAGACGGGCTGCCAGAGCCGGAGTGGGCGCGGGCAGACTGAGCGCAGGCAAGAGCGCCCGTGGGAGCAGCGTCTTCGCCGCGACGGCATGTCCACAGTCGCGCCGGAGACGGCGCTCCCACGGGCGGCGCGCCTACGGCGGCACCGTAAGCACGGCGCCGCTAACGCGCCAGCCCCCGCGCCAGGTCCGTCTGGATGTCCTCGACACACTCCAGGCCGACCGCGACGCGGATCAGGCCGTCGCCGATACCGGCGGCCGCCCGCGCGTCGGGACTGAGCCGCCCGTGAGTGGTGCTGGCGGGATGGGTGATGGTGGTCTTGGTGTCGCCGAGATTCGCGGTGATGGAGCACAGCCGGGTCGCATCGATGACCCGCCAGGCGGCTTCCTGCCCGCCGGCGACGGCGAAGGCCACTATACCGCCACCGGCGCGCTGCTGGGCGCCCTCGCCCACCAGGTGATGCTGCGGGTGCGCGGCCAGCCCGGGATAGTGCACGCGCTCCACCGCCGGATGGGCTTCCAGCCAGCGGGCCAGCGCCAGCGCTGCCCGCGAGTGGGCGAGCATGCGCAGCTCCAGCGTCTCCAGCCCCTTCAGGAACACCCAGGCGTTGAACGGGCTCATGGACGGACCCGCGGTGCGCACGACGCCAAAGACATCCTCGCCCACCCGCTTGGCATCGCCCACCACGGCGCCACCGACACAGCGTCCCTGCCCGTCCAGGTACTTGGTTGCGGAATGGATCACCAGGTCCGCGCCGAGGTCCAGCGGGCGCTGCAGCACCGGCGTGCAGAAGCAGTTGTCCACCGCCAGCAGACAGCCGCGGGCATGGGCCAGGTCGGCGAGCGGCGCGATGGCGGCCATCTCGGTCAGCGGGTTCGAGGGTGTCTCCAGGAACAGGAGCCGCGTCTGGGGTCGAATGGCCGCGGCCCAGGCGTCGAGGTCCGTGAGGTCCACGTAGCTGGTCTCGACGCCGAACCGCGCCAGATACTTGTCGAACAGCATGGTGGTGCTGCCGAACAGGCTCCGCGACGAAACGATGTGATCGCCGGCCCGGAGCAACCCCATGCAGGTGGCCAGGATCGCCGCCATGCCCGACGCCGTCGCAACACAGGCGGCACCGCCCTCCAGCGCCGCCAGGCGCTCCTCGAAGGCGCGCACCGTGGGGTTGGTGAAGCGCGAGTAGATGTTGCCGGGCGCCTCGCCCGCGAAGCGCGCGGCGGCCTCGGCGGCACTCGCGAATACGAAACTGGAGGTGGTGAAGATGGGCTCGCAGTGCTCACCCTCGGCGGTACGCCGGTGACCCGTGCGCAGCGCGCGGGTCGCCAGGCCCCACCCGAGTTCGGGCGCGTCGTCGTCTTGCACGGTGTTCGCTATGGCTCCGGTTCCGTGCCGATGCCCGGCCATGGACGGCCGGTGACCGGCGTACTAGGCCGAATTGTGCAGATCCAGCACGGTCTCGTCCCGGCGCGACTGCTGCTTGGCACCATCGTTGCGCATACGCTCCAGGGTGGCGAGATAGTCCCCGGTCACATCGTTGGTGACATAGACGCCGTCGAACACCGAGGTGTCGAAGCGGTCCACATGGCTCTTGCCCTTCTTCTGCACCGCCTCGATCAACTCCGCGAGGTCCTGGAAGACGAGGCGGTCGCAGCCGAGCTCCGCCTCGATCTGCGCCTCGGTGCGGTCGTGCGCGATGAGCTCGCTCGCCACCGGCATGTCGATGCCATAGACGTTCGGATAGCGCACCGGCGGCGCCGCGGAGGCGAAGTACACCCGCCTCGCGCCGGCATCCCGGGCCATCTGGATGATCTGCTGCGACGTGGTGCCGCGCACGATGCTGTCATCGACCAGCAGCACGTTCTTCTTGCGGAACTCGAGGTCGATGGCGTTCAGCTTCTGGCGTACCGACTTCTTGCGCACTTGTTGCCCGGGCATGATGAAGGTGCGGCCGATGTAGCGGTTCTTGATGAAGCCCTCGGCGTAGGGGATACCGAGCTGATTGGCTAGTTGCAGCGCCGCGGTACGGCTGGTGTCCGGCACCGGGATGACCACGTCGATGTCGTGGTCCGGCCAGACGCGCTTGATCTTGGCGGCGAGCTTCTTGCCCATACGCGAGCGCGCCTTGTGCACCGAGATGTTGTCGATGATCGAATCCGGCCGCGCGAAATAGACGAACTCGAAAATACACGGCGACAGCACCGGCTGCTGCGCGCACTGGCGCCGGTACAGGTTGCCGTGCACGTCGATGAGCACGCATTCCCCGGGGGCGATGTCCGAGATCAGATCGAAGCCGTTGGTGTCCAGCGCGACGCTCTCGGAGGCGATCATGTACTCGGTGCCGCGGTCCGTCTCGCGCTTGCCGTAGACCACCGGCCGGATGCCATAGGGGTCACGGAAGCCGAACAGGCCGAAGCCCGGGATCATCGCCACCGCCGCATAGCCGCCGCTGCAGCGCCGGTGCACGCCCTCGACGGCGCGGAAGATATCCTCCTCGTCGATGCGCAGCCGGTCCTGGGCCTGCAGCTCGTGGGCGAAGACGTTGAGCAGAATCTCCGAGTCGGACTCGGTGTTGATGTGCCGGAGGTCCTGCACGAAGACCTCCTGCTTCAGCTCGTCGGCGTTGGTGAGGTTACCGTTGTGCGCCAGAACGATGCCGTAAGGAGAGTTGACGTAGAACGGCTGCGCCTCGGCGGAGCTGGACACGCCCGCGGTGGGATAACGCACGTGTCCAACGCCCATGGTGCCGTGCAACTGCAGCATGTGGCGGGTGCTGAAGACATCGCGGGTCAGGCCCGCGTCCTTGCGCATGTGCAGCTTGTCGCCGTCGCTGGTGACGATGCCAGCGGCGTCCTGCCCGCGGTGCTGAAGCACCAGCAGGGCGTCATACAGGAGCTGGTTGACCGGCTGCTTGGCGACGATGCCGACGATGCCGCACATGATTCACCTCAGATACGCCCCTGGCCCGCTGCCCGTGCGGGCGCCGTCGGGGCAGGACCGGACGCACGGCCGAAGGGCGGCGCGGCGCGGTGTAAAACGCATAGCCTAGCCCAAAAGCGCCCGGACCGGGCCAACGGCGCCGGCGACGCGCCGGCGGCTGGAGCAGCGGGGACGCCGATCAGCCGGCGCGGCCCTAAATCGACTTGATCTTCTGCGTAACCTCAGGGGGGATCAGGTCGAGCATCGCGTCCGCAAGCAGCTGAAACTTCGGCAGCAGCGTCGACTCCGACCACCACGCATCCTGCACCACCGGGGTCAGGGACGCCAGGAACACCAGCAGCGCCACCACCACCGCGCCGCGGCCGGCACCAAAGACCATGCCGAGCAGGCGGTCCGTGCCGGTGAGGCCGGTCTTGTCCACGAGCACCGACAGCACCCAACCGATGATGGCGCCGACGATCAAGACCCCCACCACTATCATTACCACCGCGGCGCCCATGCGCAGCGATGGCGTGGAAAGCCAGGGCGTGAGTTGATCGGCCAGCGGCCGATAGAAGAACCAGGCGGCAAGCAATGCCGCGATCCACACACCGAGTGCCAGCACCTCGCGGACCAGACCGCGCGCGAGACCGATAATGGCCGACAACACGATAATGCCGATGATGATGAAGTCGACCCAGATCATGATCTTGCGAAATGCCTCAGCTCAGTTCACGGCCACGCCCATGGGCGCCGGGATGCCCGCCCCCCAGGCGGCGCGGCGATGTTGGGCGATCACGGATACCGCTGCACCAGCGGCTTGTTGCTTACCTCGCTCTGCAACCGAGCGGCGAGGCTGTCGGCGCGCGCCCGCTCAACCTCCGGCCCCACGCGCACCCGGTAGTATTGCTTGCCATTGACCACGGCCTGCTCCACGAAGGCGGTGTAGCCCTTGGTACGCAGCCTGTTTTGCAGCTTCCTGGCCGCATCGGGCGAGCCCAGGCTCGCCACCTGCACCACCCAGGACATGGTGCCGGCGGGCACCGGCTTCGGTCCTGCCGGCACGAGGTCCGGTTGCGATCCGGACGCGGTCGGTGCCGCAGATTGGGTCTGAGCGCGGGCGGATGGCGATGCCGGTGCCGCCGTCCGCGGCGGCTCGACCACCGCACCGGGGGGCGGCTCTGGGGTCGGCAGGGGCGGGATCAGGTCCCCGGCGGTAAGGCCCTTCTCGGAGTCTCCCGCGGCGCCCGGCGCCGCGGACTCCGCTGCCGGCTCGTCTGGGATTACGATGGGCTCGCCGGGTCTCTCACGATCCGACTTGTCAAACATCATGGGCACGAAGATGACGATCAGCGCCACAATGACCGCGGCACCCACCAAGCGTCTTTTCGCACCTTCGTCCATTCAGCTTGCCCCAGTTTCTGCAAAAGTTTCTGCGGAGATTTGCCGGAGAGATGTCGCCCGCACGCGGGCGCTCGCCCGGATGAAGGCCGGTGATTATACAGGAGCGATGGCGGGGTTGCGCAGGGCCGCCTCCACCGTGGTGAAGGAGCCGAACACCAGCACGCAGGCGTCCGTGCCGGCGCTCGCGAGCAGCGTGTCGACAGCCGCGTCCAGCCCGTCGTATTGCCGAACAGGCGCACCCGGGGCACTCTCGGCGATCGCCGCCACCAGAGCGCCGGCAGCCATGCCGCGCGGACCGGGGGCCGGCACGGCATGCCAGGTGTCCACCCAGCCGGAGAGCTCGGCGACGACTGCCGCGGCGTCCTTATCGGCGGAAACACCGACAATCGCATGATGCACGCCGCGGCAGCCGAGCGCCGCCAGATTCTGCGCCAGCACCCGGGCGGCTTCCGGGTTGTGCGCCACGTCCAACACCCAGGTGGCCCCACCAGGCAAGACCCGGGGCAGCACCGAAAACCGGCCCGGCAACCATACCCGGTGCAGGCCGAGGCGCAGGGCGGCCGTCTCCACCGGCAAGCGCGCGCGCAGGCACTCCAGGGTGCAGATGGCCGCTGCTGCATTGTCGTACTGGAAGCGCCCACGCAGCGCGGGCGGCGGCAGCGCGTTGCGGCGCTGGCCATCATCCCCTTGCCAATGCCATTGGCCGACATCGCCGCGCCAGCGGAACTCCCGGCCCAGTTGCAGCGGCGTCGCGCCGATCTCCAGTGCGCGCTCGCGCAGCCGCGGCGGCGCATCCGCCTGGCCGATCACCGCCGGCCTGCCGGGGCGGAAGATGCCGGCCTTCTCGAACGCGATCTGCGCCGGCGTGTCGCCGAGCCAGGCGACGTGGTCCCTGCCGATGCTGGTGACCACCGCGACATCGGCGTCGATGATGTTCACCGCGTCCAGCCGCCCGCCGAGACCGACCTCCAGCAGCACCACGTCCGGTGCCGCGTCCGCGAACAGCGCCAGCGCGGCGAGCGTGCCGAACTCGAAATAGGTCAGCATCGCGTCACCGCGGGCGGCATCGATGCGCGCGAAGGCGTCGCAGAGGGCGGCGTCATCCGCCTCGGTACCGTCAATGCGGATACGCTCGTTGTAGCGCAGCAGGTGCGGCGAGGTGTAGGCGCCGGCGCGATAGCCGGCCGCCCGATACATCGCCTCCAGGTACGCCACCACCGAGCCCTTGCCGTTGGTGCCGCCCACCGTGATCACCGGACAGCCGAGCGGCCCGAGCCCGAGGGCGTCCCAGACCCCGCCGACGCGCTCCAGGCGCAGGTCGATGCGGCTGGGGTGCAGAGTCTCCTGCCAGGCGAGCCAGTCGGTTAGGTTGTCGAAGCGCATGGGGTTCGAAGAAGTGCGGAGTGCGAAGTGCGAAGTGCGAAGTGCGGGGCGACGCTTGTGGGGCGGATGAGCGTAGAGACTGTGAAAGTATTGCTCGCAACTCCGAAAACGAGCAGATCGTACGTCGGGTTAGCGATAGCGTAACCCGACAATCACGCGAAGAACGGATGGACCGTGTCGCCCTGGAGGGCGACACTCCGGCCCAGCACCTCCGCCGCGCGCGAACGAGAGCAGCGTCAGGGTCGGCGGCAGCAGCTCGCCGATAGCCGCAGCTGCGAGGCGCTCGGGAAGGGGTCGGGGGCGGTTCGGTCGTCGCGGCAGAGCGCGGTCCGTGGCCCGGGTGCGCAAGGTAGCGCCGGTGGCGGCGGGTGCCAATCCAGGCTTGCGGCCGCCGTGCCGGGGGTTGGCCGCCCTGCCCCGGCCGCTGCCGCCGTACGCGGCGCAGGAGCGCCGCGACCATCAGTCGGGAAGACCCTGGTAGCCCGTTTCAAGCAATTTTGCAGTGCGCCAACCCAGGTGAGGCCGGAGCCGAGAAACCAGGTCGAAATCCCCGCTCGTGGTCGTGGTCGTGGTCGAGTATCCGATCACGACCGCGACAACGACAACGACAACGACAACGACAGCAAAGTTAGGTGAAATGCCGCCCTAGGCCCTAGGCCCTAGGCCCTCATTTTTCGGGCGTCGCGTCAGCATTGACACCAGCTCCGAGATGCGATCGCGCAGGTCGCGCCGGTCGCAGATCTGGTCCAGGGCGCCGTGCTCCAGCAGGAACTCGCTGCGCTGGAAGCCGTCCGGCAGGGTCTCGCGGACAGTCTGCTCGATGACGCGGGGGCCGGCGAAGCCGATGAGCGCGCCGGGCTCGGCGATGTTGACGTCGCCCAACATCGCCAGGCTCGCGGAGACGCCGCCCATGGTGGGGTCGGTCATGACGGAGATGAACGGCAGGCCCTTCTCCCGCAGCAAACCGAGCGCGGCGCTGGTCTTGGCCATCTGCAAGAGCGAGAACAAAGACTCCTGCATGCGCGCACCACCGCTCGCCGAGAAGCAGACCAGCGGCAGGTTGTCCCGCAGCGCCACCTCGACGCCGCGCACGAAGCGCTCGCCGACGACGGAGCCCATGGAGCCGCCCATGAACGTGAACTCGAAGGCGCCGGCGACGACGCCCATGCCCTTGAGCTGGCCGCGCTGCACCACGAGCGCCTCGCGCTCGTTGGTCTGCTTCTGCGCCTGAGCCAGGCGCTCGCGATACTTCTTGAGGTCCTTGAACTTGAGCGGGTCGTCGGACTCCAGCTCCGCCCCGATCTCTTCCACCTGGTCGTCGTCCAGGAACAGCTTGAGCCGCCGGCGGGCGCCGATGCGGTTATGGTGGTTGCACTTGGGGCAGACGTCCAGGTTGCGCTCCAGCTCCGCGCGGTAGAGCACGGCGTTGCAGCCCGGACACTTGTCCCAGAGCCCCTCCGGCACGGCCCGCTTGTTGTTGGCCTCGGTGCGGATGCGGCTCGGAATCAGCTTTTCGAACCAGCTCACGGCATTGCCCCCCGGCGAGCTCATGACTTGTCCGCCGCGTCGATGGCTTGACGCAGCTCGGCGAGGAAGCCGCCGATGGCATCCGGGATCAGCGCCGGCGTCTCGGCCAGGTGCTCGATGCGCCCGACGATGGCGCTGCCGACGATAACGGCATCCGCCACCGCCGCCACGCGCGCCGCACTGGGGCCGTCCTTGATGCCGAAGCCGACGCCCACCGGCAGCGTGATCTGCCGGCGGATCTCGGTGAGCTTGGCGGCGACGGCGTCGATGTCCAGGTTGCCGGCGCCGGTGACGCCCTTGACCGCGACGTAGTAGACGAAGCCGGAGGCGACGGCACCGATGCGGCCGATGCGCTCGTCGTCCGACGTGGGTGCGAGCAGGTAGACCAGGTCGAGCCCCTGCGGGCGCAGCGCGCCGGCCAGGGCGTCGGCCTCCTCCGGCGGCACGTCCACCACCAGGGCGCCGTCCACGCCCGCGGCGGCGGCCTCGACAGCGAAGGTCTCGGCGCCCATGACCTCGACGGGGTTGAGATAGCCCATCAGCACCACGGGCGTCTCGGCGTCCTCGGCGCGGAAGGCGCGCACCATGGCGAGCACGTCGCGCAGGCTGACGCCGGCCGCCAGGGCGCGCTCGGTGGCGCGCTGGATCACCGGGCCGTCGGCCATGGGGTCCGAGAACGGGACGCCCAGCTCGATGAGGTCGGCGCCGGCGGCCACCATCCGGTGCATCAGCGGCACGGTCACGTCCGGACTCGGGTCGCCGGCGGTGACGAAGGGAATGAGCGCGGTGCGGCCCTCGGCGCGCAGCCGCTCGAAGCGTGTCGTAATGCGGCTCACAGCTTGATCCCATCCAGTCGAGCGACGGTATCCATGTCCTTGTCGCCGCGCCCCGAGAGGTTCACGACGAGGGTCTGGTCACGGCGCATGGTCGGCGCGAGCTTGGCGGCGTAGGCCAGCGCGTGGCTGGTCTCCAGCGCCGGGATGATGCCCTCGATGCGGGTCAGGGCATGGAAGGCGGCGAGCGCCTCGTCGTCGGTGACGGAGACGTACTCGGCGCGGCCCGAGTCCTTGAGCCAGGCGTGCTCGGGGCCGACGCCGGGATAGTCGAGACCGGCCGAGATGGAATGGGTGTCCTGGATCTGGCCGTTGTCATCTTCCATGAGATAGGTCCGGTTGCCGTGCAGCACACCGGGCTTGCCAGCGCACAGCGGTGCGGCGTGGCGGCCCGTGGCAAGCCCGTCGCCGCCGGCCTCGACGCCGATCATGCGCACGTCGGCGTCGTCGATGAAAGGGTAGAACAGGCCCATGGCGTTGGAGCCGCCGCCGACACAGGCCATCACCACGTCCGGCAGCCGGCCGCTGCGCTCGAGCATCTGGGCGCGGGTCTCGCGACCGATGACCGCCTGGAAGTCGCGCACCATGGCCGGGTACGGGTGCGGCCCGGCGACGGTGCCGATGATATAGAAGGTGTTGTCGACGTTCGTGACCCAGTCGCGCATGGCCTCGTTCAGCGCGTCCTTCAGGGTGCGCGATCCGGACGTCACCGATACCACCGTGGCGCCCAGCAGGCGCATGCGGTAGACGTTGGCCTGCTGGCGGGCGACGTCCACCTCGCCCATGTACACCACGCATTCGAGCCCCATGCGCGCGGCGACCGTGGCGGAGGCCACGCCATGCTGGCCCGCGCCGGTCTCGGCGATGATGCGGGTCTTGCCCATGCGCTTGGCGAGCAGCGCCTGCCCCACGGTGTTGTTCACCTTGTGGGCGCCGGTGTGGTTCAGGTCTTCGCGCTTCAGGAAGATCTGCGCACCGCCCAGCTCGCGGCTCCAGCGCTCGGCGTGATACAGCGGCGACGGGCGCCCGACGTAGTCGCGCAGGTCGTTGTCCAGCTCGGCGACGAAGGCCGGGTCCTTGAGGTAGCGCTCGTAGGCGGCGGTGAGCTCCGCGAGCGGATGCATCAGCGTCTCGGGCACGAAGCGCCCGCCATAGCGGCCGAAGTGCCCGGCGGCGTCCGGATAGGCGTAGCCGGGCTGCGGCGGGGCCGCGGAGCTTTGCTGGATGTCATCGGCGATGGTCGCCATCGCGTACCCCCTGCATGAAGTCGTTGATCTTGCGGTGATCCTTAAGGCCCTTGGCGGACTCGACACCGCCGCTCACGTCCACCGCGTACGGTCTGACCCGAACGATGGCGTCGGCCACGTTCTCGGCACTCAGGCCGCCCGCCAGGATGATGCGCGGGGCCAGCGCCGCGGGCACCTGCTCCCAATCGAAGCGCCGCCCCGTGCCGCCGGCGAGCGCCGGGTCGTAAGTGTCCAGCAGCAGCGCCGCGGCGCCATGATAACCCCCGGCCACGGCCTGCACGTCGATGCCGTCGCGCATGGCGATGGCCTTGATCCAGGGCCGGCCGAATCCCGTGCAGTCTTCGGGCTGCTCGTGGCCGTGGAATTGCAGGAGTCCGAGCGGCACGCGGCGGATGGCCTCGCCGATGAAGTCCGGGTCGGCGTCCACGAACAACCCGACGACGGTGACGAAGGCCGGCACCCGCGCCGCGAGCGCGGCGGCGGTCTCGATGCTTACCGCGCGCGGGCTCGACGGGTGGAACACGAAGCCCATGGCGTCGGCACCCGCGGCGACGGCGGCGGCAACATCCTGCTCGCGGGTCAGGCCACAGATCTTGACGCGTGTTCGCATGGCGTGGGCTGCTACCGAAACCGGCAATTACAGCACAGGCGGCGGCCCGCCGTCGCCCGGGTTTGGCAAGCCGAACGGCTCGGGATAGTCCACCGCCGTGAGATAGAGGCCGTGCGGCGGCGCCGTGACGCCGCCGAGGGCGCGATCGCGCAGGGCCAGCAGCTCGGCGGTCCAGGCGACATCGGCCTCGCCGCTGCCGATGGCCATCAGCACGCCCGCGATGTTGCGCACCATGTGATGCAGGAAGCCGTCGGCGCCCAGGTGCAGGCTCAGCAGCTCGCCGCGGCGGCCGATGCGCAGGTAGCGCAGCGTACGCACCGGGCTCTTGGCCTGGCAGGCGAGCGCGCGGAAGCTCGTGAAGTCGTGCCGCCCCACCAGCAGCGCGCCTGCCGCGCGCATGCGCGCCAGGTCAAGGTGCTTGTGCGTCCACACGGCGCGCCCGCGCCAGAGCGCCGAGCGCGTCGGCCGGCACAGGATCAGGTAGCGGTAGTGACGCCCGGTGGCGTTGAAGCGCGCGTGGAAATCCGCCGCCACCGGCCGCGCCCAGCGCACGGCGACGTCGTCCGGCAGGTTGCTATTGGTGCCGAGGACCCAGCCGCGCGGGCTGCGCTCGGCGCGGGTATCGAAGTGGATCACCTGCCCTTCGGCGTGCACGCCGGCATCGGTGCGCCCGGCACAGTGCACGCGCACCGGCTCGGCCGCGACCCGGGCGATGGCCGCCTCCAGGCGCGCCTGCACGGTGTCCGCGTGATGCTGGAGCTGCCAGCCACTGTAGGCACTACCGTCGTATTCCACCCCCATGGCGATGCGGGTCGCGCCGTGCTCCGGCAGCACGGCAGCGGCAGCGGCAGCGGAAGGGGCGTCAGGGTCGGTCAACCGATCTTCGCCAGCAGGGCCGACGCATCCTCGCGCTGTTCCTCGCTGCCCTCCTGCACGACCTCCTCGAGGATGGCGCGGGCGGCGTCGGCGTCTTCCATTTCGATGTAGGCACGGGCCAGGTCCAGTTTGGTTCCCGCCTCGTCCCAGAGGCCCGAATCCATGCGCCACTGCGATGAGAGCACATCGCTGGAGATGCTGTCCCCCGCCGGGCCGCCGTCAACCGTTTCTTGGTAAAGCTCCGTCGGCGATCCCTGCGAGACGGCCGTGGAGAGCGGATCGGGCAGCGGGGAGCGGGAATCCTCCAACTCGTCGTCGTCGCCCGCGCCGGGGACCGCACTGAGGTCGGGCAGCGCGTCCGGCACCGGCAGCGTCAGGTCGTCCGGCGCCGAGTCCGCCGGCGTCGCGGTGAGCCGCTCCAGCTCATCGAGATCCAGATCCAGCCCCTCGCCCCCGGGCTGCTCCGCCGCTGGCGACGGAGCGGCCGGCACCGGTGCGGCGGGGAACGCCGGTCCCTCGGTCGGCTCGTAGCCAGAGAGATCCTCGGTGTAAACGGGTGGCGCTGGTGCATCGCCAGCGGACTGGGTGGACTCCAGATTGGTACCGAAGTCGTCCATCTCCTGCAAGTCGAGCTCCAGGTCGGCCATCTGCTCGCGGAGCCGCTCGGCACTGGACGGGTTCACCTCGCGCACCGAGAAGCCAAGTCCGGTGTCATCGCTGTCACCGAGCATGTCGCTGCTCTGCACCATTTCGCCGCTCAAGGCCTCGCCAGAGCCCATCGGGATCGGTGCGGCGGCCAGCGGCTTGATGCGCGGCGCCGCCGCCGCGGGCGCACCTTCCTCGCCCGGACCGAGCCCCGCAAGACCGGCCTCGAGGCTGGTCCACTTGGCCGGCTCCCGTTTGTCATCACCGGCCCCCCGCATCGACTCCAGCAGCTCGGCCAGCGCCGCCCTGTTGCCGCTGCCCAGCAGCGCCTCGCCGAGCTTGTACTTGAGGTCAGGCCGCTCGGGCGCGTGCTCCAACTCCTCGCGCAGCAGCGCCTCGGCCTCCCGATAGCGCCCGTAGAGGATGTAAATGTCGGCCTCGGCGATGACGTCGGCCTCCTGGGTCTCCTGCTGGCTCGGCGGGATATTGGAGACAACGCTGATGGGCAGACCGGTTTGGACATCGATGGCCGGGCCGGCGTCGGCGGAGGTGGTCGATCCGTGCAGGGGCGCGTCGGAGTCGAGATCCGGCAGGGTATCGAGGTCGATCTCTCCCGTGGTAGATGCCACCTCGAAGCCGTACTCGGGCCCCGCATCCGGCAGCGGCTCCGACCGCGCGGCGACCAGGTCGGCCGCCGTCTCGGCTTCCGCTTCCTCCGCGATCAGTTGGCGGCGGCGCCGATATGCCAAGAGCCCCAGGGCGCCAAGCAGCACCGCGGCGAGCGCGGCGACGAGCGCCCAAGGCGGCACGGCGCGGGCAACGCCGCCGGCGGTACTCAGGATGCCCGCCCAGAAGGGCTGTTTCCCGACCTTCGTGGCGTCGCTTTCACCTGTGGCCGGCACGGATGCGGTCGCGGTGCCTGTTGCCGTGCCTGTTGCCATGTCGAGGGCCGTCGGCGCCGGAGTGGTCGTCGCGGCGCTGGCGGCGGACGGCGCCGGCGATGGCGCCTCGGCGGCGCCGGCCGCGGCGACCGCGCCAGGCTCCCCGTCACGCGCCACCGGCGAGCGATCACCCGCTCTCGGCAGTAGCTCCACACCCGCCATGGCCGTGACCGCCGGCGGCACCGGTTGCTGCACCGCCGCGGCCTGATCCGCCGCACTCCGGTCCGGCGCACCGGCGTCGGACGCCGGCAGGTATGGTGCGGCCGGCACGGGCAGTGGCTGAATCCCGGGCTCGGCGCGCGCCGCACGTTCGGCCAGCCGCAGCTGGTCCAACTGCTCGTTGCGCAACTGCAGCAGGCGCTGGATATCGGCGAGTTGCTGCTCCAGCTCGCCGATGCGATTGCGCAGCTCCGTGGTCTCCTGACGATTGCTCTCGGTAGTCTCCTGCACCATGAGCAGATCGTTGCGCAGCGCCGGGTCCAAGCTCGCGGGCGCGGCGCCTGGCGGACTCGTGGCCAGGCTCGGAAACGGGCCCGCCGTCGGCGCGGCATCGCCGGCCGGCGCCTGGCCACCGCCCGCGATGCGCAGCCGCACATCGCTGGGTACGTCCGTAATCGGGCTGGTGTTGACGCTGCGACCGGCGAGAGCGTCCTGAAACTGCCGCTGCGCTGCGGCCGGGTCCAAGGCGAACAGTTCCTCGGCCGTCGGCACCACCAGATTGGCACCCACCTGCAAGAGGTTGATGTTGCCGCGCAGGAAGGCGTCCTGGTTGTTGCGGAACAGCGCCATCGCGGTCTGCTCGACGGTCGCGCCCGGCGGCGTCAGCTCGCGGGCGATCCCGGTCAGCGTGGCGCCGCGCCGGACCGGTCCGTAATAGAGCGGGAAGCGCGTGGAGCGTGCCTGCGGCGGCACCGGGGCGGGCGCCGGGCGCGGCATTGAGGCGGCCCGTGCTTGCGCCCGGGCCTGCTGCTGGGCCTGCTGCTGGGTGGGCGCCGGCGCGCTGTGGCGCAGCGGCGGTGCCGGCTCAGGTTCCGGTGGGGCGCGCCGGCGCGCCAGGGAGGTGCGCGGCGCGACCACCCGCGGCGGTGCCGCGCGACCGCGCGCGGGCGGGTCCAGGAGCACCGTGTACTCCTTCACCAAGCGCCCCTGGGGCCAGAGGACCTCCACCAGGAAATCGATGTAGGGCTCGCGAATGGGCTCGCGGCTGGAGACCTGGATGTAAGGCCGACCGTCGGTGCCGATGGCGGGGGTGAACTGGAGCCGGGTCAGGAAATGCGGCCGCTCGGCGCCGGCCTTGGCGAATTCTTCCCGACTCGCGAGCCGCGCCTTGACGGCGTCGATCTCGTCCGTGCGGACGCCCGTCAGCTCGATCTCGGCGTAGAAGGGCTGATTGAGCGCAGACTGGGTCCGCATCCCGCCGAGCCCGAGCGCCGCCGCGACCTCGGAAATGAGCGCGAGCAGCAGCGCCACGGCGATGAGCAGGGGCGGTTTTGGCAACATCCTCCGTCCTCTAGGGAACGACGACCGGGCCGGGCGTGGGGACCCCCGGCCGCACCGTCCGCGGCAGCGCCGGTGCGGCGCCCGGACGGCGCGGGGCGAATGCGAAACTCGCCTGGACTATAACGGAAAGGAAGGGAAACGACCAAGAACCAGTCGGGGTTTTCACCGCGCCAACAGCAGGCGCAGCATGCGCCGCAACGGCTCCGCGGCGCCCCACAGGAGCTGGTCGCCCACCGTGAACGCGGACAGGTACCCCGGACCGAGGCTCATCTTGCGCAAACGCCCCACCGGTACGTCCAGCCTGCCGGTGACCGCGGTCGGTGACAGCTCGGCGATGGTGCGCTCGCGCTCGTTGGGCACCACGCGCACCCAGTCGTTGGCGCCGGCGAGCATGTCGGTGATCTCGTCGAGGGGGAGATCCTGCTTGAGCTTGATGGTGAGCCCCTGGCTGTGGCAGCGCATGGCGCCGACACGCACGCAGGTGCCGTCGATGGGGATGGGGTTCGCCGTCCGGCCGAGGATCTTGTTGCTCTCGACGCCGCCCTTCCATTCCTCGCGGCTCTGACCGTTGTCGAGCTGCTTGTCGATCCAGGGGATCAGGCTGCCGGCCAGCGGCACGGAGAACAGCTCAGCGGGAAAGGCGTCGGCACGCATGGTGGCGATGACCTTGCGGTCGATGTCGAGGATGGCGCTGTGCGGGTCCGCCAGCGCGTCGGCGACGGCGTCCCGCAGTGCGCCCATCTGCAGCAACAGCTCGCGCATGTTGCGGGCACCGGCGCCCGAGGCGGCCTGGTAAGTCATCGCGCTGACCCAGTCCACCAAGTCCCGGCGCAGCAGCTCGCCCACGGCCATCAGCATCAGGCTCACGGTGCAGTTGCCGCCGATGAAGTCGCGCTTGCCAGCCACCAGGGCCTGCTCGATGACATCCAGGTTCACCGGGTCCAGCACGATGGTACTGTCCGGCTGCATGCGCAACGTAGAAGCGGCATCGATCCAGTAGCCGCGCCAGCCGCGGGCGCGCAGTGGCGGGAAGACCGCGGACGTGTAATCGCCGCCCTGGCAGGTGACGATGGCATCCATGGCCGCCAACGCGTCGAGGTCCATGGCATCGCGCAACGGCTGCGCGCCCTGGCCCACGTCCGGCCCCGGCTCGCCCTGCTGCGAGGTGCTGAAGAACACGGGCTCGGCGATTTGCGCGAAGTCGCTCTCTTCGCGCATGCGCTCCATGAGCACGGAGCCGACCATGCCCCGCCAACCGACGAAACCGATTCGATTCATCATTCCAGTCATAAAGGCAGGCTTAAGCCCAATTCAAATCACACAGCTTATCGAAATGCTGCGGCAACGGGATGAGCGAGCGCAAGTTTCAGGGCCGCGGACCGAGCATCCCATAGGGTGCCTGGCCCGTGGCGCCGGGTGCCTGGCCCGCCACGCTGAGTGCCTGCCCAGCCGCGCTGGGCACCTGGCCCTCGGCACTTTGGCCCTCGGCGCTTGGTGCTTGGCCCTTCCTAGTCGCGCATTGCCGCGACGACAGCATCCCCCATCCGCGTTGTACCGATGGTTTCCGTCCCCTCTGATGCGATGTCCGCCGTGCGCAAGCCCTGATCGAGCACACTCGACACGGCCCGCTCGATGCGCTCGGCATGCGCCGGTGCATTCAGCGAGTAGCGCAGCATCATGGCCACCGAAAGGATGGTGGCGAGCGGGTTCGCGACGCCTTTGCCCGCGATGTCCGGCGCCGAGCCATGGATGGGCTCGTACATGCCCTTGCCGTCCGCATCGAGCGACGCCGACGGCAGCATGCCAATGGAGCCCGTCAGCATGGCCGCGCAGTCCGACAGAACATCACCAAACATGTTGGTGGTGACCATGACGTCGAACTGCTTCGGCGCGCGCACCAGTTGCATGGCGGCATTGTCCACGTACATGTGGGACAGCTCCACCTCGGGGTAATCCGCGCCGACGCGGATGGCGACCTCACGCCACAGCTCGGTGCATTCCAGTACGTTGGCCTTGTCCACGGAGCACACGCGCTTGCCGCGCTTCATGGCCAGGTCGAACGCAACCCGGCAGATGCGCTCGATCTCGGACTCGGTGTAGACCAGGGTATTGATGCCGCGGCGCTCGCCGGACGCCAGCGTCTCGACCCCGCGCGGACGGCCGAAATAGATGCCGCCGGTGAGCTCGCGGACGATCAGGATGTCCAGACCCGAGACCACCTCCGGCTTCAGCGTCGAGGCATCGGCGAGCTGCGGATAGAGAATGGCCGGGCGCAGGTTGGCGAATAGCCCCAGTTCCGAGCGCAGCCCCAGCAGGCCCTTTTCCGGGCGCACCGAGATGTCCAGCGGCTCCCACTTGGGGCCGCCGACGGCGCCGAGCAGGACCGCGTCGCAGTCGTGCGCCAATCGCAGCGTCTCCTCGGGCAACGGGTGACCGTGCTCGTCGTAGGCCGAGCCGCCCACCAGGGCCTCGTTCATGTCGACGTCGAGGCCGAACTCGTCCCTTAGACAGGTCAGTACCTTGACCGCCTCGGCGACGATCTCGGGGCCGATGCCGTCACCGGGCAAAATCAAAATCTTCTTGCTCAAACCGATCCCCTCGGTTGGTTCGTTTCAGTTGTCTGGCTCACACGAGGCCAATTCGCCACGGGGCTCGGAAGATCTCGCGCCAAGCCCGGGAAAGATGGCACGCGAAGCCGTGAGAAAGCCCACCCGAAGCTCGAAGAAGAGGTCACGCGAAGCTCGAAGAAGAGATCACGCGAAGCCGCGAAGACGCGAAGGTTGCAACGCCGCTACAAGTGCTCTTGCATGCGATACGCCCGCCCCATCTTCCCCGGCTTCGCGCCCCCAGCAACGCGGCCGTACCTAGCCCGGCGTCGCCGACACGTAGGTCGGGCCGACGCCAGGAGGCCCGACGCGGTCGTCGCCCGTCGGGCTTCGCTAGCGCTCAGCCCGACCTACGTCGTTCACGCGCATCCGCTCGACACAGCTCGCCACGGCTAAGATCTCGCGGCTTTCCTTCGCGTCTTCGCGGCTTCGCGTGCCCCGTCTTCCGCGGCTTCGCGTGCCCCATCTTCCCCGGCCTCGCGTGCCCCCTTCAGCCGCCACACGTCAACCGAACAGCCAGGGCGCCTCGGCGGCGCGGCGCTGCTCGTAGGCAGCGATGTCGTCGGCGTGGGTCAACGTGAGCCCGATGTCGTCGAGGCCATGAATCAGGCAGTGGTGGTGGAACGGGTCGATGTCGATCTCGATGGTGCCACGGCCTTCCGCGTCCAGCTTCAGGTTGTGCAGGTCCACGTCGATGGTGAGCGGCTCGTCGCCCGTGGCCAGCTCGAACAGCTCGTCGACGATCTCCTCGTCCAGCACGATGGGCAGGAGCCCGTTCTTGATGGCATTCTGGTGAAAGATGTCGGCGAAGCTCGGCGCAATGAGCACGCGGAAGCCGTGGTCCGCCAGCGCCCAGGGGGCGTGCTCGCGGGACGAGCCGCAGCCGAAATTGCGCCGCGTCAGCAGGATGTTCGCACCGGCGTACTTCGGGTCGTTCAGCACGAAGTCCGGGTTCAGCGGCCGGCCGGAGCAGTCCTGCCCGGGCTCGCCTTGGTCCAGGTAGCGCCACTCGTCGAACAAGTTCGGGCCGAAGCCGGTGCGCGCGATGGACTTCAGGAACTGCTTCGGGATGATCGCGTCCGTGTCCACGTTGGCGCGGTCGAGCGGCAGCACGATGCCGCGGAAGTTCTCGAAGGGCTTCATGTCAGACCTCCCGCACGTCGACGAAGCGGCCATGGATGGCGGCGGCCGCGGCCATGGCCGGGCTCACCAGATGGGTGCGGCCGCCCTGCCCCTGGCGGCCCTCGAAGTTGCGGTTGCTGGTGGACGCGCAGCGCTCGCCGGGCTCTAGGCGGTCCGCGTTCATGGCCAGACACATGGAGCAGCCGGGCTCGCGCCACTCGAAGCCGGCTTCGAGAAAGACCTTGTCCAAGCCTTCTGCCTCCGCCTGCTCCTTCACCAGCCCGGAGCCGGGCACCACCATCGCGAGCTTGATGGAGCTCGCCACCTTGCGGCCGCGGGCCACCTCGGCAGCGGCACGCAGGTCCTCGATGCGGCCGTTGGTGCAGGAGCCGATGAAGACCTTATCCAGCGCGATCTGCGCCAGCGGCGTGCCAGGCTCCAGGCCCATGTACGCCAGCGCGTGGCGGTAACTGCCGGCCTTGACCGGGTCGGCAATCTCCGCCGGGTCCGGCACCGCGCCGTCCACCGGTAGCACCATCTCCGGCGAGGTGCCCCAGGTGACCTGCGGGCGGATGCTCGCGGCGTCGATGTGCACGACGCGGTCGTACTCGGCACCGGGGTCGGAGTTGAGGCCGAGCCAGTACTCAGCCGCCTGCTCGAACAGTTCCCCCTGCGGCGCCATGGGCCGGCCGCGGACGTACTCGACGGTCTTCTCGTCGATGCCGATGATGCCGGCGCGGGCGCCGGCCTCGATGGACATGTTGCAGACCGTCATGCGGCCTTCCATGCTGAGCGCGCGGATGGCGTCGCCCGCGTACTCGATCACGTGCCCGGTGCCGCCGGCGGTGCCGATCTCGCCGATGATGGCGAGCACGATGTCCTTGGCCGTCACGCCGCGGCCCAGCTCGCCATCCACGCTCACCAGCATGGACTTGGACTTTTTCTGCAACAGGCACTGGGTCGCCAGCACGTGCTCCACCTCGGACGTGCCGACGCCGAAGGCGAGCGCGCCGAAGGCGCCGTGCGTGGACGTATGGCTGTCGCCGCAGACGATGGTCATGCCCGGCTGCGTGAAGCCTTCCTCCGGCCCCACCACGTGCACGATGCCCTGGCGCTTGTCGCCCATGTCGAAGAGCTGGATGCCGAACTCGCGGCAGTTGGCCTCAAGCGTCTCCACCTGCAGCCGCGAGATCGGGTCCGCAATTCCGAGGTGGCGATCCGTGGTGGGCACGTTGTGATCCGGCACGGCAAGGTTCGCCTCCGGCCACCGCGGCTCACGCCCGGCCAGCCTGAGCCCCTCGAATGCCTGCGGCGAGGTCACCTCGTGAACCAATTGCCGGTCGATGTACATCAGCGACGTGCCATGCTCGTCGGTGCGGACGACATGCGCGTCCCAGATTTTGTCGTAGAGAGTGCGGGGCGTGGCCATGGAAAACAGTCTCAGGGGCGAGCGCGAAGCCCGCTAGCGTAACCCGGCGGCGGGGGCAAAGAAAGTGCGCGGTGCGAAGTGCGCCCGCACTCCGCACTACGCACCACGCACGCCTTGGACTATGCTCCGCCCCGATTCACCGCACACCGAACGAACGGAGCCCGCCCATGATCCGCATCAAACCCCTCACCCTCGACGACGGCAGCCAGATTCTCGTCGAAGTCGAGCAGGCCGACGTCTCCCTTGCCGGTCCCGCGGACAACCTGCCCACCGGCGCCGAGCCCACCGGCCTCGGCGGCAAGCTCGACGACGCCATGGCCATGATGCGCAACAGCATTGGCGCCATGGCCCGCAACGTCCACGCAAGCCTCTCCGACCAATCACCCGACGAATGGGCCATGGAAGTCAGCATCGGCTTCAAGGGCGAGACCCAGCCCATCCCCGTCATCGTCACCGGCTCCGCCACGGGCTCCGTGAAGGTCACCGCCAAGTGGAAGCGCGCCGACTGACGCCGGCGCGCCGACCACCGACAGCACCGGCGTCCCAACGACCACCGGGAGCCCCGGCGTCTCGCCGCCCAACCGGGAGCGCCGGCCAACTGGGAGCGCCGGCGTCGCGCCGGCCAACGTGACCGAGCGCGGGACGCCCCGGCAGTGACCACATAGCACCGCGGTACCCGTCCACGAACCGATCCGCACACCTCAAGCGGTAGGCCGGGTTAGCGATAGCGTAACCCGAGCTACGCCGAGCACTTTCGGGATCTCTCTATGCCCCGCGCCCCGCGGCAGAGCGCACGCACCCGCCGACCATCGAGCCGCCGGGCGGCCTCACGTCTGCCCGACGCCGCAGGCGCAGAGCGCCAGAAGACGGGTGACATCGCAGGAGCGGTGTCACCAACGGCCGGGCGCTGGTCTCGCGGACTCATTGGATTGGCGAAATGTCTGGATCCGGCGCACCGTCTGACTGCGGCGGGCCGGCAAGATGCCGGCGCTCCCAGTGGCGGCTTCGCCGCTTCGCGCGCGAAACCTCGCCCGGTCTCTCCAGCAGTGCCGCCAGCCCCCAACCGACGGCCCTGGCTATCCCTCGCCGCGACCGCCCTTGCCCGCCGCCCGGTCCAGCTCCCGAAGCCGTGCCAGCTTCTCGCGGATCTTGATCTCCAGCCCCCGCCCCACCGGCTGGTAGTAGCGCCGTTCCGGTATGCCGTCGGGAAAATAGCGCTCGCCGGCGGCATAGGCGTCCGGCTCGTCGTGGGCGTAGCGGTAGGCGGCGCCGTAGCCGAGCTGTTTCATGAGCTTGGTCGGCGCGTTGCGCAGGTGCACCGGCACCTCCAGCGAGCCGTGGCCCCGGGCGTCGGCGAGCGCGGCGTTCCAGGCGGTGTAGACGGCATTGCTCTTGGGTGCGCAAGCGAGGTAGACGACGGCCTGAGCCAACGCCAGTTCGCCCTCTGGGCTACCCAATCGCTGCTGGGCATCCCAGGCGTTCATGGCGAGGTCCAGGCCGCGCGGGTCGGCGTTACCGATGTCCTCGCTCGCCATGCGCACGATGCGCCGAGCGAGGTATAGCGGGTCGGCGCCGCCGTCGATCATGCGCGCGAGCCAATACAGCGCCGCGTCCGGCGCCGAGCCCCGCACGGATTTATGCAATGCCGAGATCTGATCGTAGAAGGCCTCGCCGCCCTTGTCGAAGCGGCGCACGCCGCCCTCGATGACCCGCCGGGCAATGTCCGCGTCGATCACCGCGTCGGCAGCCGCGCCCTCGCCTGCCCCATCAGCGCCAGCCGCGAAGTCCGCCGCCAGCTCCAGCAGGTTCAGCGCCCGCCGGGCATCGCCGTCCGCCGCGGCGGCGATGAGCGCGCGAGCCTCGGGCGCGACGCTCAGACCCAGCGCACCGAGCCCGCGCTCGGTATCCGCCAGCGCCCGGTCGATGAGCCCCTCCAGGTCCGCGGGCTCCAGCGGTTTGAGCACATACACCCGCGCGCGGGAGAGCAGCGCGTTGTTCAGCTCGAAGGACGGATTCTCCGTGGTGGCACCGATGAACACCACCGTGCCGTCCTCCACGTGCGGCAACAGCGCGTCCTGCTGCGACTTGTTGAACCGGTGCACCTCGTCGATGAACAGGATGCTGCCCTGCCCCAAGCCCTCGCGGGCGGCCCTGGCCTCCGCCACTGCCGCGCGGATGTCCTTCACACCCGCCAGAACCGCCGAGAGCTTCAGGAACTGCCAGCCGGACGCACCCGCCAGCAGCCGCGCCAGCGTCGTCTTGCCGCTGCCGGGCGGCCCCCAGAAGATCATCGAGTGCGGCCGCTCGCTGCTCAGCGCCCGCTCCAGCGCCCGCCCCCGCGCCAGCAAGTGCCGCTGGCCGATGACCTCGGTGAGCGTGCGCGGGCGCATGCGCTCGGCCAATGGTGGCGACGGGGGTTGCTGCACGCTGCTCTTCATGCGTTGATGAGGATGTGGACAAAAGCTGTTGCGGCCTCGCGTCACGCGGCCGTCGTCGGTTGGACCGAGGCAAGGAGGCCCAACGATCAGGCGGCCAGGTCGTGCACCCCGTCGGGCTGCGTTCCTCAGCCCGACCCACACGGCACCGTGGCGCGGCAGGGTTTCGTCAACGACGGCGCGAAGCAAAGGTTGCACCGAAGGACCACCGGCGAGCCGATGACGGCAGCATAGCGCTTGACAAGCGCACGCGACCAGAGCATACTGCACGGCTCGCAGCGCCCGTAGCTCAGCTGGATAGAGTACCTGGCTACGAACCAGGTGGTCGGGAGTTCGAATCTCTCCGGGCGCGCCATACAAAACAAGGGGTTACGTGATTATTCACGTAGCCCCTTTTCTTTTGCGTGACTGGATCGTGACTCGGTACCTTCGAGACGCCCGAAGGCGGCGCGTCAGATGCTGATCACGGCAGGCGGCGGCTCGCCAGAGGACAGCAGTGTCGGCGACTCCGGCAGATCTGGTGCTCGTGGGAGGCCTCCCGGGCGGGTCCGATGACAGCGATATTTCCGGCGGGTCAGCTTGGATAATCACGTTGTGCGCTGCAATGTAAACCCAAAGCCGTCGATGACAGTTCCTGAAAACTCAGTGACCACCCACGGATCAGGATCCACCGCTGCCCGTACACCACCCGGAGTAGTCCCGTATTTTGTGCCCTTGAGCAGCAAGAGCCGACATTTCAAATTTTCTCCGTACGCACGTTTGACAGCGCCAAGAAGCTCTTGAGAGTGCTTTATTGTTTTAGGGGAAACCCCATCGTTTAGGGATAACGGTTTTACCCATTTCTCAAACATCCCTCCCTTATGATCA
This sequence comes from Thiohalocapsa sp., assembly GCF_022340605.1. Lineage (GTDB taxonomy): Bacteria > Pseudomonadota > Gammaproteobacteria > Chromatiales > Chromatiaceae > Thiohalocapsa. Next base: position 27,585 of record NZ_JAJDNQ010000059.1, read on the forward strand.
TATTTATTGTGCTCCTTCTCCCTGTGGTCGATCTCCGCAGTAAAAACGTAGGCATCCTCTGTGATTCCCATCCATGAATATTGATCACTCTGACGGGCGCCTATTTTCTGCAAGGCAGCACGAAAACCCTTGATCCAATTCAGCGACTGCGTTGGCTCCATGACAGGCCCCTTGGTTGAAGCTTAAGTCGGCGATCGGTGACCCCAGCAGGCTGCGCCAAGGCTCGCTCATAGACCAGGTTGCGGTCGCGCACGGTGCCGTGCCCAGCCGCCTACATCCGTGTGCGACGCCTTGACGATGCTGCACGTGCACACGGAATATACCGCACACAGCAGCACACGAGACGATAGGGGCTCGCCCGCACCAAGCCGGCCAAGCAAAGGGCCGAGGACCACCCATGCGCACAGCCACCTACCTCGCGGCAGCCGCCGCGCTCGCCCTCGCCTGTCCGGCGCTCGCCGGCTGACACGGAAGGCGCATGTCCAAGCTCAAGCAGTTCATCGCCTCTCTGAAGCCCGACCGGCTCATACCATCGACCAGCGTCTTTCCTGAGATCGATGCGGAGAAGCTTGCCGCCGACCTGAACGTCGTTCAGCTCGGCCGCGAGCGCGGCACGGCTGAACTGCCGGCAAGCGACGATGACACGCTCGACCCGGTCGAGGCGAAGGTGGTTGCCGAGGTCAACCGCCTTCGCGTCATGGGGCTCAACCGCTTCGAGGAGCACATGGAGACTTACGCACGGCGCCTGCGTGAGGCATCCAACTCGAAGGCGGAGTTGCGCACCCTTGCCGAGACCACCGTCACCGACTACCAAACCAGCGTCGCGATTCACCACAACGCGCTGGCCAACCATCGCCAGCGGGTCATGGAACGGCACGTCGAGCGGCAGTGGTTCATCGCCGACAACCGGCTCAGGCGGACGGCTTACGACCGCAACAGCCTAACCTTCTCACTGGGTCTCGCCGGCTTTCTGGTACTGGTCGAAGCGGCGATGAACGGCTATTTCTTTTCGGCCAGCAACACACTGGGTCTGCTCGGCGGCATGAGCGTCGCGGTCATCATCTCCATCGTGAACGTCGGTTTCTCCCTGAGCGCCGGCTACCTCGCGCGCAATGTCAACCATGTGCGATGGCCGCGGAAGCTGGCGGGCTGGCTGGTCGTGCTGCTGATCATCGCCGCCGCGCTCGTCTTCAACGTCGCGGTTGCGCACTTCCGCGATGCGGCGGGAACGCTGCCCTGGGATGCCGCCGTGTTGCGCGCCATCGAGACCTTCCGCGCCGACCCGACCGCGCTGAGGAGTTTCGAGTCCTGGCTATTGCTGTGTGTCGGGCTGCTCGTTTGCCTGCTTGCGTTCTGGAAGGGATACGCAATCAGCGATCCCTACCCAGACTACGGCCGCGTGCAACATCGCTGGGAACTGGCTCGGGAGGATTACGCGGAGAGTGCGGAGGGCGCGCTGCGCGACCTCGAAGACCTACGAAATGCCGCCGCCGACGATCTGGAGGAGGCACGCCGCACGCTGACCTCCAACATCAGCGAAGCCATCGACATCCTCTACGCCCGGGCGGGACTCGCCAAACAGCTCGACGCCTTCCTCGATCATGCACAGCTGGTCGTGGATCAGTTGTTGGCCGAGTATCGAAGCGCCAACCGCGCCGCGCGCCAGTCCACCACGGCCCCGGCCCACTTCAACCGGCCCCACGTCTTCAAGGCGACCGCGCAAGCAAATGCCATCCCGCTGCCGGAACGCGATGCCGCCGAGGCGGAGATCGCCGCTATCAACGACATTGTCGAGAACACCATCGGCAAGATCTTCGACGAGTACAAGGCAGCCGTCCGCCGCTACGAAAGCATCGATGTGCTGGAACGCAACGCGACGACCCTCCCGGCATCGTTGCCGGCGCGCCATCCAGAGGCAGGACAGGCGACATGAGTCGGCACAAGAGGAACCGCTCGCGCGTTCGCCGGCTCACCAAGCGCAACAGCGACTCGGCACGCAAGATCTGGGGAGTCATCCTCGCCGCTCTCGCCGCCGCTGGTCTGCTGGCGCTGGTCATCGCCAATGTTCGGCTCGGCGGTGGCGACGCCATCGACATGGCCACGCTCTGCCCACGTGCAGGGCCCACTGGTGCGTTCGCGGTCCTGCTCGACGTGACCGATCCGCTAACGCCGCAGCAACAGCACCGCCTCGACCAGTTGCTGCGCCAAGAAGTACAGGCGTTGCCGGTCGGTACGCGCGTGACATTCGGGCTGGTCAGCCCTGATGCGAGCATTCGGTCCGACACACGGCTAAAGCTCTGCAAGCCGTTGCAAGGAAGCCAGGCGAGCTCGCTCTACCAGAACCCGGCTCTCGTGGAGGCGCGCTATCGCGAAGGGTTTGTCGACCCGCTGCACAACGCGCTGACCGATCTGCTCGCGGCCCCGGCGGCCGACAGCTCGCCGATCATGGAGTCGATCCAGGCGTTGATTATCGATGCCTTCGCCGACCTGAGGCCGACGCAGCCAAAGCGCCTGGTCATCGCCTCGGACCTGCTCCAGCACAGCGACGTGTTCAGCTTCTATCGTGGTCAGCGCTGGGGCGACTTCGCGCAATCCGCAGACTACGGACGTCTGGCAAGAAATCTCGACGGCGTGGATGTCACCCTGCTGCAACTACCCAGGCCGGCATCCGCCGGACGCCAAGACGCGGCGATGCTGGGATTCTGGCGAGAGTACTTCGAGCACCAGGGCGCCCACGCGGTCCACAGGGTTGTGATCGGAGACCTTTGACATGCCGACCGCGCTTAACCCATCGCAGTCGCGGCCGCGCGAACGGCGCGACCAGTTGCTGTTCTTTGCCGCATTCGTCATCGGCGCCCTGGGCACCCTTACCGTCAAGGCGCTTAGCGCACCCACGTGGATCGTGATCCTGTTCCCGATGTTGGTCATCGGCACCTATGCCGCCGCGGCCTGGCTGCCAGGCAACACGTCCCTGGAGCCAGACATGATCGGGGACAACTGCTATTACCTCGGCTTCATTCTGACCCTGGTCAGTCTCGGGTGGACGCTCTCTGCAGTAACCCAAGCTTCGGGTGATCTGGATTTGGTCCGAGAGATCATCTCGGGCTTCGGCGTCGCGCTGGCCTCCACCATCACCGGCATCTTTCTGCGTGCGCTCTTCCTGCAATTGCGCCCGGACGTCGTTGCTGCCGAGCGGCAAGCCCGCCAGGCGATCAGCGCCGCGGCGCGAGACCTTCGCACCGAGCTCGGCCAGAGCGTGACAGCGCTCCAGGACTTTGCCCGGCAAACCGAACAAGCCCTCGCCGAGCACCATACAAGGCTCGAGGCGGCCAGCGCCGAAGCGCAACACACTTACCGGCAATGGATGCAGCGGTACTCGCAAGACACGGCGAAAGAGGCATCCGTCCTCTACAAGGCCGCCCTCGCTCAGGTTCGAGTCGATGCGCAAGCAACCGGGGCCGCCGTCGTCCACGACTTGAAGTCTACCCTCCGCGCAGCACAGCAGGATTTCCAGGACTGGCTCAGACAGGCAGACCAACGCGTCGCTGCCCTCTGCGACCAGATCGATGCGCAGGCGCAGCGACTGGCGTCAAGCGTGGCCGCCGTTGGTGAATCGACGAAAAAGGCCTCCGATCAAGTGGAGGGCGCCGCGAGCGCCTTGGCGAAGAATGTCTCCGGCGCTTCAGAGCGCTTCGCCGCGGAAACGCAAGGCATCACGAACGGACTATCGGGCCACGCGGCCAAACTTGGCGCGGCGGCGACGACCGTGCAGCAAGCCTTGGAGCGCGAGAGCAAGGGCTTCGCGGATCAGCTTGCGAACGCGAGCAAACGGATCAGGAGCGCCGCTGACGAGTCGGCCCGGACGCTTGCGCAAGATACCCGAGCTGCGGCGGATGCGATTACCGCATCGGCGACTGAAGTCTCCGGTGCGCTCAAGGCAGCGCTCGAGCAGTTGCTTGCGTCCGGTGGGGCGATCCGCTCGGGCAGCGAGGACTTGCTGCGGATCGCGGAACACATCCCCCAGATCGCGGGGCTGCTGGACGAGTCCGAGGCGAGGCTTCAGTCCCTCCGGCGCCTACCGACACGCGAAGATGCCGACGCCTCGTCCGCGGCCCTCGCAAAATCCATCGCGGCGATCGACAAACGCATCGAGCGCTTCGAGACAGCGGTGGTCAACGCCACCGTACTCACGAAGCGCGTCGGCGAGTTCTCTCAACAGGCGGAGTCAGCCGCGGGCGAGCTCAAAGAAGCGGGCGCCTCACTTCGCGCCGCGGCAAAAGCGCTGGAAAGCACCGTGAAAGCGAAACGTGCGGACCTCGCCACCGAGCGCAAGCCCCTTCCCGACGCTGGCGATGCCAACGATCCGGAGAGAATCCCAACCGAGCCGACACGAAGGCGCCCATTCGGCATGACCGGTCTTTTCCGTTGGCGCGGTAAGAATCAGGGATGAACACCGGAGCGGAAAAGCGCGGACGCTCCGCGGACTACCGTCGTGGCACTATTATGGGCTTGACGGTCGCAGAGGTCTTTATTCTGCTTGCTTTTATCCTGTTGCTGCTGCTCGCCTTGTGGCGCGCAACCGAGCAAAAGAAGTACGAAGAGCTCAAGATTGCATGTGACCGGCAAGGCTGGGTCAGGCAGTACGACACGGCAGAACTGGCCTGGCTGCGGGACCACGCAGGAAGTGACGCCCTCGCGAAGGTAATCGCCGCGGATATGGCAATGAAAGACGGAGCGCGACTCATCGACAACGAGATGACACTCGCGTGGATCGACGCCATGGAGCAAGCCCCGCCGGAACAACAGCAATTTATCTTGACCCTCGCGGCTGACGACCCCAGCCAAGTCGACCAGATCATCGAGCAGGTAACCGCGCTCAAGCACGGAGCGCGACTCGTCGAGGCCGAGGATCTCAAGAAGCTCATCGACGCACTAGGCAGTATGCCAAGGACCGAACGAGAAGCCTTCGTCGATCTTCTGGAAGCGAACGGCTACGACAACATCATTGACTGGGCAAACAAGCTCGCCGAGCTGGTGAAGAACGGGCGCTCACCGGAAGAGGTGGCGAATGCACTGGAGTTGGTAAAGGAGATCCCGCCGAGCGACTTGGAAGACATTCAAGGCTTGATTGAGAGCATTCGTGCGCCTATCGCGGCAAGCGAACAGCTGCGCCAAGAAGTCGCAGCATCGATACAGACCGCGGTCGGTGGGCTCGTGAGCAGAATAGGCGGCGAAATCGATCCCGTAACGGGGGCGATCACCTTGCCCGACACCGCGCTGTTTGCCCAAGGGTCCGCGCAGCTGAGCCCGCAAACCCGCGACTTTCTCGACGAGTTCTGTCCGCGCTGGCTCGACAAGCTCTATGCGTTCGGGCCGCGCGTCGGCGCGCTGCGCATCGAAGGACATGCGTCAACGGAGTGGAATGTCGGCGTTGGCCCAGAGGAAGCATTCCTCAACAACATGGACCTTTCGCAGCGGCGCGCATCCGCGGTATTGGAGCTCTGTCTTCGCCAGGTTGCCGATGGCGCGCGCCGGACTTGGGCTCAATCCCGACTCGTTGCGGTCGGCTACTCCTCAGCGCATCCGATCATCGAGGACGGCGTGGAAAATCCGGTTCGATCCCGGCGTGTCGTCTTCAGGACCGAAGTAGACCAAAGTCAGATCATTCGCGATATCAAGCGCAAGCTGAACGAAACTGATGGTCGTGCGGCACCCGATGCCCACAGTTCAGAAGGCATTCCACCAGCGACACCGCTATGAGCGACGCGGACGAGCTCAAATCTGGAGCGCAACTGCCCCTGAAGCCGAAGCGCGTCTCCAAGCAGCGCCGCACGTTCGCCACCCCGAAACTCACCCTCAGTGACGAGATAGTCGGCCGCATCGTCGGCCTGCTGCCGGTCAAGGACGAGGACCAGGGAGCGGCCGGCGGGCTACACTGAGGATCGCGCAGCCCCAAGCACCCGCCGGCCAGTTCACCACCGAGTCAATAAGCAAACGTCGATGCGCTGCTCGACTGCTTCATCCCCCCCTGTGCCAGGCTGGCTTGCCGGGTCTCATAGCGTGAGGCGCATCAGCCGTTCGCAGCAGTCTCTGGACGGATGCAGGCTATTGCGCGCGGCGACGCACGGTTCCGCGAGGTGACGGGATGCCCCGGGTCGGCGCCGGTCGCGGTTGCCGCCGCGTAGTGCGAACAGGCACCGCGCTTGTTGCCTGCGGGGCCTGATGTACCCGGCCAAACCGGTCCTACAGCCGATTCTGCAGGATCATGAACCAGGGCCGCCGCGGGACGGTGCGCAGCCGACCCTGGGCATCGAGCTCGACGGAGATCTTCGAGACCGAGTTGCGGACGTTGCCGCCGATGGCCTCGAGGTGCTTGCCGTCCGTGGCGGTCACGAGGTCGCAGTGGGTGTTCGTGCCGCGCAGCATGCCAGGGCTGGTGTAGCCGCCGATCATCCCGGGCCGGCGCGGGCCGCGGGAGGAGCAGATCAGGTCGCCGGGCCGGGGGCTGTAGTCCGAGATACGCTGGGGAACGAACCAGCGCCCCGGCAGCGCGGCGTCGTCGATGGCCGCGCTGAGGTAGACCCAGTGGGCGATGGCCGGGCGGAATTGGGACTGGGGCACGCCAGCACGCTGCATGACCCAGCTGATGAAGGCGGCGGACCAGGGCTCATCGCAGTCCATGCCGTCGAGCGTCGGCTGGCCGACCGCGCGCCAGTAGGCGTTGACCCGCTGGCTGTGGCGCGGGTCGTCGTCTTCCCAGTAGCCGACATGGGGAATGCTCTCCTCGCTCCCGCGGTACACGACGGTCTGGCGCCCGAAATATTCCCACTCCCCGTTGGCACGGGCGATGATGGCGCGCTTCAGCGCCGGGTTCGACGCCGGCCGGGGCCCGATGGCACGCCCGGCCCAGGTCGATGTTGCCTCCACGCCGGGCGGTCGACCGGTGGCACACCCCGCGAGGATGAGCGCGAGCGCGATGACGGCGAGGCCGCCGGCAACCGGATGGGAAGCATCTCGGCGGGTGCTCCGGGCGGGCGTTGATGCAGACATGGAACAGACTCCTGACGCGGTGCGGCCGGTTGGTTGCTCGGCTGCCGGAATTGAGATGGCGATTTGTGTCGCCCTGGAGGGCGACACTCCGGCCAACAATCCGGCCGCAGCGCCAGGAGCGTGACCGGGAGCGCGCCCGGGAGTGTCGCCCTCCAAGGCGACACGGGCAACCATCGGCCCGAGACCGGTCTCGGAATCTTCACGTCGCCGCACTAGCGCGGCGGCCGGCGTGTGTCGCGAAACCAGGGGCGGTATTGCTGCATGCGCGCCTGCTGATCCTTCGGGGCGCGGCGGGTGCAGGTGGCGTATTCCTGGCTGTCGGGGGACGCACCCCAGCGCCACTCGACGCA
>NZ_JAJDNQ010000105.1 GCF_022340605.1 Thiohalocapsa sp.
TGGTCGTGGCCGGATACTCGACCACGACCACGACCACGACCACGACGACGAAAGCAACGTTGGGAGAAACGCTGCACTAGGGCGACGCCGCACAGGCCGGTAGCGCAAATCGGCCAATCTGTTGCAGGGTGGTCCTGCACGGTTGCCTTGACCCCTGTGACCGACGCGAGGCCTTGAACGCCCAAAACGGAGCGAGGCGCGCCCGGGCGATGCGTCAGGAGGCGGTTCTGTGCCGGGACCGCTTTGCGCGGGATGGTGGCGCGTTAAGAGTCTGGCAGTGAGCGTAACAGCGCCAGCGCTTCGTCTCTTTCGGCGAAGCTCTGTGGCAGAATCGTTTGCAACAGCGTCCGGGCGTCCGCGATATCTCCCGAGCGTACCAGCGCCTTGGCATAACGGTAAGCGATTGAGGCATTGGCCGGGCTGCGCTCGTGCGCTGTCTGCAGAACCGCCAGCGCTTGCTGCGTTTGTCCTGTTGCCAACAGCGCAGTGCCGAGCGTATCGGCGATGTCGGCATTGTCCGGCAGCTGCCGATGCGCCGTCTGGGCAAGCGCCAACGCGGATCGGGCATCGCCATCAGCCAGCAGCAGCATGGCGAGGTTGTTGTTCGCCATGGGGCGGTTGGGGTCCCGTGCGAGTGCCTGCCGATAACTGGCCGTCGCCTCCCGGCGATCTTGCCGGCGCAGTCGGATATGGCCCAGCCACTCCCATGCATCGGCATCGTCCGGATGATCCGCAAGCCAGTCTTTGGCGAGCTTCGAGGCGTCTTCGCCGCGGTTTGCGGATGCATAGGCGGCGAGCAGCTCGTGCACGTAGCCGGCGTCCTCTGGCTGGTTCCGCCGCAACTGTTTCAGCAGGCGAATCGCCTCTTCCTGGTCGCCAGCCAGCAGGGCGGCAGTCACGCGCATCTGGGAAATCTGTGTGCCGTCCGCGATGTGATCCCCCGCCGCCGCGAGCAGGTCGTCAATGCCCTGCCGGTCCGGCATGGCGCGCGCGACCTTCGCGAAGACCTTCGCAGCCTGCGGCCGGTTGGGATCTATCTCCAGCCCGGCCAAGAACTCTTTCCGTGCCTGCAACGGATTGCCGACCCGGGCCAAGGCGGATGCGAGGAAATAGTGTGCGTCCGCCGATTCCGGGTAGCGCTGGGCCAGGTGCTCGAATGCCTCAACCGCCGCGTTCGGCCGGCCGGCCGCCAACTCCAGGCGGCCCTCCAGGAGGATCAGGTTCTGATCCTGTGCATCCGGTCCGGTGGCGGCGCGCACGACACGCAGCCCGTCGTCGATGCGGTTGCGAGCGAGATCAGCCAGCGCCAGCGCCAGTCGCACCTGGAGGGCGTCGGGCCGTTTGCCGAGCAGCCGCTCGAGCCGCTTGATGGCGTCGTCCAGGTGACCCGTGGTGCGCTCCAGGCGGGCCATGGCCATGGTGGCTTCGACGTTGTTGGGGTCAACCGCCAGCACCTGCCCCAGGTACTGCGCTGCCTGATCGGTATCGCCCGTCGTCATGGCGGCCTGCGCCAGGTTGAAGGCCGCCTCCGGCATCCCGGGTGAAAGCTCCAGTGCCTGTTGCAGCGCTGCCCGGGCCTCTTTGGGGCTACCCGCAGCGAGCAGCGCCCGCCCCAGCAACGTCAACAGTTGTGCGTCCGCGCCCCGCTGGTCGACCAGTTGACGCGCGAGCGTGACGGCGGCATCGGCGTCATCACGCGCGATCTGGATCTCCGCCAATAGGATCTGCGCGTTCCAATTGTCCGGGGCCAGGGTCAGTCCGTCCGTGACGACCCGTTGTGCGTCGGCGAGATCTCCCTTCCTGAACAGGAAGGACGCCAGCTGGAAGGCGATGCGCGGATCGTCCGGGCGCTTGTTTCTGGCTTGCCTCAGGGTCGCGACCGCGTCGTCCCAGCGTTGCTCGCCGGCATAGGCTTCCGCGAGCATGCGCAGCAGCACCGGATCAGCGGTTGCCGCGCCGCGCAGCGCTTCGTACTGCTCGATGACGGCTCGATAGTTGCGGGACGCGAGGTCGAGCCGGCCCAGCAACGCCTTCACTTCGGTGGCTTGCGGGCGTATGGCGAGAAAGCGCCGCCAGTATTCCCGAGCCTTTTCGGGCAGGCCCGCCTGCACCGCTGCAACGCCGGCGAGATGCAGCGCCTTCGTGTTGTCCGGCAGGAGGCGCAGGTAGGCCTCGAAGTCGTTCAGTGCGGCCTTCGCCTCGCCTTGCGCCAAATGCAGCGAGCCACGGGCCATCAGCAGCGGCGGCTGCGTCGGGGTCACGGACTTGAGCGTCTCGACGTGCTTGGCAGCGGCGCCCGGATCGCCGTTTGCGATGAGCGCAAGGGCGAGCTTGTAGTGCAGTCGCCACTTGGCGCGCGTGAGTAGCAACGCCTTCCGATACGCATCGACCGCCGCAGCCGTTGTGTTGCGGGAGAGCTCGAGATCACCCAGGCGCTCGTAGGCGTCGCCGGACGCGGTGTTGTTCAGCAACGCCTCGTCCACGGCTGCCCGCGCCGCCGCCGTGTTGCCAACCGCCTGGTTGGCGGCGGATAGACCGAGCATTGCCCGCTCCAGGGTCGCGTCCAGCGCCAGTGCCCGGGAGTACTCCAGAACCGCCTCGGAGGGCTCGCTTTGCGCCATCAGGACGTCGCCGGTGAGCGTGTGCACCAGCGCGCGCTTGGCGTCGCTGTCGGCGTCGATGGTGCCCACAAGGTCCAGGATCGCACTTGCCTTTCCCTGTGCCAGCAAGGCGTCCGCGAGCGGCTCCAGCAACGTGTCCGCGTCTGCGCCAAGCCCAATGGCGGCGCGCAGTTCCTGCTCGGCCAGCGCCGGACGACCCGCGTCCACGTAGATCCGGCCCAATAAGGCCTTGGCGTCGATGTCGCCGGGGTCTAGTTGCAAGCAGTCCTTGGCGTGATTGATGGCGGTCGCGGTGTCGCCCTGTTGCCAGAGCGCCTCGCTCTCGGTGAGGTCGGAGGCCGCGCAGACGGCGGGCGCCGCAAGCAGCATCGCCGTCGCGAGAGATCGCAGAGAATTCGCTTTCATGTGCGCTCGGTGGTGGCGCTCCAGAGGCCGGGAGCGGGGATGGCGATGATATCCGGGCTTGCCTGATGGCAACACCCTGGGTTCCCCGCGACGCCTGACAGCGTCCGGCTCGCATCGGAATGGGCGCTGTTCGACCAGCCCGGCGTTCGTCGCGGGCGGCCGGCGTTGCGCGGCCATTGGAAACGGGGGCCGTCAGGGCCGGCCGAGAGGCGCGCTGCCTCTGAGCTGGCCCGAGGCGCCGCGACCAGATGAATCGGGCGGGATGTGTGCAGAATTTTACACTCGCTCGCAGGCCGTGTGGGATCGCGGCCGCAGGCGAAAAAGCAAACAGGGTCAGAAACTTGCCAATCCGTAGTCCCTTTGCCTGGCGAACATTGAGAGAAACGCGTTCGTTATCGGGGCATCGGAACTGTAAAGAACGCGTTACAAATGGCTGTCAAAACTGTGGTCATGAAAGAGTCATGGATGTTTAAGATTATGTTTTTTATTGTATTTTAATTTTTGGTATGACGTCTGCATGGGGCAAGGGAAGCGTTTGCCTTCGGCCTACGGATACGCCGACAACGCGATCTCCAGCCGACTGGAGAACGACGCGCCGCGCACGGCTAAGTCCCTGTTAGAGAAACCCCCAACAAGAGTTGCTTCAAGTATGAACATCATCGCTCGCACCGCCTTCGCAGCAGCGCTCGCCGCACCGCTGGCGGCCCAAGCAGCCTTTACGACGCCACAGGTCTTTACCATCGCCAACGATGTGCCCGACTTCCTCGCCTCGGGTCAGTTTGACGAGTTCAACGACAGTCTCGGCACCCTGGTCGGTGCCACCTGGAGCTTGACCTTGAGCTCGATCGGGGGCCAGCTGGAGGCCGATAACGACTCGCCCACAACCGCCAGCGTCGATGTCGAGCTCGGTGTCGAGGGTGTGCTGGGCAGCGTTACCGGCGCGTCGATGCTGAATTCGGCCCTGTCGGGCAACATCTTCAGCGGCAGCAGCATTCTTACAGTCAGCGCCACCGATACGTTCAACCTGGATGCCACCACCGGCGACAATACCGCTGTCTTCAACGCGACCGGTCTAGCTGACTACGGGCAATTTACCGGTGGCAACGATACCGACAGCGATACGCAGAGCGTCAGCACCCAATCGTTCGTGCTGAACACCTACCACAATGGCGATAACGGCGGGAAGATCGACTTCACCTTCGACATCAATGCCATTCTCGATATCCAGGTCGTCTCTGGCGTCCGTGGTGCCTTCTCTGCGCCCAATGCCGAGGGGCAGCTCAGCCTCGTCTACGAGTACGTGCCGACCGATGTGCCGGTGCCCGGCACCGTGCTGCTGATGGGTGGCGGCCTACTCGGCGCCGGCTTCGCGCGCCGCCGACTGGCGCGTCGCTGAGCCGCCGCGCTGAACGCGACAAGTCCCCGGCCTCGTGCCGGGTTTTTTTTGGCGCGCCCGACAGCGCGCGAGCCGTCGGCGAACGGCTGCGACAGCCGAATCTTCTCTTACCAGCCCGCGCCGCTCACAGCAATGCGGCGCGCTTGATGTCCCCATAGGCGTTGAGTAACGCGGCCGGCAGTTGGTCGGGGCGCAGATCCAGCACGCGGGTGCCGAGGTGCCTGAGTCGCTCGTGCTGGTGCCGGCGGTCCTCCAGGTAGCCGTGCACGGCGTGGAAGCGCAGTGCCGCGGCCTCGGAGCGCACCGGCTCGGCCAGGGCCGCGTCCAGCGATGCCTCGCGCAGGTCCGCCACCAGCACCAAGTGGCGGCGGCGCAGCACCTGCACCGCGCGCAGCAACTCCGGGTGGTCCTCGTCGCGGCTGTTGGTCAGGAACACCACCAGCGCGCGCCGGGGCTGGCGCTGCAACAGCGTCTGTGCAGCGGCGAGCGGGTCGGCCACCGTCAGCGACGGTTGCAGGTCGAACACCGTCTGCAACAGCCGTTGCACCGTGTCCGGCGAGCGGCGCGGCGGTAGCCAGCGCGCGTCGCCGCCATAGGTGAGCAGGCCCACGGCATCGCCCTGGCGCACCGCCACGTAGGCCAGCAGCAGCATGGCGTTCAGGGCCTCGTCCAGGTGCGCGTGGCCGGCGCGGTCGCGGTGGCGCATGCGCCGGCCGCAATCGAGCAGGAACACCAGCCGCTGGTCGCGCTCCTCCTGGTACTCCCGGGTGATGGGCTTGCGCACGCGGGAAGTGGCCTTCCAGTCGATCTGGCGCAGCGTGTCGCCACGGCGGTATTCCCGCAACTGGTGGAACTCGGCCCCAGTGCCGCGCCTGCGCTGCCGACGCACGCCGAGGCCCGCCAGGTGGTCGCTGGTGGCAAGCAGGGTGTAGTGGCCGATCTCGGCAAAGTTCGGATAGACGTGGACCTCCTGCGCCGGGCCGGTACGCCGGCGCCGGCCCCAGAGACCGAGCGGCGAATGCAGCCGCAGATCACAGCCGGCGAACGGGCGCACGCCACGGGTGGGTGCGCGCAGTCGGTAGTCGAGCGTTGCGTCGCCGTGCGCTGGCAGGGACAGCATCGCCGGGAGCCCGCGCGGCTCGGCGTCGTCCGGGTGCAGGTCGTGCAGGTCCAGCCGCAACGGCCGCGCTCCCGGGTTGGTCAGGTGCAGCCGCACGTCGCACCAGACCCGCTGCGGCAGGATGCCGGCGACCGCGCGCCGCACCGCCGGCACCGGCGTGGCGCGCAGCAGCCACAGGTCCGCCGCGGCGAGCCCGGCCAGCACCAGGCCCGCCGCCTGCCAGACGGGCAGCAGCGCCGGCAGCCAGGCGCAGCCGAGGCCCAGCCCGGTCCAGCCGGCGAGGGCGAGCAGCAGCGGCCGCCGCGGGGTCACACCGGCCGCCCGTTATCCGGCGAGGCCATCGTCAGCCTCGTGGCGCGTCGACGCCGGCCAGGATCTCGGCCAGCACGTCGTCGGCGCGGTAGCCTTCGATTTCCAGCTCGGCGCCGAGCCGGACGCGGTGCCGCAGCACCGCAGGGGCCACGGACTTCACGTCGTCCGGCGTGACGAAGCCGTTGCCGGCCAGCAGGGCGTGGCCGCGCCCGGCGCGCACCAGCGCGATGGCGGCGCGGGTGCCGGCGCCGCTGTCCAGCCCCTGCCAGTCGCGGGTGGCCCGCACCAGGCGCAGGGCGTAGCCGAGCACGGCGTCGTCCAGGGTCAGCGCGGCGGCGGTGGCCTGCACCTGGAGCACCTGTTCCGGCGTCATGACCGTCCTTACGGCCGACAGGTCCAGACCGTCGCCGACGGACCCGGCGGTGACCTCCCGTACCACGGCCAGCTCATCGTCGGCGCTCGGATAGTCGATGTGGGACTTGAGCAGGAAGCGGTCCAGCTGCGCCAGCGGCAGCGGATAGGTGCCTTCCTGCTCGATGGGGTTCTGGGTGGCGAGCACCAGGAACGGCGGCTCGAGCGGCAGCGACTCGCCCTCGATGGTCACTTGCTGCTCCTGCATCGCCTCCAGCATCGCCGCCTGGGTCTTGGCCGGCGCGCGGTTGATCTCGTCGCCGAGCAGCACGTTGCAGAAGATGGGGCCGCGGCGGATGTGGAAGCGCTCGCTCTTGAGGTCGAAGATGGCGTGGCCGGTGATGTCGCTCGGCATCAGGTCCGGCGTGAACTGGATGCGCGCGAAGCGCCCGCCAAGGGCCTGCGCCAGCGCCCGCACCAGGAGCGTCTTGCCCATGCCCGGCAGGCCCTCCAGCAGCACGTGGCCGGCGGCGGCCAGGGCCACCACGACCTCCCGCACCACCTGGCGCTGGCCGAGCACCGCGCGATTGACCTCGGTCTCGATGCGGTTCAGGGTGGTGCGGGCGGCGGCGAGGTGCTCTTCGTGGGGCGGCTGGGTGGTCGTCATGATCCTGCCTTTGTCTGTCTTTCGGTCCGGTGACGCGTCTGTGCGGGAGCTGGATGGGGCGACGCCAGGCGCTGCAGCGTGGCGGTGATGCTTACCAGCCGGGCGGCGTCGCCGACGGGGCCGTAGAGGGCCGAGCGGACTGCCGCCGGCTCCAGCCCGCTCAGCTCGGCGATGCGCCGGGCGCGGCCGGTGTGGTCGAGCTCGCGCAGCGGTGGGTGGCGCCCGAGCCAGCGGCGCTCGACCCGGCATCTGGTCTGCTGCACCAACAGTCCACCGCGGCCGAGGCGCCAGACAAAGTTGCCCGCCGCCTGCAGGTGCTCCAGCAGGTCGCGCCGGCCGGCCGGCGCCGCCGGCAGCAGCGGTCCGAGCCGCGCACCGAGGTGCCACACCAGCATTGCCGCCAGCACGGCCGCGGCGATGATGGCCGCCGGCGCCGCGCGCCAGAGCAGCACCGCCAGCCCCGGCACCGAGACATCGTGCAACAGCCAGACGGTGTCGCGGCCGCTCGCCAGCAGTGCTAGCAGCAGGGCGTTGTCGTGCTCGCCGATGGCGTCGTTGCCGAGCCAGAGGCTGTCGCTCACCACGTACAGCAGGCCGTCGCCGACGCGGTATTGCAGCAGCCGGGCCTTGCCGTCGGCGACGGCGTTGCCCACCGCGCTGCCATCGACGTCCTCGAGGTACCAGCCTGGATGAAAGCCGACGCGCACCGATTGCGGATAGCCGTCGACCCGGAGCTCGGCGACGGCCTCCGCGCTGCCGGCCGCGTCCTCGGCGTGCCGGAGCGCGGCACCGATATCGTCGAGAAAGACCTCGGGCCGCGCCGCCTGGTCCGGCGTGCGCGGGTGTGCGGCTTCCACCAGCATCCGGCCGCCGGCGGCGAGCCAGTCGCGTAGGGCCCGGCGCCGCGTCGCGTTGAGTACCGGCAGCCCATCGACGACCAGCATGTCGGCGGTATCGGGCGGCGTGCGCAGAAGCCCGACGCCGGTCGCGCCGCGGGCATCGATGCCGATACGGATCAGGAAGCGCTCGGCGGCCAGGAACGGGTTGCGCCGTGCGGCCGCCGACGCCTCCCCGGGGACTGCTTGCAGTTGGCGCTCGAAGTTGGCGTCGAACCAGAGCCAGAATCCGGCGGCGAGCACCACGCCGACTGCCGTGAGCACCCAGGCCCCGCCCGGGTTGCCAGGGTGGCGTGCGCCGGCGCGAGCCGGGTGAGGCCGCTCAGGCATCGCCACGCCGGCCCTGCATCAGGGTAGCCCGATCGGCCAGCAGTGATTCCAGGGCCGCCGGGTCCGGGCGCCGGTGCCCATAGGCGACGCCCTGCCACAGCCGCACGAGGCGCGTGAGCCACGCCGCCTGCTCCGGCCGCGCCCTCCTGCCGGCGGCGGCGAGGCATTCCTCCTCCGTGGCGCTGTCGGGCAGGTCCAGTCCGGCGTCGCGTAGCTGCGCGATCTGCGCCCGGTAGAGCAGGGCCAGCGCGCCACGTGAATCGCCGGCCGCGAGGCGCTCGCGCACCGCGCCCGGGATGTCTAGCGGCAGCGCCGTGTGAGTGCCACCCCGGCGGGCCTGCGCCTGCGCCGGCTGCTGGACCGGCTGTTGGGGAGGTGGCTCGCGTCGGCGGTGGGCGCGGGCGCGCAGGTCCCGTAGCAGGCGCAGGGCAAGCAGGGCCAGGGCCGTCGCGGCGGCGAGCAGCAGTAGCCACTTGACGGTGACGGCGACCGCCTGGATCAGCCAGTCGGGCAAGGCCGGGCCGTCGCCGCTGTCGTCGTCGGACGCGTCCGCCAAGTTGCCCACGTAGACCCAGGTCCACTCCTGGCGGGTGCCGCCGAAGTCGGGCTCGGCGAGCACGGCGTCGATGGCGGTGTGCGCTTCCTCGGGTGTGAGCCTCTCCTCGGGTGTGAGCGCCTGTGCGGGCGGCAGCGGCACCACCAGCGCCAGCGCAACGAGCAGCACGGCCGCCGCCGCAGGCGCGCCGCGGCGCCCATGCCCACGGCGGGTCTGCTCGCGGCGCGCACGCCCGCGGCGGAACGCCAGCTCCAGGTCCCAGGCCTCCAGGTGGGTGCGCCGGCCGAGATAGAGGGCGAAGCCGGCGGCGACGTAGAACGGCGCCATGACCGACAGCGCCCCCAGTATCAAGAGGCTGCCGATCCAGTCGGCCATGGACGCGCTATCCACCGCGAGCGCCGCCAGGTCGAGCCGGGGGATACCCTCGGGTAGCAGAAACGCCAGCAGCAACGACGCCGACAGCCACAGCACCGTCTCCAGGTGCGCGCAGATGATGGTGAGCCAGCCGGCGGCGCTGGTGCCCAGCACCCGCAGACGTGCCCGCCGCGCCGCGCCCTTGGGCGCCTCCAGCAGCGTCACCGGCATGCTGAAAGCGCGGCTGACGCCGATGCGCCGCCACAGGAGCTGCGGCCAGAGCCGCGGCGGCAGCGCCTGCGGCAGCCGCCTCGCCGCCGTGGCCACGGGCAGCCGCTCGCCGAACAGCGCGCGGCTCAACCAGTACAGCGGCAGCGCCTCGAAAGCGGGCTTGCACCACCACAGCGGCAACAACCAGAGCTCCGGGCGCCGATGCAGCGGGAGCAGCGTCGCCAGTGCCAGGGGGGCCGCGGCGACCCACCAGCAGAGCCATAGCGGCAGAAACCAGGTGCGTGCCAGCGCGAAGCCGAGGTCGATGCTCTCCCAGGCGCTGCGTGGACGGATGGTGGCGGTGATGCGGCTCGGGTCCATGCGTGATCAGGTGTCCTCTTGCGCCTTCTGCGCGTTGGCCCCGCCGCGGCCGGCGAGCCCCAGGTAGGCGGCCACCAGCAGCCAGCCGGTGGCGCCGACGGCGTACTTGACCGGCGGCGGGACCGCCGTGTTGCCGGACCAGAACGCCTCCACCACCGCCGCCAGCACCAGCATCAGCGTCGCGCCCAGCACCAGCGGCACGGCTTCCCTCGCGTTCGCGCGCAGCGCGGCGGTGCGCGATTGGCGCCCGGGTGCGATCAGGGCGCTGCCCAGCAGCAGGCCGGCGGCACCCGCGATGGCAATGGCCGTGAGCTCCAGGCTGGCATGGCCGCTGACGAAGGACCAGAACGGCCTGCCGAACCCGAGCTGGGTCACATGCCCGGCCACTGCGCCGATCGTCAGCCCGTTCATCGCCAGCACGAAGACACTGCCGACCCCTGCCACGAGCCCCCAGGCGAAGGTCCGAAGCGCAATGCCGACGTTGTTCCAGACGTAGTAGCCGAACATCATCACGTCGTCGTCCGCCTGGTGTTCCGGCGTGCGCCCCAGCCTGGTGCTCGTCGGGTCGTACATGGACTCGTATTGCGACACCTGCTCGCCGTCCAGCAGGCTGTGGATCAAGGTCGGGTCCGCGGTGCAGGCGAATCCCATGGCGAGCATGGGGCCGAAGAACAGCGCGCACGCCAGCCAGAACAGGGCCGCGTGGCGGCGCACGGCGCGCGGGAAGCCGGCGGTGACGAATCGCAGCACGTGCCCGGGCCAGCGCTGCCTGGGCTGGTGTAGTTGGCGATAGCCGCGGCGGACCAGCGTGTGCAGCCGCGCCACCAGGCCGGGGCTGTAGCCGCGCGCGTGGGCGATGGCGTAGTGCGCGCTGACGCTGCGCAGCAGCCGCGGCAGGCGCTGCACGGGCGCGGTCGGCGGCGGGCGGCGGTTGCCTTCCAGGGCGGTGAGCAGTGCCTCCAGACGACGCCAGGTGGCCGCGTGGGCCTGCTCGAAGGGTTGCTGTCGCATGGGAGACCGGGCATATATTGCTCGCAACGCCGAAATCGCGGGCATCGTAGGTCGGGTTAGCGATAGCGTAACCCGACAATCAATGGCTTACTCGCGCCCTGACTGGCGCCCAGCGTCGGGTTACGCTGCGCTAACCCGACCTACATCCAATACTTGCCCAATCTCATGGGTCTCGGCGCTAATCAGACTTGCCTCGGCTGATCCAGTTGGCGATACCGAGCAGCGTCGCCGCCGGGTCGGCGCTGCCGGGGACGCTCAAGCCCGCCAGGGCGGCGAGCTCCGCCTGGCGGGCCGGGGAGAGCGCGCCGCCGCGCTCGGCGAAGGCCAGTATCGCCTGTTGCGTGTCGACGTCCAGCGGCCCGGGTGGCGCGAGTGGTGGCCGCGCCGGCAGGGCTGGGGCCATGACCGCGGTGTCGCGGTGAATCACCAGCGTGCCGGCGGCCAGGTCGCCTAGGCGCCGGAAATCCCGGTCCACCAGCATCGCCACCAGTCCGAACCCGTAGAGCACCGGCAGGAAGTCCACCGCGCGCAGCAAGTTGCGCAGTAGCGACGCGGATGCCCCCACCGGGGTGCCGTCCGCGTGCACCACCACCAGGCCCATGGCCCGCTTGCCGGGAGTCGCACCGCTGCGCAGCTCGAAGAACACCGGGTACAGCCACTCCAGCGCGAACAGCGCGAGCAGCAGCAGGCCCATGCCGACACCGGCCAGGTTCAACAGTTGCAGCAGCACCAGGTACAGGCCGATGCGGATCAGGACGTCGATGACGAAGGCCGCCGCCCGCGGCACCGGCCCGGCGAGTCGCAGCGCGATCTCGATCCCCTCCGGCGTCTCGAACTGCCGCAAGGTGTCGATGGCGATGCGCGCGCCGGTGTCGTGGGCGACGTCCGGGGCCGACGCCTGCATAGTCGCTCAGCGGTACCGTGACAGCGGGAAGGTCTCGGTGATCAGGATCACCGGCTCGCCGGCGATGATGATGCGGTAGGTGCGGAACGCGGCGTCGTCGGTGTCGGCGTCCGGCTCGATACCCACCTCCATCACCTCGCGGTAGCTCTCCAGGCCGCTGTCGCGGATTAGGGCGCCGATGCCGATCTCCCGGTCGATGAGCCGCTTGCGGAACTGCGCCGGAATCAGCTCCGTGCGGATGACCGAGAACGCGTGAGCGAACAGGCTGCCGCTGTCCGCGCCGCGCAGCCGGGCGCGGCGCAGCATGATGCGCTCGCCGCCGGCAATGTGGATCCAGGGGATTTCATCCGCGGCCACGACGAACTCCTGGCGGAGCGTGTCCACCACCACCGGCTCCCAGAAATAGGCCTCGATGATCTTGGTGACGGTGCCGTCGGTGACCAGCAGCGCGCGCAGGAAGGGCGGCAGGGAGTCGATGGCCACGGGCTGTCCGGTGCCGTTGTCGATGGTCCCGCCGCGCACGAAGCCCTCGCAGCGGAAAGGTGTTCGTCCGCCCTGGAGGGCGGTTTTGCGGTAGTAGCGTTCCACCATGGTTCAGTGCATTGCTCTGGAAGGATGCGTCTTGATGATTGGGAGCCGGGGCCGGGCGGGGCTCGGTGCCGGTTTGGGTACCGGCCTGGGTGCCGATCTGTATACAGACTGGGGCGAGAATTGCCCTGGCACCGCGGCCGCGGACCTCTGGCGGTGATCCGGCCCGGCCCGGGCGCGCTGGCGTTGCGCTGGCGGCGCTCGCCGCGGCTGGCCACGACTGATCCGCTGCGTGGACAATCGGGGCTTCGATCCGGAATTCAGCGCCCGAGGCATCACATGAGCAGACGTCGCCGCCACATGGATGCGCTGGCGCGCTACGAGCGCGAACGCCGGCGCAACCTGTCGGCGCTGCCAGGTCCTGGTGAGTTGATCCTGGTGCTCGATCATCTTAAGCCGGGATTCAACGTGGCAAAGATCTTTCGCTCGGCGCAGGCGTTCGGCGTGCGGGAACTGCACCTGATCGGCATCGGCCCCTTCGACCCGGCGCCGGCGAAGGGCGCCATGCGTGTCGTGCCGGCGAGGCTCTTCGAGCAGTTCGACGAGAGTATGCGTCTGCTCGCGGCCGCGGATTATGCCGTGTTTCGCATGGTCGCGGGCGGTGGGCCGGCGTTGCAGGGCGCGCGGTTGCCGCGCCGCTGCGCCCTGGTGCTCGGTCACGAGGAGTTCGGCCTGAGTGCCGCTGCCGAGGCGTTGCCGGCGCTCAGCATCGCCCAATGGGGTGGCATGCAGAGTCTGAACGTGAGTATCGCCGCCAGTATCGCAATGTACGAGTATTTCCGACAGCACGCCGGAATGTCCTGAGCCAGTGTTGCGTGACTGTTACAAAACCTGTGGCATCAGTGCCGATCGGCGTCGGCGGGGGCGAGCCGAGCGGCGTCTATCATGGCCTCCAAAGCGCCTTGCAGCGGGCGTTCAGGGCCCCCATACCCGTGGACGTTGTTGCGGCACGACGCTGTTCTATTCTGCTAACATTTGCGCGCGAGGGTTCGGACCGACCCTTGTCCTGTGCTATAAACCATGTGCCGATCGGCAAACTCAAACGGAGAATCCGCTATGACCAAGATCGTGAAGCTCGCTTCCCTGTCCGCCGCTGCGCTGCTGGGCGCTTCGCTGCTCGGTGGCTGCGCTACCGACCAGGAGGCTCGTGACATGGCTCAGGCCGCGATGGACGCGGCCAACGCGGCTCAGTCGTGCTGCGAGGCCAACGAGGAGCGCATCAACCGTATGTATCAGCGCATCATGGCCAAGTAAGCGGCTCGCTGCTTGGTTTCGGCCCGGCCGCCCTCGCATTTGCGCGGGCGGCCGGTTGTTGGAGCCACTGACGCCAGCCGATCACGGGGGCCGATCGCTTCAGCCGGTCATATGCGGATCTTCTCTCCGTTTCATCCACCACTCCTTTCCAGTATTCCTCCTCGCCGCTGTCCCCCTGCGCTGCCGATCCCTGACCGCTCGCCCTGCGCTGCGCTGACAGCGCGTTGGCTTCGCCGGCATACTGGCTTTCATCCGAATTATCCGCCGGGTGATCGCGGACAGAGTTTCCCTGATCAATGCGTCATGGAATAACTGTTTAATCGGGTCTCGGTCTTTCGCGGGATGCGCGGGGTGAAGCCCTTATATTTTGGCCGCCACTGCAACGCGCTGGCAGCGGGCGGCGGTCAGCAGGACACGTCTTCACCGCACGCCCGACGTGGCGCAATTGCCGCGCCGGGATGATCGGCCGGCACTGGGCCGGCTTCAGAACACGTTGTCCAGCTTATGCCAGCTCTTTCCGCCCTCACGGCCGCCGACCAGCCGCGGCAGACCGGAATTGTTCTGTAGCGCCCGCTGTACCTCGTTCCAGTCCACCACCACGCCGTTGGCGTTGGCGATAGTGGCCGGGATCACCTGTTTTGCGGAGCGCGGTGACTCGCCCTGGGCCAGGTTGACCTCCAGGTAGAGCTCATCACCGCGCCAGCCCACCTTGTATGGCTGGTCGACGATGCGCACCGGAGTGCCCTTCTCGACCTGCGGGAACAGCGCCGCGATGTCCTCGGGATACATGCGCGTGCAGCCGTGGCTGACGGGCATGCCGACGCCCCAGGGCTTGTTGGTGCCGTGGATGAGGTAGCTCGGGTTGCTGAGGCGCATCGCGAAGGCGCCGAGTGGATTGTCCGGCCCCGCAGGGACCACGTCGGGCAGCGGATCGCCCTTCTCGGCGTGCTCCTTGCGGATCGAAGGCGGCGGCGTCCAGGTGGGGTCCTTGATCTTCTCGACGATGGAGTAGGTGCCCACCGGCGTCTCCCAGCCGTCGCGGCCCACACCCACCGAGAACACCTCCACCTCGGTGGGCGAGCGGTAGAAGTAGAGCCGCTTCTCGGCCAGGTTCATCACCAGGCCCTCGCGCGGGGCGTCCGGCAGCACGTGGAAGTTCGGCACCAGCACATCCTTGCCATCGCCGGGCACCCACATGTCCACGTTGGGATTGGCCTGTTGCATCTCGTCGTAGCCGGAGCCGAAGTGCCGGCCGATGTCGAGCAGCGTCTGGTCGGCGCTGGTCTTTACATAGAAGGGCGTGCCGATGACACTGTCCCCTTGGCTGATGCGGAACACCTCGGTGCTCGCGGCGGCCGGCTGCGCGGCCAGGGCCGGCAGCAATGCAGACATCAGCAGCAGGCCGCGGTGCACGCTCGTGGTTGCCGCGCGTAGAGCTCGCTCACCCATGGATTCTTCTCCGTCGATGCATATCATTCGTTGTTCAATTCGATGAGCCGCCACCCCAAGCCCAAGACCGGCGGCAGCCCCACAAAGCTTTCTGCGGTGCGCAACATCGGCGTCGCGGCGCACGTGGACGCCGGCAAGACCACGCTCACCGAGCGCATGCTCTTCTACACCGGCGCCTCGCACAAGATCGGCGAGGTACACGACGGCGCTGCCCACATGGACTGGATGGTGGAGGAGCAGCAGCACGGCATCACCATCACGGCAGCCGTCACCAAGGCGCCCTGGCGCGAGCACGAGCTGCAAGTGGTGGACACACCCGGCCACGTGGATTTTACCATCGAGGTGGAGCGCTCCATGCGCGTGCTCGATGGGGTAATCATCGTCCTGGACGGCGTGCGCGGCGTGGAGCCTCAGACCGAGACGGTGTGGCGGCAACGCTGCCACTTCGGCCTGCCGGTGCTCTTCTTCGTCAACAAGATGGACCGGCCCGGCGCCGATTTCGAGCGTTGTCTGGACAGCATCCGCAACAAGCTCGGCGTCACGCCCGTGGCGCTCACCGCGCCCGTGTTCGACGCGCAGGGTGCCGAGGAGCACGCCGTCGTACACCTGCTGCACCGTACCCTGATCCGCTTCGGCGGCGAGCAGGGCGAAGCGGTCACCACCGAGCCCTGCCCGGCGCCTCTGTGGGAGCGCTACGCCCCCTTGCACGAGACCCTGCTGCTGGCCGCCGCCGACGCCGACGAGGCGCTGGCAGACCAGGTGCTGGCCGGCGAGGAGCCGGACCCCGCGGCGGTGACGGCGGCGCTGCGCAAGGGCACGCTCGCCGGCGCCATCTTCCCGTGCCTGGCCGGCAGCGCGCTGCGCAACATCGGCGTGCAGCCGGTGCTGGATGCCGTCGTGGACCTGCTGCCGGCGCCGCTGGACCGCCCGCCGGCGCTGGCACGGCTGCCGGACGGTGGCCCCGACGGGAACATGGCGGGGGGCACGCAGAGCAACACCGAAGAGGTCGTGCTCGGCGACACTGGGCCGCTGGCGGCGCTGGTGTTCAAGGTCCAGCTCTGGGACGGGCGCCGGCACTGCTTCGCGCGGGTCTACCGCAATCGGCTCAAGCCGGGCGATCCGGTGAGTTTCGTCGCCATCGACGGGCGCACCGTCACCGAGCATGTCGCACGCATCTTCGACACCGACGCCGGCCGCAAGCAGCGCCTGGACGTGGCCGAGCCCGGTCAGATCGTGCTGCTGGCGGGGCTGCGCCACGCCGGCACCGGCGATACCCTTTGCGACCCCGGCCACCTGCTGCTGCTGGAGCGCATCGAGGCGCGCCAGCCGGTGCTGAGCCTGGCCATCGAGCCCGGCGCCGGCACCGACGAGGAGCGGCTGCTGGAGGCCCTGGACAAGGTCACGCAGGAAGACCCCACCCTCGCCGTCGCCGAGGATCTGGACACCGGCCAGCGGCTCCTGCGCGGCATGGGCGAGCTGCACCTGCAGATCGTGCTGGAGCGCCTGGAACGGGAGTTCGGCGTCGCCGTGCGCAGCGGCCGGCCGGCCGTGGCCTTGCGCGAGAGCGTCACCGCCGCGACGACTGTCGAATTTCTTTACACCCGCCCGCCGAGCCCGGACGGCAAGCAGCCGGAGCTCACCGCCGGCGCCGGCTTGCAGGTACGTCCCGCCGCCCGCGGCGCCGGCAACAGCCTGACCCTGACCCCAAAGGTCCTGCCCGACGGCACCGAGCTGACCGCCGAGCAGCAGGAGGCGCTGCGCCGCGGCCTCATCCAGGCGCTGGCCGCCGGGCCGCTGCACGGCACGCCGGTGGAGGACGTCGAAGTCCGGCTCACGCAG
This sequence comes from Thiohalocapsa sp., assembly GCF_022340605.1. Taxonomy (GTDB): domain Bacteria; phylum Pseudomonadota; class Gammaproteobacteria; order Chromatiales; family Chromatiaceae; genus Thiohalocapsa. The sequence continues at coordinate 16,645 of NZ_JAJDNQ010000105.1, forward strand.
GTGGAGCTGTTCGGCCAGCAGAGCACGCCGGATGCCCTCGCCGCCGCCGCGGCCCGCGCCCTCGGCAAGGCATTGGCCGCGGCCGGCCCCTGCACCCTCCAGCCCGTGATGCGCGTCGAGGTGGTCGTGCCGGACGAGAACCTGGGCGCCGTCCTCGGCGACCTGCAACAGCGCCAGGCCGCCATCCAGGCCACAGACACCAGCGACGGCAACGCCGTCGTCGCCTGCGAGGTGGCGCTGGCTCGGCTGCTCGGCTATGCCACCGAGCTGCGCAGTCTCACCCAAGGGCGCGGGCAGTTCAGCATGCAGTTTGCGCGGTTCGATCGGGAAGCCACCGGCAGCAGCGCGTGATGGCGGCCGTGGCCCACGCGGTCCGTCAGCGATATGTCGCCAGGGTTCAGCGGTGCGGTGGCGTCCGGCAGGGCTCAGCGCATCCCGCTCAGCCCGCGCACGTGATCCATGGCCGCGTTGAAGAAGTCTTGGTCGCCGTGCTTGCGGCAGTAGTCCTGGGTGCCGCGCATGGCCGCCTGAAGCCCCGAGCCGCGCAGCACGCTCTCGCCGAGGGCCAGGTTCAGCCCCGAGACGAAGCCGGTGAGCCAGTCCTCGTAGCGTTGCAGCTCGGCCGGGTTGCCGTCGCCTGCGTCCTTCACCGCCGCCAAATAAGTATCGCAGCTGCGCACGCCGTAGCCCCACAGGTTGCGCTTGACGGCGGGCGCCGCACTGCCGAGGGTGCTGGTCGCGAGCAGGGCGAGGAGTACATATGATGCGCTGAAAGCAACGCGCGAGCGCTTGAGCCGCTTGTGCGGCGGCGGTGCTGGTACCATGGGAAGGTTGTTCTCCAACGGCTTGGAAGCGCGGCACGGCCGCGTGGTGCGACTCATGCGCGTGTTGATGATTTCCGATGTCTATTTCCCGCGGGTCAACGGTGTCTCCACGTCCATCCAGACCTTTGGGCGGGAATTCATCGGCCTGGGCCACGATGTGACCCTGCTGGCGCCGGACTACGGGCAGGAGGAGCCCGAGCCCTTCGAGGTCATCCGGCTGCCGTCGCGGTATTTTCCGTTCGACCCCGAGGACCGGATCATCCGCTGGGGCCGAATCCGCAAGCACCACGCGCGGCTCTCGGCCGCCGGCTTCGACCTGGTGCACATCCATACGCCCTTCATCGCCCACTACGCGGGGCAGGCGCTGGCGCGCAGGCTCGGGGTGCCGGTGGTGGCCAGTTATCATACATTCTTCGAGCAATACCTCGATAAGTACGTGCGCTTCGTGCCCGGGTCCTGGATGCGCTTCGTGGCACGGCACTTCTCCGCGGCGCAGTGCGGCGACGTGGACGCGCTGGCGGTGCCGTCCGAGGCGATGCTGGAGGTGCTCCTCCGCTATGGCGTGCGCACGCCCGCGGAGATCGTGCCCACCGGGATCGACCTGGACAAGTTTCACCGCGGCGACGGGCCGGGCTTTCGGCGTCGCCACGGCATCGCTGACGAACGCCCATTGCTGATCTACGTCGGCCGGCTCGCGTTCGAGAAGAACTGCGACTTCCTGCTGCGCATGCTGGCGCAGGTGCGCGCCGCGGTGCCGGACGTGCTGCTGGCCATTGCGGGCGAAGGGCCGGCGCGGCGGCAACTGGAGGATCTCGCAAGGCGGTTGGACCTTGGCGACAGTGTTCGCTTCCTGGGCTATCTGGACCGCGATGGGTCGCTGGAGGGCTGCTACGCGGCCGCGGATGCCCTCGTGTTCGCCTCGCGCACCGAGACCCAGGGACTCGTGCTGCTGGAGTCCCTTGCGCTCGGCACGCCCGTGGTGGCCACGGCGGAGATGGGCACCCGCGAGGTGCTACGCGACGGCGAGGGCTGTCTCATCGCCGCGGACGACGAGCAGGACTTCGCCGCCAAGACCGTCCGTTTGCTTACTGATGCCGATTTGCAGTCCATCCTCAGGGCTCGCGCGCGGCCGTACGCGCAGCGCTGGTCGGCACAGGTCATGGCCGAGCGCATGCTCGGACTCTATGAGCGGGTGTGCACGGAGCCGGTGGGGTCCGATCAGGCTACGGCGCAGTGCAGGCCGCAGCCGCCGCGCCTGCGGGCGGTGAAGGGTGCGGGGCATGCGGCGGCGGTGCGGAGTCTGGAACCAGACACCGGGGACGAGGAGGGGGCATTGGAGGACGAGCCCACGCCGCGCACCGCCGCGCAATGAGCCGTGGTGGGTGCCGGTGCAGCGGATCTGCGCTTAGAACCGGTTCAAAAACAACGAAAACGTCGCGTAATAGAGTCGCGGGCGGGCAGGCGGCCTCCGCCGGGCTTCCCGCCGGGCGGTGCGGCTTCGGCCGCCTTCCTCCAGCAATAGCCTCTCAGCCTCGGGGTACGGGCATCAGGCGTGGCTTTGAACGCGGGGGCGCAATGCGCTGATGCCGTTCTCGCGCAGATAGCGGCCGAGGCGCTTGTCCATGTCGAGCGCATGGCCAATGAACCACTGCTTCAGTGCCTCCAGGTCCGCGAGGCGCAGCCGTTCCTCGCCGCGGGCGACAATGTCGCGCACTAACGCCGTGTATTCTGCCAGCATCAGCGCGTGCTCGCCCGCGTGCTCGGCCACGTCCGGGTAGTGCGCGGCGCGCATCAGTGACTCTTCACGCGCGAAGTGCTGCCGCGCCCGCTCGCGCAGGGCGTCCAGCCAGTAGTGCAGGGCCGACGGCGCGCCGCGGTGCCGTTCGGCCGAGATCTCGTCGATGTTGGCGGCGTCGCCGCGCTCGCCGAAGCGCAGCGCGATGTGGTTCAGGATGGCCGCCAGCACCCGGCGGTCACGATCCAGCGCGTCGATACCGACGCACCACTGCTCGCGCCAGCGGAAGAACGGTGGGGGCGGCAGTGTCGGTTGGGGGGTTGCCGCCGGCGCCGTTGCTGGGGAAGAGCCGCTCGGGGCCGCGGCGAAATCCGAAACGGTGTTGACGAATGCCATGCGTCGATCTCCGGTTTGGGGCGTGCGGGGGCGGATGCCGCGGCGTGCTGGCAGGCGATCGCCGCCGGGACCGGTCCCGCCCGAGCGCCCGGAGGACGTGACCTAGCGGAAATTGTAGATGAGTCTCATGGTTTTTACCAATGCAGATTGTAATCCCAGTGGATGACAGCACGGCCGGTCGCGAGCGGTATCGAAATCCCGGTACGCTGCGCCGGGCGTCACGCGGGCAGAGATTGACACGCGGCGGCGTGCGTTGTGCAGTGGCCGCTGAATGTTGCCCATGACCCCTGGAGGGCAAGCGATGAACAGCAAAGACGTCCTCGATGCCTTCGAGCTCCTGGACACCTGGGAGGCTCGCTACGAGTTCATCGGCGACCTGAGCCGCGAGCTCCTGCCGGTGGCCGAGAGCGAGAAGACGGAGACGAGCCTGGTGAAGGGCTGCAATACCAGGACCTGGCTCACCGGCAGCCTGACCGACGCTGACCCGCCGGTGATCGAGTACCGCGCCGACGCCGAGACGCCGCTGGTGCGGGGCCTGGTGGCGCTGCTCCTGGTGCCCTTCCAGCGCAAGACGCCGGATGACGTGCTGGACACCGACCCGCGCGAATACATTGCCAAGACCGGCCTCGCCGAGCACCTGAGCCCGAGCCGCCGTATCGGCATGGAGCATTTCATCGAGCGCGTGTTCCAGATCGCCCGCGGGCTGCGCGGGCGCTGAGGGCGGCTGCCCTTCTGGGGGCACCGTCCCCGGCGCGTCGTGCGTGTGCGCGGCTGATCGCGGCGAAGACACCGCTCCCACGAAGCGGGCGGCTGTAGCGTGGGAGCGCCGTCCCCGGCGCGATGGGCGTGCCGTCAGGCGGCAGGTGCTCAGCCGTCCTGTGGGTCGTGGCTCACGCTGACGGCGTCGATGCGGTAGCCGGCGTCGCCGCGGTCGTTGCGGAAGCGCGCTACGTGCATGGTGCCCTTGACCCAGACGGTGTCGAACAACTCGCCGTGGTAGGGGCGCCCTGCGCGGGTGACCACATGGACGGTCTGGTTGGCTGGTGGCGGCGGCACGTGGATGCAGGCACCGAAGTAGGGCACCAGGAGGAATTCGCGCAGCTCGGTGGCGTCCGCCGTCAGCGGGATCACGAGGCCCGACAACCGCACGCTGCGTCCGTCCAGCGCCTTCACCACGGGCGCCTTGGCCCACTGCTCGCGCAGTTCGCTGAACAGCGTGTCGGCGCGCGGGTCGTCGTCGCTGATGTCGTCGACGTCGGCCCCTTCGAAGGGCTTGCTCGGGTGCCAGCCGGCCGGTATGAGGTCGTCCCACGCCAGCTTGGTGCCGAGGTCCTGCGCCGCCGCGAGCGCCTCGGGCGTCGGCTCGCCGGGACCGCCGCGGGGCGCGGCACCGGATCGGTCGGTATCTCCGTTGTCACCGCCGCAGCCGCCAAGCAGCAGCGACGGGAGCAGTGCGACCGCCAGCGGCAGATGACGGCGGGTGCGGGGGAAGGGCAGGATGGCCACGTGCGCGTCTCGGCCGGTGTGCTGGTGCTCAGGGAGCGGTGTCCGCGGTCGGGTCGGCGCGGACCAGGGGCGGCAGCTCGTCACCCAGCCCCAGCGCCTCGCGCATGAAGGCACGCTTCAGCGGGCTGATGTGGTCCGCCGCCAACAGCCCCAGGTTACGCGCCGCCACCAGCGGTGGGATGCGGTTGCCGAAGGTGCGCTTGAAGGCGTCCATGGCGCCGAGCATGAGCAGGTTGTCGCCGCGGCGGGCGCGCTCGTAGCGGCGCAGGGTCGCGACGCCGCCGATGTCCCGGTGATGCAGGCGGGCGTGTTCCAGCGCGTCGTCGAGCGCGGCCACGTCCAGAAAGCCCAGGTTCACGCCCTGGCCCGCCAGCGGGTGGATGGCGTGGGCGGCATCGCCCACCAGGGCGGCGCGGGGGCGCACGTAGCTCTTGGCGTACTGGAGCCGCAGCGGGAAGGCGGCGCGTGGGCCCACGGACAGGATCGGCCCGAGCCGCTCCTGGTAGGCGCGCTCCAGCTCGTCGATGAAGGCCGCGTCGTCGAGCGCCAGCAGTTCCTCGGCGCGGCCCTCGTCGGCAGACCAGACGATGGAGCAGCGCCCGTCCGCCAGTGGCAGGAAGGCCAGCGGCCCGGTCGGCAGGAAGCGCTGCCAGGCGGTCTCCCGGTGCCAATGGGCGGGCTCCACGTTGCAGACGATGGCGCGCTGATCGTAGCCCCAGCCGCCGGTGGCGATGCCGAGCACGGTGCGCACCAGGGAGTCGCGGCCGTCGGCGCCCACCACCAGGCGGGCATCCAGCTCCGTCCCATCGGCGAGCACCACGCGTGCGCCGGACTCGTTGATGCTCAGCACCTCCACCTGCGCCGGGCACAGCAGCGTCACGTCGTCGGCCGCCTCCAGCAGCTCCCACAGCGCGAGCCGGGTGACCCGGTTCTCGACGATGTGGCCGAGGTCCGGCTCGCCGAGCTCGGCACTGTCGAAGTGGATGGACGCGCCGCCGACGGCGTCCCAGACATGCATCTCGCGGTAGACGCTCACGCCCAGCTCCAGCATGCGCGGCCAGGCACCGAGGCGCTCCAGCATGCGCTGGCTCGCGCGGCTCAGCGCGGACACCCGCAGGTCCACCTCGCCGGTGGGCCAGTCACGCTGCGGTGGTGCGCTGTCCAGCACGGCGATGCGCCAGCCCCGGCCCCCGCAGGCGCAGGCGAGCGCGGCGCCCACCATGCCGCCGCCGAGGATGACCAGGTCGAAATTTTGGGGCTCTTGGGACATGTTTCTTATTGAGGCGAAATCGGTTGTCAAAGCTTTTGGAGCCGAGGACCGAGGGCCGAGGACCAGGAACCTGGCGCGGCTGCTCGGCCCTCGGCCCTTCCCCATCGCCCTACCGCGCAGCGGCAGCCAATCCCCGCGCCAGCCGCGGCAGGCGTCCGTGCAGCCCCATGAAGCGCCGCGCCAGCGCGTGCCGGGCGGTGGGGCAGACGTCCAGGGCCAGCATGCCGAGGTCGCGCGCGGCGCGCAGCGGCGGGAACGGATTGACGAAGACCCGGGCCAGGGTGTCGGTCGCCAGCGCGACGCTGCGCTGGTCGCCCTGGCGGCGCTGGCGATAGCCGTTCAGTACGGCGGGACCGCCCGGGTCGCGGCCGGTGACATGGGCGTCCACCAGCAGGTCGGCGAGCTCGGCGACGTCGCGCAGACCGAGATTGAAGCCCTGACCCGCAACGGGGTGCAGGGTATGGGCGGCGTTGCCCACCAGCGCGACCCGCGGCCGCGTGATCTGCTTGGCCAGCGTCAGGCGCAGCGGGTAGGCGATGCGCCGGGCGGGCCGCTCGAGCCGCCCGAGGCGAGCGCCGAAGCGCCGCCCGAGCTCGGCCAGGAAGGCATCGTCGTCGAGCGTCAGGATGGCGGGCACGTCGCGCTCGTGGGCGGTCCAGACCACCGACCAGCGTCCCTCGGTCATGGGCAGCATGGCGAGTGGGCCGGAGTCGGTGAAGCGCTCGTAGGCGACGCCCGGCCGCGGCTGCGCGGGCGTGACGGTGGAGATAATGGCGGCGTAGCCGTAGGGGCGGTCGTGCACGCCGAGCTTAAGGCGCTTGCGCACTCCCGAGTCGCCGCCGTCCGCGGCCACCACCAGGCGCGTGCGCAGCAGCCGCGACACGCCGTCGACGGCCACTTCAAGGTCGGCGTGATGCGGCTCGACGTGCAGTCCGGCGAGGCGCGCCGGGCGCAGTAGCTCCACGCCATCGGCGCCTTGCAGGCAGCCCTCGATGGCCATGCCGATGGCCCGCGCCGGGGTCACGTAGCCGAGCGCCTCGACGCCCTCGTCGGCGGCGTCCAGGTGCGCGAAGCCGCAGTGCCCGCGGTCGGACACGTGCACCTGGCGGATGGGCTCGCTGGCGCCGGCCATGGCCGGCCAGATGCCGATGCCGTCGAAGATTCGCCGGCTGCCGAGCGACAGCGCGATGACGCGCTCGTCGTACTGCGCCGGCGGCGGGGCGGCGCCGGGCGTGGGATGCGCCGGGGTGGCGGCCTCTACCACGGCGATGCGCAGTCCGCTGCCGCGCAGCGCACAGGCGAGGCTGCCGCCGACGAGACCGCCGCCGATGATGACGAGATCATAGTCCTGCATGGGCTTACTGCTCCGGCCTGGGGCGATAAGGGTGCAACGGCCGGGTGGGCCGATGGTGGGGCCGAACATGGGGCCGAATGGCACAATTGTGACCCGCACGGTCCGGACGTGCGGCCGCGGGCGGCGGCCGCCGCGTCGCAGGCGGCGCGGCACGGACGGCGCGGCCCGTGCTCATCGTGGCGCCTGGCCCCGGGCCATCAGCTGCTCGATGGCGTCGACCTCCTTGGGCGCGTCGCGCGAGAGCACCTCGTGGCCGTCCTCGGTCACCAGTACGTCGTCCTCGATGCGGATGCCGATGCCACGGTACTCGGCCGGCACCGCGGCGTCCGGTGCGACATAGAGCCCCGGCTCCACGGTGAGGGTCATGCCGGGCTCCAGCATGCGCCATTTGCCGTCGCACTTGTACCTGCCGACATCGTGCACATCCATGCCGAGCCAGTGTCCGGTGCGGTGCATGTAGAAGGGCTTGTACTGCTCGTCCTTGATGAGCTGCGCCACGTCCTCGGCCTTGCCGTCGATGAAGCCCAGCTCCACCAGCCCGCTGGTCAGCACCTTCAGCGCCGCGTTGTGCGGGGCGTCCCAGCGCTTGCCGGGCTTGACGGCGTCGATGGCGGCGAGCTGGGCCTGCAGCACCAGCTCGTAGAGCGTGCGCTGGGGCGTGCTGAAGCGGCCGTTGACCGGGAAGGTGCGGGTGATGTCGGAGGCGTAGCCATCCAGCTCGCAGCCGGCGTCCACCAGCACCAGGTCGCCGTCGGCCAGCTCGGCGGCGTTGTCCACGTAGTGCAGCACGCAGGCGTTGGCGCCGCCGCCGACGATGGGTGGATAGGCCTGGAAGCGCGCGCCTTGCTCGGCGCAGGCGCTGAGGAAGACCGCCTCCAGCGCCTGCTCGATCATGCCCGGCTTGCAGGTCTGCATCAGCCGGCAGTGCGCGCCCGCCGAGATGCGCGCGGCGCGGCGCATGGTGGCGAGCTCGCTCGGGCGCTTGATGAGCCTCTGCTCGTGCAGCACGCCGTCGGATGTGACCAGCTCCGTGGGTGCGCTGACGCCCTTGCGGGCCTTGGCGCGCACGGCCCGCAGCCAGCGCATGACGCGGAGGTCGAAGTCGTCATCCACGCCGAGTGGGTAGTGGATGCGCTTGCGGTCCGCCAGCAGCTCGGGCAGCTTCTCGTCCAGCTCCGCCAGCGGGTGTGCCGCGTCGGCGCCGAACTGCTCCACCGCCCCCTCGGTGCCGTACCTGTAGCCGTCCCAGACCTCACGCTCCGGGTCTCGCGGGCGGCAGAAGAGCACGAACTCGCCGTCCTTGTGCTTGGGCGCCAGCACGGCCACCGCGTCCGGCTCCGGAAAGCCGGTGAGCCAAGTGAAGTCGCTGTCCTGGCGGAAGGGAAAGTGCACGTCGCGGTTGCGGGTGACCTCCCGCGCGGCGGGCACGATGAGCACGGCGTCCGCGCCGATGGCGCGGGCCACCTCGCGGCGGCGGTGCTTGAGCTCCTTGGCGGTCTTGGCTGGCATTGGGGCGTGCATCGGGATTGGTGGCTGAGGACTGTATTCGGGCGTGGGTCTCAGGGGCGCTTGGCGGGCGTGTCTTGTTCGCGTAGCAGCAACGCCGCGACGCGCAGGAATTCCAGCACCTCGGCGAGCGCCGCCTCGTTCTCGGCGCTGTCGTCGAGGTCGTCCAGGTCCATGCGGGTGATTTCCATCAGGTCGTCCAGCACCTCGCGCGTCTCCGGCGCGAGCCTGGCGGCGTCCAGGTTGGCGATGCCGAGGCCGTAGAGCAGCCCGCGGGTCCAGCCGTGCACCGCGGCGGCGCGCTCGCGCAGCGGGCGGTCCTCGTTCGGCAGCAGCGGGTGAAATGCCTGCTCTGCATCGGCTAGCGCCGCATCGGTGGCCTTGGCCAGCGCATTCAGCGCGTCGTCGAGCGCCGCGGTCTCCGCGTCGGTGTGCGCCGCGGCATCGCCGGGCGTCAGCTCCCCGAGCCAGCGTGCGCGTGGGGCATCGGTGCCGCTGGCCAGCAGGCCGCAGTAAATGCCATGGGCCTCCGCGGCGGAGCAGGACAGTGCACAGGGGGCCAGCAGCCGCTCCAGCTCGTCGTGGTCGGGCGCGGGCGTGTTGGGACTTCGGGGCGTGGTCATCGAATGGCAGTATCCAGGCTTGTACCGACAGTAGGTTAGGGCGTTCCCTGGCTTGAAGGCCGAGCATTGTGTGCGGACAGCCCGCTCAGACCATATTATGGGGCGTCGAGGGGACCGACGGCGAATCCGCGGGGCTCGGGCGGCGTATCGGGCAATCAACGCTGTCAATTGACCCGCTGCCGACCCCCTCTTATAGTGCGGGCGCAGAACTGGCACGGCCGCGCACGCTGGAAGCCGCTATGGGTGAATTCGATCTCGATCGGTTGGAACGACAAGTGGACCGCTTGCTCCGCCAGCTCGAGCGGCTGCGGGACGAGAACGCGTCCCTGCGCGCGAGCCAGGAGCATCTCGTGGCCGAGCGTGCGGACCTGATCGAAAAGACCGAGCTGGCCCGCAGCAAGGTCGAGGCAATGGTGGCGCGGCTGAAGGCGATGGAGGAACAACTGTGAGCGACGAGTCCATTCCGGTCACTGTCCAGATTCTGGACAAGGATTACCGCATCGCCTGTGCGCCCGGCGAGGAGCAGGCCTTGGTGTCGTGCGCCCGCATGCTGGACAGACGCATGCGCGAGGTGCGCCAGAACGGCCGTGTCATCGGCGCCGATCGTATCGCCGTGATGGCGGCGCTGAACGTCATCTACGACATGCTGCAGCGCGGCAGCCGCGCCGAGCTCGATCGCGGGCGGCTGGTGCGGTTGCAGCAGCGCGTCGACGCGGTTGTGGGCGACGATGAAGCGACGGCCGGGGTGGACGGCCCGCGCGAATCCGTATAGCCTCTTGCCGAGACATCCCCTGCGGTATCCGACAGCGGCCTGGGTATATTCTTGAGCCTAATGCATACCCCGGGGACGCATCCCGGGAGCCGGTGTGCATGTCCGCCCTGAGCGGAAAGCCTGAGGCCCCGACCCGCGTTCCCCCTTGAACCGCCTGGTTCAAGAACGACGGCTGCATCGCTACAGGCGGGGGATGTCCCTCCTTTTTTTGTCCGCCCCCCTTTGTCCGTGAGCGCCGAAAGTCCGCGCGCGCTGCGCCGCCGTCTGCGCGCTGCCCGGCGCGCCCTGGATGAGCGCCGCCAGCGCGCCAACGCCGCCGCCATTGTGCGCCGTCTGCTGCGGCTGCGCGCGGTGCGCCGGGCTCGGCGCATCGCCCTCTACGTGGCCGCCGATGGCGAGCCGGACGTGCTCGATCTGCTCCGCCGATTGCCCGCCCGCGGGCGGTGCTGGTATCTGCCGGTGCTGCGGGGCCACGCGCGGGGGCGGCTCTGGTTCGTGCGCCACGAGCCGGGATGGCCGCTGCGGGCGAACCGTTTCGGCATCCCGGAGCCCCGGCAACGCCGGCGCGCCATCCAGCCGCTGCATGGCCTGGACTTGGTGCTGATGCCGCTGGTGGGCTTCGATGCCGAGTGCAACCGCCTGGGCATGGGCGCCGGCTACTATGATCGCAGCCTCGCGGGCTTGCGCCGGCGGCGGCATTGGCGCCGCCCGCTGCTGCTGGGCGTCGCGCACGAGTGCCAGCGCGTGGAGCGGCTGGCGGCGCAGCCCTGGGACGTGCCCGTGGATGCGGTGGTGACCGAGGCGGCCGTGTATCTGCGCGAAGGCTGAGGCCGTGGGAACGCCGTGGGAGCGCCATCTCCGGCGCGATGGCGGTACGCGCAAGCGCTCGCGGCGAAGACGCCGCTCCCACGGGGGAGAAGGCCGCACCGTGGGAGCGCCGTCCCCGGCGCGATGGGCGCTCGCGTGAGTGATCGCGGCGGGAACGCCGCTCCCACAGCCTACGGTGGCGCGTTGCCAGCGCCGGCGCTGGCGAAGAGCTGATAGGCCGGATTGTCCGACTCGTCGGCGAACCCGTAACCGAGTCCCGTCAGCAGCCGATAGAACTCCGCCTGCTGCCCGGCCGGCACCTGGATGCCCATCAGCACGCGGCCGTAAGCGGCGCCGTGGTTGCGGTAGTGGAACAGGCTGATGTTCCAGCGCCGGCCGAGGCCGGAGAGGAAGTTCAGCAGCGCCCCCGGGCGCTCCGGAAACTCGAAGCGGATCAGCCGCTCTTCCTCCACGCCGCCCGCGTGGCCGCCGACCATGAAGCGGATGTGGAGCTTGGCGGCCTCGTTGTCGCTCATGTCCAGCACCGAGAAGCCCTTGGCCTCGAGCCGCTGCGCGAGCTCGGCGCGGGCGGCCGCACCGCCCGGCAGCTCGACGCCGACGAACACATAGGCCTGCTGGCGGTCCGCGTAGCGGTAGTTGAATTCGGTGATCTGCCGCTTGCCCAGCGCCCGGCAGAAAGCCAGGAAGCTGCCCGGGCGCTCGGGAATGCCTACCGCGAACAAGGCCTCGCGGCCCTCGCCCAGCTCGGCGCGCTCGGCCACGTGGCGCAGCCGGTCGAAATTAATGTTGGCGCCGCTCTCGATGGCCACCAGGCTCAGGCCCTCGGCGGCCTCGCGCGCCACCCAGCGCTTGAGTCCGGCGACGGCGAGCGCGCCGGCGGGCTCCGCGATGCCGCGGGTGTCATCGAAGATGTCCTTGATGGCGGCGCAGATCTCGTCGGTGCTCACCAGCACCACCTCGTCCACCATCTCCCGCGCGATGCGGAAGGTCTCTTTGCCGATCTGTTTCACTGCAACGCCGTCGGCGAACAGGCCCACCTCGCCGAGGGTCACCCGTCGGTCCGCCGCCAGCGCGGCGTGCAGCGTCGGCGCGTCCTCGGGCTCGACGCCGATGACGCGCACCTGCGGATGCACGTACTTCACATAGGCCGCAACGCCGGCGATGAGCCCGCCGCCGCCGACCGGCACGAAGATGGCCGCCGGCGGCTCCGGGTGCTGGCGCAGGATCTCCATGGCGATGGTGCCTTGGCCGGCGATGACGTCCGGGTCGTCGAAGGGGTGGATGAAGGTCAGTCCACGCTCCTCCACCAGGGCCTCGGCGTGCGCGGCTGCCTCGTCGAAGGAATCGCCGTGCAGCACCGCTTTTGCGCCCCAGCCGCGCACCGCATCCACCTTGATGGCGGGCGTCGTGCGGGGCATGACGATGGTGGCATCACAGCCGAGCCTGGCCGCACCCATGGAGACGCCTTGGGCATGGTTGCCGGCGGAGGCGGCGATGACGCCGCGGGCGCGGACCTCCGGGCTCAGGTGCCTGAGCTTGTTGTAGGCGCCGCGCAGCTTGAACGAGAACACCGGCTGCAGGTCTTCGCGCTTTAGCCACACTTCGTTGCCGAGTCGCTTCGACAGCAGTTTGGCATGCGTCAGCGGCGACTCGGTGGCGACGTCGTAGACGCGCGCCCGCAGGATGCGCTCGATGTAGGTTTGCGGCATGGCTCCGACTGTGTTCTGGCGTGTAACTTCACCCAAACACAACAGGATACGCCCCGAGGGCGAGCCTTGCCTCTGTTATCATGAGGATTGTTGCAACAACCCAACAGAGGACCCTGTCATGGACCAGGATGCGCTGAAGAAGCAGGCCGCCGAGGCGGCACTGCAATACGTCGAGGGCGGCGTCATCGGCGTCGGCACCGGCTCCACGGTGAACCACTTCATCGACTGCCTCGCCACCGTCAAGGCCCGCATCGAGGGTGCGGTGTCCAGCTCCGAGGCGTCCACGGTGCGCCTCAAGCAGCACGGTATTCCGGTGCTCGATCTCAACGCGGTGGGTGATCTCGCGCTGTACGTGGACGGCGCCGACGAGTCCAACCGGAGCCTCTCGCTGATCAAGGGCGGTGGTGGCGCGCTGACGCGCGAGAAGATCGTTGCCGCCGCCAGCGAGCGCTTCGTCTGTATCGCCGACGAGTCCAAGCTGGTGGATGTGCTGGGCGCCTTCCCGCTGCCCGTGGAGGTGATCCCCATGGCGCGCAGCCTGGTGGCCCGGCAGTTGGTCAAGCTCGGCGGCACGCCCGTGTGGCGCGAAGGCTTTGTCACCGACAACGGCAACGTGATCCTGGACGTGCAGGGGCTGCAGATCATGGAGCCCATGAAGCTCGAGCAGCAGATCAACAACCTCGCCGGCGTGGTCACCTGCGGCCTGTTCGCGCTGCGTGGGGCGGATGTGCTGATTCTGGGCGCCGAGGGCGGACCCCGGACCTTGGAGCGTTCCTGAAGCCCTATTTTGGTGGAGGAAGGTGGCAATGGACGCCCGTCGGTAGTCGTGAAGATGCACAGACCCGTGGGAGCGGCGTCCCCGCCGCGATCGCCCCAGCAACCGCCCGATCGCGCCGAGGACGGCGCTCCCACAGCGTCGCTACTCTCCCCGTGGGAACGGCGTCTCTGCCGCGATCGGCTTGCGCAAGATGACGCAAGATCCTCGCAGCGAGGCGTCGCCCAGTGAGCACCGGGCGGATAAGCGAAGCGCATCCGCCATCTTGGCTGCGGTGGATGCGCTTCGAGACTGTGAAAGTATTCGGCGTAGGTCGGGTTAGCGCAGCGTAACCCGACGCTGGGCGTCGGTCAGCCGTTGATGGTCGGGTTACGCTATCGCTAACCCGACCTACCGCTGGCTGCGGCCGTGCGTAGCTGTAGGCCGGGTTAGAGCACTGTAATCCGACTGTTCGCGAGGCTGACGCGTCAGCCTGCGCCCAACAAAAAACGGGGCCCGAAGGCCCCGTTGACCGACCCGCTCCATCGGGTCGAATGCGGCAGGCGATGATTAGAACGCGTGGATCACGCCCAGCGAGAAGCCGCTCCAATCGACCCCCGGATAGAGCGGGTTGCCGTTGAAGTCGTCGTCGACCGCGGTGTACAGGGCGTACACGCTGGTGCGCTTGCTGAAGTTGTGGTCGAACCCCACCGCCCAGGTGCTGCGGTCGCCTTCGAGGTCCTTGCGCAGGCCGCTGGCCAGGCCGCCGATGTTGTTGATGGCAACGGTCTCGCTACGCAGGTTGGCGAGGGCCTTGCCAGCGTCGCGGTTCACGGAGCCGTACATGGCCTTGATCATGTTGTTGCCGAAGCTGTAGCCGGCCTGCACCTGCCAGAGCTGCTGCTTCTTGATGCCCGACACACCGGCGAAAGTCACGTTGCCGTCCGGGTCGATGAAGCCCGTCGCGGTGCGCGTCTGCCCGCCGGGCAGGTCGTTCTGCTGCTCGTAGACAGCCGTCAGCGTGAAGCCGTTCCAGTCCAGCAGGCCGAGGCCGAGACGCCACTTGTTGTAGTCCTCATCAACGTAGGCGCAACCCAGGGTCGAAGTGCCGTCGGCGTTGAGGCACTGGGCGTTGCCGGCGTCGGACACCGCGCTGTCCATGAAGTTCTCGTTGCTGATCACTTCATAGGCGGCCGATCCGTAGAACGGGCCGTTGTTGTAGATGAGGGCCAGGGAGTAGGCGCTGGCCAGCGAGTCGTTGTCGTAGTTCAGGCCATAGCCGGCCGTGGCACCACCACCGGCGACGACGGCACCCATGAAGGACAGGCCGGAGTACGTCGGCGAGATGTAGGCGACCACGTTGTCGGCGCGCACGTCGTCGAAGCCGACGGTGCCGTTGTAGTCCGCCATGGTGTCAGAGAACAGGTCCAGCTTGCCGGTGGAGATCTTCAGCGGGGTGTCGTGTCGGCCGACCAGCACCGTGCCGTAGTCGCTGGCGAGGCCAACGAAGCTGTTGCGCATGCTGATGCCGTTGTCGCCACTGACGATGTTGTCGTCGGCGGACGACAGGCTGATGCCGAACTCCACCTGGTAGATGGCCTTGAGGCCATTGCCCAGATCCTCGGAGCCCTTGACGCCGATGCGGTTGGCACGATCGTTGATGTGGGTGCCGCCATAGTAGTTGCCCAGGCCGGTGCCCGGGTTCACCAGGGTGTACTTGCGGTACGAATTGGCGGAAACGCCCCAGCCCTTGAAGTCCTTGCCCAAGTTCCGGTCGACGATAGGAACGCCGGCGGAGTTGACGCGGATCAAGGTGATCGGCTGTCCCGTGGGCACCGAAACGGCGTTGGTATTGGTAACGCCGTCCAGGAACTGGCCATTAGCGACTGCTTGAACCTGAAGCGTGCCATCGGGTTGCTCTACCGGCACGTAGACGGTGCCGCCGGTGTAGTTGGACCATGTCGGGACATTGGCGGCCGTCGCAACGTACCCGGTGCTTCCTGGCCCGCCATTGGCTTGGGCTGCTGCCGCGGTGCTGTAGATTTGCGTTGTCGTCTGACTGCTCGTGCCAGTGACGTTGAAGCTGTCGACTGTGGAGTACTCTACGCCCGAGATGTTCTTGATGTCCGCGTAGTCGATGGACTGATTCAGCTTGCCGTACAGAACGGCCTCTGCCATGGCGGCGGTCGGCGCGGCGACGGCCGCGGCAACTGCCAAACTGAGGAGCTTCTTGTTCATGCTGCTCTCCGCTGTTGTGAAAATCACGAAAGACCGCGCAAGGCAACGCAATCATCGCTTGCGAGCAGAATACTAGACCAGTATGCAACAGTTGGCAACGGGTTGGGTGAAAAAAAGAGACACGGAAAGGCGGCTGTTGCAATTTAGTGACACTTGCGGGGAAGGGCCGAGGGCCGAGGGCTGGGCGGACCGGCCGAGGCAAGCGCGGTGCGCGAGGGTGGCATGCTATCGGGCGTTCTTTCGAGTTGCTGCGCGCCGTGCGCATCGTCGGTATCGAGGCGGTCAGAAAGGTGATCAACGGATCTCCCGACGATCAGACGGCCGTGCGCGACAGCGAGTGCACTGGCGCGGAATGTCGAGACCGCTCGCAGCGCTTATCCGTGTCGCCCTCCAGGGCGACGGATCAGCGCCACGGGCGGCCTTGGGAGTGGCATCGACACTTCCGCATGAGTGCACTAGTCTGCGCCCGGCGCAATCCTGCGCTCGGCAACGCACCGCAATGCCGCACCCCTGCACACTAATCGCCGGCGGCGTAACGTTGCGTCGTGACGCGAGGATATTGGAGCATCGGGGGAAAGGGCGCTTCGGCCGCTGCGTCACAAGTGCGGCGGCGAGCCGTAACCTGCCGGCGGGGTGCTGCATGCCGAAAAAGCGTCCGATATTCTGACCCTCCGGTAGTCGATCAGCGAGAAGCGGCGATGCGTGTAAGCGCGTAACCGAAGGAGCACGAGCCGGCGGTCGTCATATGGTGTTGCGACAGTTCAACTCTTGGGCGAATCAGGCGCCTGCGACCGTCATCTTCGACCGACCCGCGTCGTCTGCGATCTCGGCTGCCTCCACGCGCTTCTTCGTAGGCACAAAAAAGCCCGCGAATTCGCGGGCTTGAGATGGCTGGGGGACTAGGATTCGAACCTAGGTTAACGGAGTCAGAGTCCGTTGTCCTGCCGCTAGACGATCCCCCAAAATCAGGTGCTAGTCGCTGGGGACTAGGTGCTAGGCGCCTCCGGTTCCGGACGCCCGGAGCCATCGAAGCGTTTGATCATGCCTGCGATCATGTCCACTGACAACCGGCACGCCCGCTTCCAAGCTTTCAGGTTTGGGAGCATCTCCATCGCGTCCACCCCACCTGAGAGCTCTTCCTAGCCCTTAGCCCCTCATTTGTTAGCGCTTGGAGTATTGCGGCCGCTTGCGCGCCTTGTGCAGGCCGACCTTCTTGCGCTCGACCTCGCGTGCATCGCGGGTGAGGAAGCCGGCGCGGCGCAGCGTTGCGCGCAGGCTCTCATCGTATTCCACCAGCGCCCGGGCGATGCCGTGGCGGATGGCTCCGGCCTGGCCGGTGGTGCCGCCGCCTTTGACGGTGGCGCGCACATCGATGCGGTCGCCGAGCTCGGCGGCGTCCAGCGCTTGCCGCACCACCATGCGCGCGGTCTCGCGGCCGAAGAACTGGTCGAGGTCGCGGTTGTTGACGGTGATACGGCCGCTGCCGACGCTGAGAAACACGCGTGCGGCGGAGCTTTTGCGGCGTCCGGTGGCGTAGTGGAAGTCCGGCATGGGTTCGGTGTCCGTTGCGATTCGGGGCCTGTCGTGCCCGGTGTTCGTCTCTGTCGGGTCCGCTCGGGCATTAGGCCTCGAGCAGCTTATACGGCTGTTGCCTCAAGTGATACCTCAAGCGAGGGGCGGGCTCAGACCTCGAGAGGTTGAGGCTGCTGCGCCTGGTGGCGATGCTCGGGGCCCGCGTACACCTTGAGCTTTTTGAACATCGCCCGGCCGAGGGGGTTGTGTGGCAACATGCCCTTAACGGCGGCCTCGATGACCCGCTCGGGATGCTCGTCCAGCATCTGCTGCAGGGTACGCGACTTGAGATTGCCGACGTAGCCGGTGTGGCGGTAGTACATCTTGTCGGCCAGCTTGTTGCCGGTGACGCGCACCTTTTCCGCGTTGATGACGACCATGTAGTCGCCGGTGTCAACGTGGGGCGTGTACTGTGGCTTGTGCTTGCCGCGCAACCGGCGCGCGACCTCGCTGGCGAGGCGGCCGAGCGTCTTGCCCTCGGCGTCGATCAGGTACCACGCGCGCCGTACCGTCGCCGGCTTTGCGCTTTCTGTGCTCATGTCCGTCGCTCCAGGAAGAAGCCGAAGGGAAATTGGAAAGGGGCCGGCGACGAGCGACGCTCGAAGGAATCCCCGAGAAAGCCGTGCATCATACCCGCGCCTTGCCGGTGTGCGCAAGAGGCACTCGCATGTGCGAGCGCCGTCCCCGCCGCGATCGGCATCAGCTTGCGCGCTGGCCCCGCACCGCGTCAGCCGGGCAGTTGCAGCCGGGCCACCGGCTCGCCACCGATGAGATGGCTCTGCAGGATCTCCTCGACGTCCTCGTTGTCCACGTACGTATACCAGGTGCCCTCCGGGTAGACGACGGCGACGGGGCCCTCGCTACAGCGGTCCAGGCAGCCGGCGGTGTTGATGCGCACTCCACCCGGTCCGCTCAGGCCGAGCTCCTTGGTGCGCCGCTTCAGGTAGTCGCGCGACGCCTGGGCGCCGCACTGGCCGCAGCACTGGCTGCCATCAGCGCGCACGTTGGTGCAGAAGAAGACGTGGTACTTGTAATAGGGTGCCGGTGTGGACATGCTGTCGCGCTCCGTCGGTGCTGGAAACCGCCAGGGCCGAAAGGTGGCGTCCGGCGGGCATCGAACCAAGTCGAGATCGACGCGCCGGCCATATCGGTCCGTGCCGATGCCACAGTTGGCGGCGCGCCGTGCTTGCGCCGGCCGCCGTCCGTTCCATTCCAACTCCTCGCCGATCCGCCATCGAGCCGTAGCGACCCGCGCAGCAGACCTTTGGACGATCAAGAGCTTCTCCGCCTCGCGGACCAGTGCGTTAAGTGCGGTCTGTGTCTGCCCCATTGCCCTACCTTCCGGCTGCGCCGCGACGAGGCGGACTCGCCACGCGGGCGCATCGCGCTGATTCAGGGCCTGGTGACCGGCCAGCTCCCCGACAATCCGCGGTTGGCCGCGCACCTGGACGGCTGTCTGGAATGCCGCGCCTGCGAGGTGGCCTGCCCGTCGCTGGTGCAGTTCGGCACCCTGATGGACGCAGCGCGGGCGGCGCGCGTGGCGCGGCTGCCGGCGCCGCTGCGCCGGTGGCGGAAGCTGCGCCTGGACCTGCTGAGCGCACCGCGGTGGCTGCCGTTGCTGGCGCTGCTGGGGATGGGCTATCGACGGCTGGGTGGCGCCGTGCTGGCGCGCATCACCGGGCTGCTGCGCCGGCCGCGGCTCGCGGTGCTGCACGGGCTCGCGCTGCGCCTGCGCGTGCCCCGCCCGCCGACAGAGCGGTCCGCGGCGGCGGGCGTTGCCGCAGCGCGGTCCGTGGCGCTGTTTCGCGGCTGTGTCGCCCAGGCACTGGAGCCCGATGTGATGGCAGCGGCGCGGCTGGTGCTGGCGCGGCTCGGCGTGTCCACCATGACGCCCGAGGAACAGGTCTGCTGCGGCGCCATGCATCGGCACAACGGCTTCCCGGACGCCGCTGACGCGCTGCTCGCGCAGAACCGCGCGGTGTTCGGCGATACAGCCGTCGTCGGCATTGCCAGCGCCTGTGTTGCTGAGCTACGCCCGGCGCTGAATGCCACCGAGCTTTGCCGCGCCCTGTTGGAAATACCCTGGCCGGCGACGCTGGCGCTGCGGCCGCTGCAAGGCGTGGTCGCCGTGCACGAGCCCTGCTCGCATCGCAACCAGCTGCGGGATACGGTTGCCGTCTACGAACTGCTGGCGCGCATCCCCGGTCTCGAGGTGGTGCCGCTGCCCGGCAACGAGACTTGCTGTGGTGCCGCCGGCACCTACCTGCTCGACCAGCCGCAGACCGCACTTGCGCTTGCGGCGGACAAGGTGGTCGCGCTCGCGGGGCTGCGGCCGCGCTGGCTGGTGACGACCAACACCGGCTGCGCCGCCCATCTGGGCGCCGCCGCCGAGGCCGCCGGCCTGGGCGTGGAAGTCGTGCATCCGGTGGTGCTGCTGGCCCGCGCGATCTCAGGGGCTGGGGACTAGGAGCTAGAAATGCGTTGCCTCGGATCTACGACCTCCAGTCCATCGACATCGCTATCGACATCTTCCATCCCGAAGCGTCCACAGCCAGCGGTCGCAGGAATTTGGCGCAAGCGCACCAGGGGGTTCGATGCGGTGGCGGGGTGCTATTCTCTTTGGCCCTCGGCCCTCGGCCCTCGGCCCTTGGCCCTTGGCCCTTGGCCCTTGGCTTGCCGGCCTGGCGCCAACACTTCCAAACCCGACCGAATTCGACCAGAGCAGCAGCGATGACCAGTAGAGATTACTCCCCCGCCGACCGCGCACTGATGGGCTTCGACCAGGCGCTGCGCACCGTATTCGGCCGTCCGCGCGTGACCGAGCGTGCCAACCCCGCCGAGCACTACGCGGACGTGGACTTAGGCGAGGATGAGCGCCGCCACGTCGGGGGGCTGATGCGAGTGAACCATACGGGCGAGGTTTGCGCCCAGGGCTTGTACCAGGGGCAGGCAATGACGGCGCGCCTCAGCGAGGTGCGCGAGAGCCTGGAACGCTCCGCCCAGGAGGAAAACGATCATCTGGCCTGGTGCGAGCAGCGGCTGGAAGAGCTTGGCGCCCGCAAGAGCCTGCTGAATCCGCTCTGGTACTCGAGCTCCTTCGCGATGGGCGCCATCGCCGGGCTCGCCGGCGACAAGTGGAGCCTCGGCTTTGTCGTGGAGACCGAGCGGCAGGTGGAGAATCACCTGGACGATCACATGGCGCAGGTTCCGGGCGACGACCAGCGCACTCACGCCATCCTGGAGCAGATGAAGGCGGACGAGATCCACCACGCCGACGTTGCCCACGCCGCCGGCGGCGCGGAACTGCCGGCGCCCGTCAAGCTCGCGATGAAGGCGGTGTCGAAGGTAATGACGCGCGGGGCGTACTGGGTCTGAAAGCGTTGGGCGCGGCAGGGCTTAAAGTTTGTGCAGCAAGCCCACTTAGATCGGGCTGAGGAACGAAGCCCGACACCGCGCGCGATCTAACCGCCTGTGGGCCGGGCCTCCTGCGTGGGCCTGACCCACAAGAGAACGCTTTCGAACGCGGTGAGCAAGATACTTTCACCGCGTGTGCGCTGTTCCGCCCTTGTGTTCGCTATATCTTGGAGCGCCCGTACCAGGCTGCCCCCGGCACTGGTGGTCTCTAGCCTCCTGGTATCCCTGGTAATGGTTCAGAAACTACGTGAGCACACTAGGGCGGATAAGCAAGGCGCATCCGCCGTCTTGGTTGCGGTGGATGCGCTTCGAGACCGTGGAAGTATTCGGTGTAGGTCGGGTTAGCGATAGCGTAAACCGACAATCAACTGCTTACCGACGCCCATCGTCGGGTTACGCTGCGCTAACCCGACCTACGATGCGCTCGTTTTCTGCGTTGCGAGCAATACGCTCACGGTCTCTTCGCTTCATCTACCCTGCTGCCGCTACGTTTCAGTTGTTCTTGAATCGTTTCCTAGCCCCTATCTCCTAGCTCCTCGGCTCGCTCCACCCCTCGATGTCCCGATTCAGATTGCGCCCGTAGAAGATCTCCATCATCTCTCGGCGCACCAGCCGCTGGATGCGGTCGTATTCCTTCTCCGAGAGCGTGTCGACGTCGATGCAGAACAGGTAGTCGTCCAGGTGGAACTGGTCCACGACCATCTTGGTGTGGAACAGGTTCTCCTGGTAGACGTTTACGTCGATCATCTGATACCGGTTCTTGGTGTCCCGCGACAGGTAGTTCTGGATGGAGCTGATGTTGTGGTCGATGAAGAGCTTGCGTCCTTTCACGTCGCGGGTGAAGCCGCGCACCCGGTAGTCCATGATGACGATGTCGGACTCCAGCGCATGGATGAGGTAATTGAGCGCCTTCAGCGGTGAGATCACCCCGCAGGTGGACACGTCGATGTCCGCGCGGAAGGTGCTGATGCCGTTGCGCGGGTGACTCTCGGGGTAGGTGTGGACGGTGATGTGGCTCTTGTCCAGGTGCGCCACGACCGCGTCCGGCAGCGGGCCGGGCGTCGCCGACTTGATCAGCGACTCGTTCGGCGCATGCTCCTCGGCGATCAGCATGGTCACGGACGCGCCCTGTGGCTCGTAGTCCTGCCGTGCAATGTTCAGCACGTTGGCGCCGATGATGTTCGCGACGTCGGTGAGGATGCCGGTCAGGCGCTCGGCGTTGTACGCCTCGTCGATGTAGGCGATGTAAGCGGCACGCTGCTCATCGGAGTCCGTGTAGCAGATGTCGTAGATATTGAAGCTGAGCGACTTCGTCAGGTTGTTGAAGCCATGCAGCTTGAGCCGTTTGGACATGGTGGACATGGCGCTTCTTGACTGCTCTCGGCCGATGGGCGGGCGCGGAAAGGCGCGCAAGCTACGCTTGCTCCGAGGCGTTTTCAAGGCGTTTTGTGGGAGTGCCGGCGGCGCCGGCCGAGCCGGTCTCGGCGAGTTTCAGACCGTGGCGTCTGCCGAGGTGATGAGATTGTTCAGCAGGGCGCTGACGGCAGCATCGCCGAGCATCCCGGCCAGGGCCACGCTGGCGGGGACAGGGCCTTGTCCCAGCAGCCCGTCGTGGAGCTTGCGCAGTGCCACGGGTCCACTGTCGCCGGCCGTGAGCTGCCGCCGCCCCGCGTCGATGAGCTGCCAGCCGAGCACGGCAGCCAGGGCGTCGCCCGGGTTGCGGATGAGCGCCGCGAGCACTTGGTCCGCATTGCCCAGCGCGGCGGCGCGGGCGCGTGCATCGGCGAGGCCGACGCGCCCGAGATGCAGATCCAGGTCCAGCCGGGCGTGCGCGACGGCGGTTCGACGCACCGCCTCCACCAGCTCTGGCTGTTCCGGCCAGACGTAGGCCGCCAGAGACAACGGCCAGCCTTGGGTGAGCGAGGTGCCGCCCGCCAGCAACCGCGGCAGGGAGCGTGCCGCCATGCCGCCGGCGAAGGTCAGCGTGTGTAGCCCGCCCCAGCCGAGCTCGAGGCAGCGCCCAGGCTGTGACAGGGGGCCTCGCGCAGCGGCGGCAGTGGTGCCGTCGGCGATATACAGGATGCCGCGACCTCGCGTCAGGTCCGGCACATAATCGAGGCCGAGCTCGCGCGCGTCGAGCGGTCGCATGGCCTGGTCGGTGGCGGCGCCGAGCCGCGGACAGGCCGGGCCGCCCGCGACGCGCAGCGGCGCGACGGGCAGGGTGAAGAGCTCGGCCGCGCGCAGCAGCGCCTCCTGCCGCGCACACTCTGCGCCGATGCCATCGCCGGACGTCGGCGCGGTGCCGGGGAGTGCTTGTTCGGCGCCGGCGGTGGCGTTGAGCTGACGCGCGAGCCGCTCAAGCAGCGGGGCACAGTCGGCCGGGGCCAGCGTCAGCTGATGCCGCCGGCGCAACAGGAACCGCAGGTGCTCGGCACCGCAGCCACAGGCGCCCGCCGCCCGCGGCGCGATGACGCTGCGCAGACCCGACGCGTACTGGCGCAGCGCGGTGGCGGCAGCCTCCGCGGCATCCTCTATCTGCCCGCTGCCGTGGCATTGGGTGCGCAGCCAGCGCGAGCGGGCGAGCGCGCGCAGGTAGCCGGGGCCCACCTCCGCGGCCTCGACGGCGGCCGCCACCAGCGGTGGCGGGATCAGCTCCGCCATAGGGGTAAGCTGCGTCATGGCCAGGCGCAGGTGTGCAGGGATTGCCGTCAGCAGGCCCAACAGGTCGCCGCGCAAAGATAGCGGGCACAGCAGCGTGAGGCGATGGATCTCGGTGAGCGGCAGATAGCGCAGCGGGTCGCGGTGGCGCCAGTCGCGTTCCAGCAGCTCGCGGTGCTCCACCACGGCCAGGGCGAACAGCAGTTCCGCGTCGAGGCGTCGGGCCGGGTCCAGCGCGTCGTGATTCAGCTCCTCCAGCGCGACTACGAGCGTCTCCAGCCAACTGCCGAGCGCCGCGTGGTCGTCGTCCGATTGTGGTGCCGGCAGGCTGCCATAGTCGCCCACCGCGGCCGCCAGCGCCGCCTCTGGCCGATAGCGGAACCAGACCGAGAAGAATTCCCGGGCCAGGGCGTCGAAGGCCGCACGCTCAGCCATCGCGGATTTCGAAGTCGTGGGTCACCTCCGCGACGGCGCCGAGCATGATAGATGCGGAGCAGTATTTCTCTGCGCTCAACGCAATCGCACGCTGCACCTGCTTCGGCTGCAGGTCATGGCCGGTGACGATGAAGTGCACGTGAATGCGTGTAAACACCTTGGGGTCGGTCTCGGCGCGCTCGGCACTCAGCTCCACGACGCAGTCGGTCACCCGGGCGCGGCCGCGGCGCAGGATCAGCAGCACGTCGAATTGGGTGCAGCCGCCAAGCCCCAGGAGCAGCATCTCCATGGGCCGCACGCCCAGGTTGCGACCGCCGAGGTCCGGCGGACCGTCCATGACCACGGCATGGCCACTGCCGGACTCGCCCACCATGGCCATGCCTTCCAGCCACTTGACGCGCGCCTTCATCGGCGCTTTCCCTGATGAGTGATTTCCTTATTTAAATGTCGGATGCTTTGCCTCGCTGCGGCATGGGGATTTTTCGCGTATCTTGTACTGGCTTGCATGACTGCGTCCGTAGGTGGTCGATGCCGGGGAAAGCGCTCGGCGACAGGCTACCACGGAAGCGGCGCAAGCAAGGATGGCGCCGCGCCATCACACCGAAACCAGCGATCGACGCCAGATGGAAAGATTCGTCCCCCCCGCCCAACCCGAGTGGCTGGAGCCGTTCCTGAGCTACTGCCACACCAAGCAATACGACAAGCGGGTGGACTTCATCCACGCCGGTGAGCCGGCCGAGACCCTGTACTACCTGGTGGAGGGGTCCGTGGCCGCGCTCATCGAGGATGAGGACCACCGCGAGCTGACCCTGGCGCACATCAACGCCGGCGAGTTCATCGGCGAGATGGGCCTGTTCCTGCCGCAGAAGACGCGCAGCGTCGTCGTGCGCACCCGCACCAAGTGCCGGGTCGCCGAGATCAGCTACCGGCGACTGGAGCAGGTGCTCGAGCGCGAGCTGAGCGAGCAGGCGCTGCCGATCCTCTACGCCATCGGCCGGCAGTTGTCGTTGCGCTTGCAGCGCACCAGTCGCAAGGTGGGTGACCTGGCCTTCGTCGACGTCACCGGCCGCATCGCCGGCGCGCTGTTGGATCTGTGCAAGCAGCCCGATGCCATGACCCACCCCGACGGCATGCAGATCCGCATCACCCGCCAGGATCTGGGGCGGATGGTGGGCTGCTCGCGGGAGATGGCCGGGCGGGTGCTGAAGGCCCTGGAGGAGCAGGAGCAGATCAGCGTCAAGGGCAAGACGATCGTCGTCTACGGAACGCGGTGAATGAGGGGCGAAATGATGGGCTAGGGGCTAGCTCCGTAGGTCGGGCTGAGGAACGAAGCCCGACACCGCACGTGCCCTAACCGCTTGCTTGTCGGGCCTCCTGCGTCGGCCCGACCTACAGCGCCTTGCTCCTGGTTCCTGGCTCCTGAAACAACTCGGCCAGCTTCGCGCCCGGGTCCGCGGCGCGCATGAAGGATTCTCCCACCAGGAAGGCGTGCACGCCGTGCTCGCGCATCAGGGCCACATCGGCGCGGGTGTGGATGCCGCTCTCGGTGACCAGGAGCCGGTCGTCCGGTACCCACGCCAGCAGTTCGAGCGTCGTGTCGAGGCTGACCTCGAAGGTGCGCAGGTTGCGGTTGTTGATGCCCACCAGCCGCACCGGCACCGCGAGCGCCCGCTCCAGTTCCGCGGCGTCGTGCACCTCCAGCAGCACGTCCAGGCCCAGCGCGTGGGCGGTGGCGGTGAACTCGGCCAGCTCGGCGTCGTCCAGGCAGGCGGCGATGAGCAGGATGCAGTCGGCGCCGATGGCCCGCGCCTCATGGATCTGGTAAGCGTCGATGACGAAGTCCTTGCGGATGACCGGCAGGGCGCAGGCGGCGCGCGCGCTCATCAGGTACTCGTCGTCGCCCTGGAAGAAGTCCCGGTCGGTCAGCACCGACAGACAGGCCGCCCCGCCGCGCTCGTAGGAGACGGCGATGTCCGCCGGGCGGAAGTCGGCGCGCAGGAGACCCTTGCTCGGGCTCGCGCGCTTGATCTCGGCGATGACGGCGGCGCGGCCGGCCGCGATCCGGCCCGCGAGCGCGTCGGCGAAGCCCCGGCCGGGGCCGGCCTGCTCGACCGCGGTGGTCAGCTCTGCGAGCGGCTGCCGGCGCTTGCGCTCGGCGACCTCTTCCGCCTTGCGGGCGGTGATGCGCTTGAGGATGTCCGGGGTGTCCATGGTGCTCCAGGGGCAATAGGGGGCAGGCCGTGGCGCGGGCCTTGATCATAACTCCGGCCAGCGGCTTCCTGCCGTGGGAGCGGCGTCCTCGCCGCGACGCGCTGCCCATCGCGCCGAGGACAACGCTCCCACAGTGGGTACGGACTAGCGATCAAGGCCGTGGCGCGGCTCACCAAAGGGCGGCGCCGCGCTGTTGCTGCTCGGCAATGGCGGCGCGAAAGGCGGGCGGGCCGAATGCGTAGATTAATTGCTCGCCGCTGAAGCGGCCTTGCTCCTTGACCTGCTCGGCATACAGCAAGAGCCGGCGCTGGCGCTGCGCAAATGCTTTGAGCCAATCCAGACAGCGCCCCGGTATTCGGCGGCCCACCGGCAGGGCGAGGTCCACCGGCACGCCTTGCCAGTTCGTTTTGTTGAAAAGTACCAGCACTTTGGCCTTGTCCGGCTTCATCCAATCCGGTAATGGGCTCTGAGGCACGACCCAACCGCAGTTGAAGTTGACGCAAGGATCGGCCGGGCGGTTGGCGTAGTCGTCGCATCCGGAGCCCGTGCTGTGTGGGCAGGGCTGGCCGGGCCTGGCCTCGAAGCCTTGCACCAGGATGCGCACCCAGCCGTCGCAGCAGGCGGTGCAGCCATTGCAACGGCGCGCCGTCGCGTTCATGCCGGGCCGCAGAGCTCGGCGGAAAGCGCCGCGAGCCGCTCCAGCCGGCCCAGCGCCGCGCCGCTCGCGATGGCCATGCGCGCGGCGTCGATGCCGCTGCCGAGGCTGTCGGCGACGCCCGCGACGTAGATGGCCGCACCGGCGTTCAGCAGCACGATGTCCAGCGCCGGGCCTGGCTCGCCGGACAGCGCGGCGCGCACCAGTTGCAGGCTTTGCGCCGGGCCGTCCACGCGGATGGCGTCCAGCGGTGCCTGCGCCAGGCCGAAGTCCGCGGGGGTGATCCGATGGCGGCGGATGGTGCCGTCCTTGAGCTCGGCGACGTTGGTCGGCGCGGCGATGCTGATCTCGTCCAGCCCATCCTCCGCGTGGACCACCAGCACGTGCTCGGAGCCGAGGTTCTTCAGCACCTCGGCGAGCGGCTCCAGCAGCCCTGCGGCGAAGACGCCCAACACCTGTCGCCGCACGCCGGCCGGGTTGGTGAGCGGCCCGAGCACGTTGAAGACCGTGCGCACGCCGAGCTCCCGGCGCGGGCCGATGGCGTGCTTCATGGCGCCGTGATGGGCCGGCGCGAACATGAAGCCGACACCGACCTCATGTACGCAGCGGGCCACTTGTTCCGGCGTCAAGTCGAGCTTGACCCCGGCGGCCTCGAGCAGGTCCGCGCTGCCGGATTTCGACGAGACCGAGCGGTTGCCGTGCTTGGCCACGTGGCAGCCGGCGGCCGCGGCGACGAAGGTGCTGGCAGTTGAGACGTTGAAGGTGCCGGCCGCATCGCCGCCGGTGCCGACGATGTCGATGGCGTGGGGCAGGTCGCCGATGTCGACACCGGTGGCCAGCTCGCGCATCACCGCCGCGGCGGCGGCGATCTCCGGCACCGCCTCGCCCTTGAGCCGGAGCGCCACCAGGAAGCCTGCGATCTGCGCCGGTGTCGCGCCGCCGGTCATGATGGTGCGCATGCACGCTGTCATGTCGGCGCTACTGAGGTCGTGCCCGTCGATGACGCGGGCTAGGGCTTGTTTGATATCGATTCCGGTGGTCATCGGGGTTGTGTCGCTGGCGGAGGCGCTTGGCGCTTGGTCCTCGGCACTGTTGCAGCAGGGACGAGCGCCTAGGACCGAGGAACTGGGCCGTTCGTTCAGACTTGATCGGTGAGAAAGTTCTTTAACAGCTCGTGTCCGTGCCGGGTCAGAATCGACTCCGGGTGGAACTGAACGCCCTGTACCGGCAATTCGCGGTGGCGCACGCCCATGATCTCGTCGCGGCTGCCGTCGTCGTTGCAGGTCCAGGCGGTGACTTCGAGCGCCGGCGGCAGCCGCTCGGCGTCGATCACCAGCGAATGGTAACGGGTGGCCTCGAAGGGTGTCTCGAGGCCGGCGAAGACGCCCTCGCCGGCGTGGTGGATGGGCGAGGTCTTGCCGTGCATCACCGCGCGCGCCCGGATGATCTCGCCGCCGAAGGCGCGGCCGATGGACTGATGCCCCAGACAGACGCCGAGCACCGGCACGCGGCCCGCCGCGGCGCGGATCAGCGCCACCGAGATGCCGGCCTCATCCGGCGTGCAAGGCCCAGGCGAGATGACGATGCGCTCGGGCGCGAGCGCCAGGGCGTCCTCGACGCTCGTCTCGTCGTTGCGCAGCACGCGCACCTCGGCGCCGAGCTCACCGAGGTATTGCACCAGGTTGTAGGTGAAGGAGTCGTAGTTGTCGATCATCAGCACCATGGGTGCGGTCCTGTGCCTCGGGCGGTGTTCGGTTGGGTCTGTTCGGTTGGGTCAGCGGTAGGACCGCTGGCCGGCCGGGGTGCCGTCGGGGGCGGCCGGCCACCGCCATTGTCGCGCAGCGCGAGCCCTTGGGACAGGCCGGCGTCGACGCCGGTGGGTGTCAGGGCGCCGCGTCGTCGGCCTTGCTTCCGCGCTGTCCGCGGCGCCGTTCCAACAGCTCTCCCACCAAGCGGCGGTTCGGCGCGCGGCGCCGGGCCAGTGAGGTGCGGTCGAGCGCCTCCAGCAGCGATAACAGCGCCACGGTATCACGCTGGCTGTACTTGAGGATGTAGGCGAGGGTCGCATCGTCGAGCCGCATGCCGCGCGCGGCCGCGGCGTTGCGCAGCAGGCGCTCATGACCCGAGTCGTCCAGCGGGTGCACCGCGTAGGTGGCGCAGGCGCAGAGCCGCGAGGTCAGATCCGGCAGGCCGAGACCGAGCCGCGCCGCGGGCGCGCGCGCGGCGAGCAAGAGGCGGCCACCGCTGAGCTGCAGGGCGTTGTAGAGGTTGAAGAGCGCCAGCTCCCACGCGGGTTCCCCAGCGACGGCCTGCACCGCGTCGATGACCACGGCGTCGCGCGCCTCCAGGCCGTCCAGCACTGCCGGCGGCAGCGTGCCGATGTCCAGCGCGACGAAGCCCACCGCGGCGCCGGTCTCTTGCGCCGCGCGGCAGGCCGCGTGCAGCAGGTGGCTCTTGCCGCTGCCGGGCTCGCCGTGCAGGAGCACGTTGCCGCCCGCGGCGTCGTTGGCCCAGTGGCGCAGTATGGCGATCACCTCTGTGTTGCCGTCGGCGACGAAGCTGTCGAAGTCGCCGGCACCGGGTGGGCGCAGCGGCAGCGGGAGTTGGGCGGCGCCGGGGTGCACGGCGGCTGCCGCGTCTGTTGCAGCGGGCGGTGCCTCGATGTCCTGTGCGAGCTGTCGGGGCATGTGTGGGGCGCGTCGGTGCAGCAGGTCAGGGCGGCGAGTCGGTGCAGCAAATCGGTGCAGCAGTTTGGGTACAGCAGGTCTGGGCGACGACTCAGCGGTTGAGGGTCGCGGCAGTCTCGGCGAGGCGCCGCCCGAGCGCGCGGCACAAGCGCTTCTCGATGTCGGTCACCGGCTTGTCGTTGTCGATGCCGGCCAAGTGCGACGGACCGTAGGGCGTGCCGCCGGCATCGGTGTGCAGCAGGTCAGTCTCGCTGTAGGGCAGGCCCAGCACCAGCATGCCGTGGTGCAGCAGCGGCAGCATCATGGAGGTGAGCGTCGTCTCCTGCCCACCGTGCAGGCTGGACGTGGACGTGAACACGCCGGCGGGCTTGCCGGCGAGGGCGCCGCTCAGCCAGAGCGGCGAGGTGCCGTCCAGGAAGTACTTCATCGCCGCGGCCATGTTGCCGAAGCGGGTAGGGCTGCCGAGCGCGAGCGCCGCGCAGTCGCGCAGGTCGTCGAGCTCCGCGTACGGCGCGCCGCTGTCCGGGATGCTGTCCTCGACTGCCTCGCAGACGGTGGACACCGCCGGCACCGTGCGCAGCCGCGCCTCCAGGCCGGCCTCCTCGACGCCGCGGGCCACCTGCCGGGCCATCTCTGCGGTGGCACCGAAGCGGCTGTAGTACAGGACGAGGACGTGAGGCGAGGTTTCGGGCATGGTGCGCATCCTGGGGGCTTGCCGGGAGGCTCGGGGGCATCGCGGCCGGCGGGCGAATTCGTGGGGAACCGGGCTGGCAGCCCAGGCGCGGCACAGCATACCGCGCGTCGCGCCGCCGCGGCTAATGGTGGCGTGTCCTGCAGACCGATGGCTCCGGCGGCGATGTGAGGCCGGCCGTTCGGGTGCGGTCAGTGGGTCGAATCCTGTGTGCCGGCAGGCACCACGGCGTCGCTGAACAGCGCCGTGGCGTCCACGGCGTCGAAGCGGTAGTCGCGGTTGCAGAACTCGCAGGTCACGGCCACGTCGCCCTGCTCCGCGATGATGGCGTCGATCTCGGGCTGGCCGAGCGCCCGCAGGGTCTCGGCGATGCGACCGCGCGAGCAGCCGCAGCGGAAGGCCACCGGGTCCGGCTCGAACAGTCGCACGTCCTCCTCGTGGAACAGCCGCCGCAGCAGGTTCTGCACCGGCAGGGTCAGCAACTCGTGGTCCCGCACGGTGTCGGCGAGCGTGACGGTGCGGTTCCAGCCGTCGGCATCCTCGACGCTGCCGGGCAGGCGCTGCAGCATCAGTCCCACGGCCCGGGCGCCGTCCACCGCCAGCCAGAGCCGGGTGGGCAACTGCTCGGAGTGGCCGAAGTAGGTCTCGATGGCGGCGCCCAGCCCCGAGCCCTCCAGCGGCACGATGCCCTGGTAGCGCTCGCCGCGGCTGGGCTCCAGCGTCAGCGCCAGGTGGCCGGCGCCGAATTGCCGTTGCAGGTCACCGTGCGGCACCTCGCCGTGCCAGCGGGCGAGGCCGCGCACCGTGCCCTCGTGCGTGCCCTGCACCACCAGGGTGCGGATGGGGCCGCTGCCCTGGGCTTGCAGGGTCAGCTTGCCCTCGAACTTGAGCGTGGCGGTGAGCAGCAGCGCGCAGGCCAGCGCTTCGCCCAATGGGCGTTGTACGGGGCCAGGGTAGGAATGGCGCGAGAGCACCGCCTGGTAGGCCGCATCCAGGCACACCAGCTCGCCGCGCACGCCCAGGCGCTCGAACAGAAAACGGTGCAGGCTGTCGGGCTGCGGTCCGCTCACCGGGCGGCCTCGTGCGACTCATATGGGTGCCGGTTGCCCGGGCACGGCTCCTCTGACCGGCCCGCCAGGGCGGGCGCGGTGCGGCAGGGGACTGTCGGGATGTGGTCAGCGCACGGAGCGATAAACGCCCGAGCGCGTGCGCTTGGCCAGGACGATCTGCCAGAGCTGCCCCTGCCGCGAGCGGAAGAAGCCCGCCGACGCGTGCAGGTAGTATTTCCACATGCGGTAGAAAACATCGTCGTAGTTGGCGCGTAGCTCCGGCCAGGCCGCGTCAAAGCGCTGCCACCAGGCCATCAGGGTTGGGTCATAGTACGGTCCGAAATTGTGCCAGTCCTCCATGATGAACCGGCCCTCCAGGTGGCGGGCAATCTCCTGCGCGGAGGGGATCTTTCCGTTCGGGAAGATGTAGGTGTCGGTCCAGGCATCCGTAATGGCGGCAGTGCGGGTGTTGCCGATGGTATGCAACAGGAAAAGCCCGTCGTCGGTGAGCATCTGCCGTGCGACGTCGAAGTAAGCAGGGTAGTTGCGCACGCCGACGTGCTCGAACATGCCGACGGAGACGATGCGGTCGAAGCTGCCGCCCACTGCGTTGGGCAGGTCGCGATAGTCCATGAGCCGGATGTCCACGGGCAGGTCTCGGCAGCGCTCCTTGGCCAGCGATACCTGGTTGCGCGAGACGGTGACGCCCACCACCTCGACGCCGTGGTGCTCGGCGGCATAGGCGGCGAGGCCCCCCCAGCCGCAGCCGATGTCCAGCAGCCGTTGTCCGGGCGCCAACTCCAGCTTGCGGCAGATGAGGTCGAGCTTGGCGAGTTGCGCGGCCTCCAGCGAGTCGGCCTCCGCCCAATAGCCGCAGCTATAGCTCATGGTGGGGTCGAGCATGGCCTCGTAGACATCGTTGCCGATGTCGTAGTGGCGCTCGCCGACGGTGAAGGCGCGGGCGCGGGACTGGCGGTTGATGACGCGTTCCTTGAGCCAATGGAAGGCGTAGTGCAACTTGGCCTCATGGTTCAGGGCGTCGTCCAGGTCGCAGCCGAGCGCCTTCGCGATGGTCTCGTCCAGTTGTTCGCTGTCCCAGGCGCCGGCCATGTAGGCCTCGCCGAAGCCAAGCGAGCCGTCGCGCACCGCCCGCTGGTAGACGCTGGTGTCGTGCACCTGGATGTCCCAGGGGCGGTTGCCATTGATGCGGATGTCGGCGGGCTCGAGCAGGCCCTCGACGAAACGCTGCGCCGCGGAGGGGCGTTCGGTGCGGCCCGGTGGTAGGGTGTCTGCGCGCTGCGCCGGAGATGCCTGGGTGTGCTGAGTCTGTACCTGTGCCATGGTCTTGACTCCCGCCGGGTAGTGCCCGGCCAGCCGATGGATGGAGCTTTGTTGTCGCCGCCCCCGAAGGAGTGAAGTTTGGGGCAATTTAGGCTCGTTTCCGATGGGGTTTGATGACAACGCATCCCGTTCTCGGACGCAATAGGGGCATCCGGGAAGCGACTCCCTGCAAAGGCCCGACCGCCGTTTTTTCGTATTGGGTATGCTTGCGGGTTCTCCTATGCCTGTCGTCGAATGCGCCGGGCGATTCATCGGTCATTTCTCTGCAATATGGAGTTCTTCGCCATGGTCCATCGCGCCTTTCCCGGGCAGTCCCGCGCGGCGGCTGTCGGGCTCGTTTGCGCCGGGCTCGTGCTCGGCGGCGGAGCGCTCGCCGGCTGTGCGTCAAAGCCCGTCGTCTACGGCGGCGGTCACGTGGCACAGGCCGACATCGACGAGTGCCGCCGCCTGGCCCGGCAGGCGGGCGCTGGCGGCGGTAATGGCCGCGAGATGGCCAAGGACACGGCCGTCGGCGCCGCCATGGGCGGTGCCGCCACCGGCGTCTATGGTGCAGTGCGCGGCTACAGCGACATCGGCAACCGCACCGCGGCGGGTGCGGCCGCCGGCGCCGCGGTGGGGCTGATCCGCGGGGCGACACGCGCGAGCGAGCCGAGCGACACCTTCAAGCGCTACGTTGATCGCTGCCTGAGCGAGCGGGGCTACGACGTGGTGGGGTGGAACTGACCGGCAGGGTCAGTGCGCTTGCGCCAAGCTTCGTGCGACCAATGGCGACAGACGTGTCGGGATCGAAATCGGGACGGGGAGCGTCATCGATTGCCATCTTGGTCGGTATCCCGATCCCGATCCCGATTTCCATTGTGTACCGGTAACCAGTGGTTCGTCGCGTTTCGGCGCGGTTGCGCCAGTGCGGCGTTTCTCCCAACTCTGCTTTCGTGGTCGTGGTCGTGGTCGTGGTCGTAATCGTGATCGCAACCGTCCGGATATTCGATTACGACCGCGACCACGAGGGAGCCCAGTCTCGAAATTTCCGCAGCGAAGCGCTAGGCGCAGTCGCGCAAATAGCGCGTCACCGACGCCTCCAGCGACACCTCGCCGCGCAGCACTGCCTGCTCGTAGCGGCACCGCCAGCCGGACATCAGGAGCTCCGCGCGCTGCCATTCCAGGTACACCAGCCGCGCCAACGCCCCGCCCTCGTCGAGGAAGCCGGAGTTTTCGAAGTCCCGTGCCGCGCGCTCGCGATCGTAAGGGAAGCGCACCAGCTCGGTGTGCCAGCGCCCGCCGCGCCAGGTGAAGCGCCCGTAGCTGCCGCGCACGTCGCCGTCGAAGGGCGAGCCCACGGAGCCGACGTTCACCACGTCCATCCCCTGGGTGTGGCGCTGATGGGTGCGATGGGTGTGGCCGGAGACGAACAACGCGACCCCTTCCGGCAGCTTGCCTTGCAGCGACTCGTCCGGGGTGCCGGGCGTGATGCCGTCGCGGTTACCGGCCATGGTGCCATGGGTCACATGCAGCCAGGCGTCGGCGCCCGGCGGATGCAAACAAAGGTGGTCCGGCCAGCCACGCAGCCGGTCGGCCTGCGCGGCCACCTGGCGCCATGCCCAGTCGGTGAAGCGGCGGAGGTCCCGATCGCCATCGGACTTGGGCGCGGTGTCGCCGCAGCGCAGCACCCAGGCCTCGTGGTTGCCGTTGACAGGCAGCCAGCCGTGGGAGCGGCGCATCGCGTCGAACAGCGTGAGGCAACCGCCGCTGTCCGGGCCGCGGTTCACCAGGTCGCCGGCCATGATCACCAGCTCCGGGCGCCAGGCGTCGATGTGCTCGATGACCGCCTCGAGCGCCGGCACTACCGCCTGCACGTCCGAAAAGACCGCTACCTTCATGTTTGTTGCTCCTGCGTTGGTCGCACCTGATGTTCTCGGTCGGCCGAGTGGGGCCGGCGCAGCAAGCGCGGCACTTTACGCGAAAGCCGCCGGCACGGTGCCAAACTCTCGGGACGGTTCGGACAAGTCGGGCGACAGCGGCGTAGCTTGGGGTTTAAGCTAAGGGCCAAGGGCCAAGGGCCAAGGGCCAAGGGCCAAGGGCCAAAGCCGCACGCGCGTTTCAGTTGGCCGTGTCTGGGCCCATTCGCACGGCGGCGTCCCTGACGCACCTATCCCGGCCGCCGGAGCCGGCCGCACCTCGAAACGACGCCACTCTCCACGCCTGTATCGTTTGCCCGATCCACTGCCTCATGACCGAGAACAACCCCGCTGCCTTCTCCGAAACCGCCGATCCCGACTGGGACATGCCGCTCAGCCTGCGCATCACCCCGGCGCTGCTGGTGCACGCGCTGATGGCCAATGCCTCGGGCGTGCACACGGGTTGGGAGAGCTGCGTGGAGGAGTCCATGGTGCTCTCCGAGCTCGTGGTGATGGACGACACCGGCAGCGCCGCCGTGCGTCTGGTGGAGCAGGAATTCGCCGACGAGGAGGAGCCGGACGCCGTCTGGCACGACTGGGCGGTGGAAGTGCGGATCGGCCGGGTGATCACCACCGGGCACTTCTCCGTGCGCAACAACGCGGCGCCCCTGGATTGGAACTGGCACTTGCGCGAAGCCGAGCGCACCTTCGAGCGCGCCTGCGTGCTGCTCGGCCGCCGCGTGCACCGCGGGCTGGCGGTGGAGGAACCGCTGCCGCAGGAACTGCCGCCGCGGGCCAGCCGTCACTGAGTGCCCACCAGCGCGGATGGGCGTACCACAGGCGTCAGGAAACACCATGAAGATCCACGTCGACCTCGATATCACCCCGCAAGAGCTGCGCAAGCTGATGGGCTTGCCGGACGTGGACGCCTTCCAGCAGCAGCTGCTGGACGACATCCGCACCCGCATGCGCGAGGGCGCGGAGGGCTACGATCCTTTGCAGCTCTTCCAGCCCTACCTCGCCAGCAGCATCAAAGGCATGGAGATGATGCAGAAGCTCTTCGCCGCCGGCCTGGGTGCCGCGGACAAGGACGGCGGCAAGGGCTGATCCTGCCCGCCGGCGCCCAACAATGCCGTCGTACGCGCCGGCGCTGCCGCGTAATGCCTTTACCCGTGGGAGCGGCGTCCCCGCCGCGATCAGCCTCGCGAGGATACATCGCGCCGAAGACGGCGCTCCCACGGCGCAGCCGCGCGTGCCGGTGGGGGCGGCGTCGGCGCCGCGATGGGTGATGGGCCAGCGGCGTCCCCGCCGCGATCGCCGCGAAGGCGGCCACCACGCGACGATAACCATGATCTATTGGCCCTTTGCGGCCGGGAGTTAGTTCATGATCAGACCCTGGATTCTGCTCGCCGCGCTGGTGCTCGCGGCGCCGCTTGCCGCCGATGCCGCGGTGCCGGTCGTGGCGGCCACGGGCGAAGTGCCGGCGCTGGTGGACGTGGCCTGGCTCGAGACCCACCGCAAGGATGTCGTGGTGGTGGATCTTCAGGCACCGAAGGCCTTCGAGAGCTTCCATATCCCGGGCTCGGTGAACCTGCCCTACGCCGTCTGGCGCACGCACGCGCCCAAGGGCAACAAGGATCCGTCGGTGCTGGAGTCCATGCTGCCACCGCCGGCGCGGCTGGCCGCCATGCTCGGCGCGGCCGGCATCGGCGACGACGATCACGTGGTCATCGCCGCCACCGGCCAGGGTGCCGGCGACCTCGCATCGGCCGCGCGTGTGTACTGGACCTTCAAGGTGCTTGGCCACGACGCGGTGAGCGTGCTGGACGGCGGTCTGGTGGGCTATGCCAAGGCCGGCAGGCGCCTGGTGCAGGGCACCGAGCGGCGCGCGCCCACGCTCTTTAAGGCCAAGCTCAGGCCGGACATGGTGCCGGACGCCGCGGGCGTGCAGACGCTCATCGCGGCGGGCGCGCAGCCGGTGGACGCCCGCAGCGAGGGCGAGTTCGTCGGCATCTATACCGGCGACAACGACGAGCGTCCGGGCACCATCCCCGGTGCCAGGAACCTGCCCTACGATTGGGTCACCGCGGACGGCTCGGGGCGCATGCGCAGCCCCGGCGCGCTGCGGGAGCTGTTTACGGCGCGCGGCATCGATCCCGAGGGCACGCAGGTACACTTCTGCCACAGCGGCAGTCGTGCGGCGCTCACCTGGTTCGCGAGCTACGCCGTGCTCGGCAATCACGACGCGAAGCTCTACGACGGCTCCATGATGGAGTGGGCGCAGCGCAAGGACCTGCCCATCGCCACCGAGATCGAGCTCTGCGACGCCTGCTGAACCAATTCGATCCGGAATCCTCTGTAGCCATTGGCAGTGGGAATTCGGCCGAAGCGCATAATGGCTTGGCTTGGGGCGCACAGGTGGCCCACGCGGCGTTGGTTCACGAGGGGTGGTGGCCCTATTGATCGCGGTCCTTCTTCTGCGAACCATGGGCACGTGCACGAGTCGGAGCCTTGTCTGTGCCTGATACCATTTGCGCCACGGCGTCGACGACCAATTTCGGCCGATCGATCTGCACGTCATGTCCACTGCCCTCGGCAATGATCAGGTGCGCTTTCGGCGACAGCGTCGCTAGCTGCTCTTGCAGGCGCATCAGCGTGGGCTCTCATTGCCTGAAATAGGGGCCGTGATCCGTCGCCGCGATCACTGCCACCGGAATATCGGGGAAGGGTCCGGCGGCTTTGACCTCCGCGTTGCTTTGCGGGATGCCTCGCTCTTCTAGGAATGCCGCGGAGCCGGGCGCGAGCCGGGCGCGGGTCTTTAGTTCATCAGGCGCATCGGGGCTGGCGGCGTCGAGCAGCACCACGCCCGACACCTCACTCGGAAATTTCTTCGCGAACAGCTGGACTTAGAGACCGCCGAGCGAATGACCGACGAGGATGTAGGGCGGGCGGATCTTGGCCGCATTCAGCAGCTTGCGCAGATTGCCGGCGACCTGTCCCGCCGTTACGGGGTCGTGGCTCAGCATCGGCAGGCTCTTCCCCAAGCCGGGACGCTCGTAACGCACGACCCGCGCGAATTTCGCGATGGGCTCCGCGACGAGATCCCAGGTCGATAGGTCGTTGCCGAGACCCGCTTCGAAGACCACTGCCGGTCCGGCATGCCCCGAAATCTCCAGGTGATAGTTCTGGCCGTCGATCGAGATGACTGCGTCCCGCGGCGGCGCCGCCGAATGGGCCGGAAGAATCAGCGTCAGCGCGAAGGCCGCGGTCGCTGCCGTAACGATTCGGGATGCACCGGCGATCATGTGTTGCCCCGCTTCTCCTGGGTGGCGGTGCGCTCGTTAATGGTGTGCGACGACCGGCCGGTCCTGTCCGGACAGACTCTCCACGGCCGCCACCGCGGCGGCGCCGGCCTCGTCGACGTCCGCCTCGGTGCCGGACAGGGTGAGCCGGCCGAAGGCGCCGACGGCGCGCACGTCGATGATGGTGATGTTTGCCGCCTTCTCCGCCTGGTTGGCCGCGTAGACGATGTAGCCGGCGGGCTCGGTTTCCAGGATGAACATGCTCTGCCCCGGCAGGATCATCGAGCCGCGCCGGTTCTGGCGGTTGATGAGCACCGTGTGGTCCGGCGTCATGGCGCGGATGATCTCCTTCCAGGCGACGCGGCACTTTTGCCGGTCGTTCTGCCGGGCGCCGAGGTTGTCCAGCAGGATGCGGCCCGCCTCCAGCACGTCGCTCTGGTCGCGCTGGTGGATCACCATGGAGCCGAAGGCGCGCTCGACCACCTGCTGGGCCAGGTGCACCCGCGTCGCCTTCAGCGCGATGTCGGTGAGTCGGTGGATGGCCATGCCGGGCGAGACCTCCACCCAGAGGCAGGCGTCGCCGGGAATTGGCAGAAAGCCCTGCGAGACCGTGGCCATGTACTCGGCCAGTTGAGGTTGCAGGGAGTCGATGTAGATGTAGGTGCGGAGCTTGATCATAGGGTCGCAGCGTCGCTGCCGTCGCTTGCCGGTTTCCGTTGCAGACATCGGATGTGCAGGCGCAGATTGTACAGTCGATCGCTGGAGCGCAGCGGGACCTGGATCTGCATCACCGCCTGGCGCAGTCGATCCAGGTGGCCGCCCGGAGCGGCAGGCAGCGCTGCGGGCAGTGTGGGCCGTCCCTGTCTTGGCGCGCGGCGCCGGCGTTGAGCGGGACGTGTGCCAGGGACGCGGGGCGCAATCGAGTCGTCGCCGCGCACGAGCCCGGGTACTGAGCCGACAGCGAAGGCTCGCTGCCCCGGGGCGAGGCCGTCCTACCTTGAATTAGCATTCGCTGATACCAGTTCAGCGCGCACCATATACGCACCTGTGCCCCCCCGCGCGGGTGGCCGACAAGATGCAACCGACCCGCCCGGCCGACCGTTCCGGCGTCGGGCGGTCCCACAGACAACGGAGTTACCCATGTCCGCACCCACCCAAGAGGCCGTCGAGGCCGCCATCAAAGCCTATGTCGAACCCCATCTCGGCCGGGATCTCGTCAGCACCAAGTCCATCAAGTCCATCGACATCGAGGGTGACCAGGTCAAGGTCCAGGTGACCCTGGGCTTCCCGGCCAAGGGCGCCGCGGCCGCCATCGCCGAGGCCGTCAAGCAGCAGGTGGAGGGCGTGGACGGCGTCTCCGCCGCGGACGTGAGCGTGGACTGGGAGATCAAGTCCCACTCCGTGCAGAAGGCCCTGAAGCCCATCGACAACGTCAAGAACATCATTGCCGTCGCTTCCGGCAAGGGCGGCGTCGGCAAGTCCACCACCGCCGTCAACCTGGCGCTGGCCCTGTCCGCCGAGGGCGCCACGGTGGGCATCCTGGACGCGGACATCTACGGCCCGTCGCAGCCACGCATGCTTGGCATCACCGGCAAGCCCGAGTCCAAGGACGGCAACAGCCTGGAGCCCATGAACAGCTACCACCTCCAGGCCATGTCCATCGGCTTCCTCATCGACGAGGAGACGCCGATGATCTGGCGCGGCCCCATGGTCACCCAGGCGCTGGAGCAACTCCTCAACGACACCAACTGGTCGGAGCTCGACTACCTGGTCATCGACCTGCCGCCCGGTACCGGCGACACCCAGCTCACCCTGGCGCAGAAGGTGCCCGTGTCCGGTGCCGTCATCGTCACCACGCCCCAGGACATCGCGCTGCTGGACGCCCGCAAGGGCCTCAAGATGTTCCAAAAGGTGGAGGTGCCGGTGCTCGGCGTGGTGGAGAACATGTCCATCCACATCTGCTCCAAGTGCGGCCACGAGGAGCACATCTTCGGTGAGGGCGGCGGCAAGGCCATGGCCGAGCAGTACGGCATCCAGCTCCTTGGCGCCCTGCCGCTGGACATCCACATCCGCGAGGAGACCGACTCCGGCAAGCCCAGCGTCGTCGCGGACCCGGACAGCCGCATTAGCGAGATCTATCGCGAGATCGCCCGCAAGACCGCGGCCAAGCTGTCGCTGCAGGCGAAGGATTACGCGGCCAAGTTCCCGCGCATCGTCATTCAGAACAACTGACCGGGAACGCCGGCTTTACGGCCGGTCCATTCCTCCGGGCGCGGCGCACCGGAACTACACAAGCTCCGGCCCCAGGGTCGGGGCTTGTTCATGTTCGTGCTGGAGACCGATTGGATCGGTTCTTGCCTTTCTGTTTCCCCGCGCGCCGATCGAGCGGTGATTCTCATGGCGGAGGTGCGCACGCGCCGCTGACGTATTCATAGCCCGGCGGGGGAATGCGGTAGGTCTGTTTTTCGAAGTCCCAAAGCCGACTTGCGATCGTCGACATGACTTCTGTGGGGCCGTTGGGTGAGCAGGTGCCGTTTATACCGACGAAGGTATTCCTATCTCCTTCCGGCTCCTGCAAGCGACACTGGCAGCTCAATGGGCGCGCGGGGTCGTCTGGATCGCTGATTTCCGTGCAGGGCGCAGACATGCAGTCTGCCCATTCCCCTGTGCAAGGGCCCGGCGATGGCCGAAACGTCGTACACCAGGCCAAGTAAGAGTAGGTGGACACCCACTGGTAGGCGACATTGTCCACCGTGAACGTGCCGTCCTGAATCGCCGCGCAGACTGGGGCTTCATCGACATCACAAGGATCGCCCGTCGTACAGCGACGTTGGGTCTCTCGCAGCAGTTCCGGGTCCTGGATCTTGCTGGTCTCAACGACATGCTGCTCGTCCACCGCCCAACAGTCACAGTACGCCTGGCCGCCGATAACCTGACAGTCAGCCGCAGCATCGCACAGGGCGTGCCAACCGGTGCACACAACAGAGGTTTGGGGTGCATTCTCGGGTGGTGGCTCGCACCAGCCCATCGACCCATAGCTCAAGAACAATAGCGTGATGGCGACAAACGCAAAGACCCGTGCTTTCATGTTCTTGCAACCTTCGAGATCAGGTTGGCGACGGATGCCCCGTGCGCGCTGCGTATGCGACCAGGCATTGCCTTCAAACCATGGCGTCTGGTTCCGACGACGCTGACAACGGCGGCGGGCAACTCCGAGCGGCTCACCGCGCTTATTGTAATGCGGAGCTTGTGCTTGTTGGGTGAGGGTAGAGCAGGAACCGGGTGTGCCCAGATCTCTGTCAAGTGCCTTCCGTGGAAATCGGCCGAGCACCGGTCGGGCCGCGGAACGAAGCCCGACATGGCCCTTGCCATAGCCGCCCGGTTGTCGGGTCCCCTTCGTCGGGCCGACCTACGACAGACTCGCATCCATGTCGGTGCATCCGGCTGCGCTATGCTTCGGGGCTGTCACTAGGTCGTTGCCCATAGAAGCCCTGATGATCCGCTTACCTCGTGTCCCGGTCGGCCGGTCCGAATTCGCCAGCCCGCTCGCGCTCGGCATGCTTGCTTGCGCGCTGTTGTTCGCGCCAGCCGTGGTGCGAGCCGAAGGCCAGGTTGCAACTCGTCCCTATGTGCCGGCGGCGCTCGCGCCCTGGGTCGATTGGGTGCTGGGCGACCACGACGAGCATGCCTGTCCCGTCGGTTCCGGCGGCGAGCGGTTGTGCAGTTGGCCGGGCCGGCTTCAGCTCGCGATCGACGACCGCGGCGGGCGCTTCGAGCAGTCCTGGGTGCTGGAGATCGAGGACTGGGTGCCGCTGCCCGGCGGTGGCGCCCAATGGCCGCAGCAGGTCAGCGCCGATGGCGAGCCGATCGCCGTCGTCGAGCACGACGGGCACCCGGCGGTGCAACTCGCACCCGGCAGGCATCGGTTGACCGGCCAATTCCTCTGGCCACGGCGGCCCGAGGTGCTGCCGGTGCCGCGGTCGGTGGGCCTGTTGTCGCTGCGCCTGGACGGTGCCGAGGTGCCGGCGCCACGGCTCGATGCAGACGGCGGGCTGTGGCTCGGTGGTGGCAAGGCAGCCAAGGCGGCGGCCGCGCCCGATGCCCTGAGCGTCGAGGTGATGCGCCGCATCGACGACGACGTCCCGCTCAAAGTCACCACCCGGCTCGCGCTCGATGTGTCCGGCCAGACCCGCGAGGTGCGGCTCGGGCCGGTCATGCTCCCGGGCGGCATCCCGCTGCGCATCGACAGCCCGCTGCCCGCCCGGATGGTGCAGGACGCCGATGCCCCCGCCTCGTCCCCAGGCTCGCCCCCGGACACGCTCCAGGTGCAGCTGCGCCCCGGCCGCTGGGTGCTGAGTGTCGAGAGCTACCATCCCGGGCCGGTGACGGCGCTGACGCTGCAACCGCACGCGGCGCCCTGGCCGGACCGGGAGGTCTGGGCCTTTGCCGCCCACCCGGATCTGCGCCAGGTCGAGGTACGTGGTGCGGACCTGGTGGACCCGCGCCAGACCCTGCTGCCGGCGGACTGGCAGCGCCTGCCGGCTTACTTGCTGCGCCCCGGCGGGACGCTGGCGCTTCAGCCGCTGCGCCGCGGTGCCCTCGGCGCCGACCGGATGCGGCTCGACCGGCAGCTCTGGCTCGACGACGGCGGTGTTGGCTTCAGCCTGCGCGACCGGCTCAGCGGGCAGTTGGAGCAGCGCTGGCGGATCGACGCAGAGCCCGTGCTGAAGCTCGGCCAGGTGCGGCTCGACGGCGAGCCGCGCTTCATCACCCGACTGGGGAGCCAATCCAAGTCCGGTGCCGAGGGCGTCGAAGTTCGCCAAGGCCACCTGAGCCTCACCGCCGATGCACGCATCCTGACCGGCCGCGTCGGCTTCACGGCGGCGCTGCCGGTCGCGGGCTGGGCGCTGCCGCTGGACGGGGTCGCCACCAGCCTGCATCTGCCGCCGGGATGGGACCTGCTGGCCGTGGCCGGCACCGACAACCTGCCGGACAGCTGGCTCGCGCGCTGGTCGCTGCTGGATATCTTTTTGGTGCTGATCGTCGCAACGGCGGTGGGCCGGCTGTGGGGCTGGCCCTGGGGGCTACTGGCACTGCTGACCTTGGCGCTGACCTGGACCGAGCCCGGCGCCCCGCGCTGGGTCTGGCTGCACATCCTGGCCGCCGCCGCGCTGCTCCGGGTGCTGCCGGCGGACCCGGGCCGGCGCGCCTTCCGCTGGCTGCGCCGGCTGCTGCGGCTCTACTACCGCGGCGCGCTCATCGTGCTCGCCATCATCGCCGTGCCCTTCCTGGTGACGCAGGTCCGCGACGGGCTGTTCCCGCAGCTCGATGTCCGCGTCGGCGGGCCGGGCATGCAGGCGGGTGGGGCGGTGCCGAGGTTCCAGTTTCCGGCGGCGCTGTCGGACAATGAGGTCCAGGGGGAGGCCGCTCCAAGTGCCCCGAGCCGCGCTCGGTTGGCGAAGTCGGCGGCTCGGCCTAAGGCGGCGCCGTTACCCGCCCCTCGGTCGGCCCCGCTGCCCACGCTGGAGCCGAACGCCCTGGTGCAGACCGGCGCCGGCGTGCCGGACTGGAGCGGGCGGGTCTTTCAG
The DNA here is from genome assembly GCF_022340605.1 of Thiohalocapsa sp. GTDB lineage: Bacteria > Pseudomonadota > Gammaproteobacteria > Chromatiales > Chromatiaceae > Thiohalocapsa. The sequence continues at coordinate 59,658 of NZ_JAJDNQ010000105.1, forward strand.
CTGGACTGGAGCGGCCCGGTGCCCACCGGCGAGGAGGTGCGGCTCTGGCTACTGCCGCCCGCCGCCGCGCTGGCCCTGGCGCTGATCCAGCTCGTGCTGGTGACGCTGCTCGGGCTGCGGCTCGCGGGCTGGCCGCGGTCACCGCGCACGGCGTCGATCGCCACCGCTGGCCTGCTGCTGGTCGGCGTCGCGCTGCTGGCACCGGCCGGCAACGCGCTGGCACAGAGTCCGGCGGCGGCCGACACCGCGGCAGCCGCCGTCTTCCCGCCGCCGGAACTGCTCACCGAGCTGAAGCGACGCCTGGAGGAGCCGCCCGACTGCCTGCCGGCCTGCGCAGATATCCCGCGGGCCACGCTCACCGTGACCGCGGATGCGCTGGAGCTGCTGCTGGTGGTGGATGCCGCGGAGGCGGTGGCGCTGCCCATCCCCGGCAGCGCCGAAGGCTGGTCGCCTACCGCGCTGCGCCTTGATGGCGAGGCGCTCGACGGGCTCCGGCGCGGCGCGGATGGCGGCCTGCTCGCACCGCTGCCGGCCGGCCGTCACCTGCTGCTGCTGACCGGCTCGCTGCCGCCGTCAAATCAGCTCGACCGGCCGCTGCCGCTGCCGCTGCGCCCGCGGCAATTGGAGGCGCGGGTCGCCGCGCCCTGGCTGCTGGAGGGCCTCGCCGCCGACGGCCGCCCCGGCGATCAGTTGCGGCTGCTGCGCGAGGCCCTGCCGCCGACGCAGCAGGCCCAGCCCTGGACTGGCGCCCAGGGGCAGTCCCAAACCGGAGCCCACACCGGACCCCAGCCCGGCGCCCTGCCGCCGCTGCTCGAGGTCACCCGCACGCTGCGGCTCGGCCTCGACTGGACCCTGCACACGCAGGTGCGCCGGCTCTCCCCGGCCACCGCGCCGGTCACGCTGCGGGTGCCGCTGATTCCCGGCGAGTCCGTCACGACGCCCGGCAGGCAGGTGGACGACGGCGGCATCCTGGTCTCGCTGCCGCCGGGGCGTGAGCGCTTGAGTTGGTCTTCCACCATGACGCCGGTGGACCGGCTCACGCTCACCGCCGCCACCGACCCCCGGCTCACCGAAGCATGGCGCCTGGAGATCAGCCCCATCTGGCATCTGGAGACGAGCGGCATTCCCGCGGTGCAGAACCTCGGCCGCGCCGAGCGTTGGCTGCCCACCTGGCGCCCGTGGCCCGGCGAGACCCTGGAACTGGACCTGTCGCGCCCAGTCGGCGTGCCCGGCCCGACGCTCACGCTGGACCGCAGCCGCTACGAGCTCGAGCCCGGCCGCCGCGCCACCGACGCGACCCTGGAGCTGACCCTGCGCAGCAGCCAGGGCGGTCGCCACCGGCTGGTGCTGCCGCAGGGCGCCGAGCTGACCCGCCTGACGGTGGACGGCGAGCCGCGCCCGCTGGCCCTTCAGGGCCGCGCGCTGGACCTGCCGCTGATCCCCGGCAGTCAGCAGATCGCGCTGGACTGGCGCATGCCGGCGGGCCTCGGCACCGTCTACCGGCCGCCGGTGGTGGATCTCGGTATCCCCGGTGTCAACGCCGACACCGAGATTCGCCTCGGCAGCGACCGTTGGCTCCTGTGGACCGGCGGCCCGGGCACCGGCCCCGCGGTGTTGTTCTGGGGCCTGCTCGTCGTGCTGGCCCTGGCCGCGGTGGTGCTTGCGCGCTCGCGATTGACCCCGCTCGGCGTTCTCGACTGGCTGCTGCTCGGCATCGGCCTCAGCCAGGTGGAGCCCTGGGCAGCCGCGCTGGTAGTGCTCTGGCTGTTTGCCCTGGGCCTGCGCCGCCGCCTCGACGGGCAGGCCCCGCGCTTGAGCTTCAACCTCGCCCAGATCGGCCTGGTGCTGCTCAGCATCGCCGCCCTTCTGGCCCTGTTGAGCGCCGTGCAGCAGGGGCTGCTCGGCGCCCCCGCCATGCAGGTGGCCGGCAACGGCTCCTCGCCCACCGATCTGCGCTGGTACCTGGATCGCCAGGGGCCGCAGACCGTGCCGGTCACCGTGGTCTCGGTGTCTATCTGGGTCTACCGGGCGTTGATGCTCGCCTGGGCGCTGTGGCTCGCGTGGCGTCTGCTCGGCTGGCTGCGCTGGGGTTGGCAGGGCTTCGCCGAGCCGGAGCTCTGGCGTGGCGCTCCGCCAAAGACCGGGGCCGGGCGGCTCGCCGAGGAGGAGCTTTCGGTGGATCTTTGAGGTGCCCATGTTCGGCGGGAACAGGCCCGCCGCGGCGGCTCGGTTCGTCAGGAGTCTTGCCAGAGCGTGCGTGCCGTGGGAGCGGCGTCCCCGCCGCGACTGCACGTACGTCGCGTCGGGGTCTGGGCTTCGCCTTCACAACTGAAACGTCGCGGAGGGGTGGATAAGCGAAGAGACTTCTGTATGGGAGGACGGGCAGACGCAGGAGGCCCGATAAGCCAGCGCTTCGCTCACGCGCGATGTCGGGCTTCGTGCCTCAGCCCGATCTACGGAGCTACGTGCTGCCGGTCGGGCCGACGGTAGCAATGGAGTCGGGTTGGCGCAGCGTAATCCGACGTCGGGCGTCGGTAAGCCGTTGATTGTCGGGTTACACTGTCGCCAACCCGACCTACGATCCTGCACACAGGTCGACGGGCCGATTGCAGGTCGGGGCGCTGACGCGGTGTGCCCGGCTCGATGCCTGGCGCGCGGTGGGCCGGCTGGAAGCCAGCGCTCCCAAAGCGCTGGGCACGCGGTGGGGCGGCTGAAAGCCGGCGCTCCCAAGCCGGCTACACCGGCCGCAGCCGCCGCAGGTGGCGGCCGACCGCGATGCGGCTGCCGATGACGCCGAGCACGGCGGCGAGGCCGAGCAGGGTCAGGGATTCCGGCGGGCCGAGGCCCACCAGGGTCAGCTCGGTGTCGTAGAGGGCGGCGAGGTGCGACACCGGCGCCTGAAGCAGCGCGATGGCGGTGGCGACCGTGGCCCAGGCGAGCATGCCGCCAAGCAGGCCGTACCAGGCGCCGGCATAGAGGAAGGGCCGGCGGATGAAGGCGCCGGTGGCGCCCACCAGGTCCATGACCTGGATCTCGTCGCGGCGGTTCTCGATCTCGAGGCGAATGGTGTTACCAACCACCAGCACGACGCCGAGCGCCAGCATGCCGCCGAGCAGGAGCGTGCCGTCGCGCAGCAAAGACAGGATGGCCTTGAGGCGCCGCACCCAGCGCGCGTCGGCCTGGGCGAAGTCCACGCCGGGCAGGGCCGAGAGCCCCTCCACCAGGGCGTCGACGTCGTCGCCGTCGACCAGGTCCGCCGCCGGGTAGACCGCCAGCACCACGGGCATTGGATTTTCTTTGAGCTGGTCCAGCGCGCCGCCCAGGCCGCTGTATTGGCGGAACTCGGCGAGTCCGGCCTTGCGCGAGATGACCTGCACGCGGCCGATGTCGATGCGCGTGCGCAGCGCCGCGGCCAGGCGCTCGCCGGCGGCCTCGTCCATATCCGGTGACAGGAACAGCGACAGCGCGGCGCCGCGGCGCCAGTCGCCGGCCAGGTGCTCCAGGTTTTTGGTGATGGTCAGCAGGGTGGCGGGCAGCGCCAGCGCGATGGCGATGGCAGCGACGGTCATCAGGGTGCCCAGCGGGGCGCGGATGAGCCGGTCCAGGGTCTCGATGGCGGCGCGCCGGTGGTCGGCCAACCAACTGCCGGCGCGGCGCAGCCAGCGGGGCCGTCGGTATTTCATGCGCGGGCCTTCTCTGTAGTAGGTCGGGTTAGCGCAGCGTAACCCGACCTACGCCGAATGCTTCCACGGGCTCTTGGCGTGGTCACGGTGCCGGCTCCGCTGGCCGCGGCAGCGCATCGGCCACCAGCCGCCCCTGCTTCAGCACCAGGGTGCGATGGCCCAGGGACTGAATCAGGTCCAGGTCGTGGGTGGCGATGAGCAGGCTGACGCCCACCTGATAGAAGCGCTCGAACAGCCGGAAGATCTCCCGCGACAGCTCCGGGTCCAGGTTGCCGGTGGGCTCGTCGGCGAGGATGACCTCGGGGCGGCCAACCACGGCGCGGGCGATGCCGACGCGCTGCTGCTCGCCGCTGGAGAGCGTCAGCGGCAGCGCGCGCTCGAACTTGAGCAGGCCCACCTGGTCCAGCGCCGCGCGCACGCGCTTGGCGATCTCGTCCCGCGGCATGCCCGCGGTCACCAGCGGCAGGGCGACGTTGTCGAAGACGCTGCGCTCCGCCAGCAGCCGGTGGTCCTGGAACACCATGCCGATGCGCCGGCGGTGCGCCGGGATGCGCCGGCGCGGCAGGCTCGCCAGGTCGTCATCGCCGACGCGGATGCTGCCGCGGGTGGGGCGCTCCAAGAGACCGATGAGCTTGAGCAGGGTGCTCTTACCGGCACCCGAGTGGCCCGTCAGGAAGGCCATCTCGCCGCCGCCGAGCCGGAAGCTCACGTCACGGAGGGCATCGCCGCGCTCCGGGTAGCGTTTGCTGACGTGCTCGAATTCGATCATCGCCAATGAGGGGCTAGGGGCTAGATTGCTTGACGGCGCCAAATGCGTGCATTTGAGTTAAGTTCGTTGTCGTTGTCGTTGTCGTATTCGACTACACGACCCCGACCCCGATAGCTGTTTCGCTTGCGAGAGCGATGAGCATGCCTCGTCCGTCTGAGGCAGCGCCTCGCTAGCTGCTCATGAGGGCATCGAGGAACACGTCGGCCTCGAAGTGCCGCAGGTCCTCGATCTTCTCGCCGACGCCGATGAACCGAAACGGCACCTGAAGCCGCTCGGCGATGGCGAACAGGATGCCACCCTTGGCGGTGCCGTCGAGCTTGGTGAGCGTGATGCCCGTCAGCGGCACCGCCTCGTTGAACTGCACCGCCTGGTGCAGGGCGTTCTGGCCGGTGGTGGCGTCCACCACCAGCATCACCTCGTGCGGCGCGTCCGGGTCGATCTTCTGCATGACCCGGACGATCTTCTTCAGCTCTTCCATCAGGTTGATCTTGGTGTGCAGCCGGCCGGCGGTGTCGGCGATTAGCACGTCGAAGCCGCGCGCGGTGGCGGCCTGCAAGGCATCGTAGATCACCGAGGCCGGGTCGGCGCCGGCGTGCTGCGCGATGACGGGCACGTCGTTGCGCTCGCCCCAGGCCTGGAGCTGCTCCACTGCCGCGGCGCGGAAGGTGTCGCCGGCGGCGAGCATGACCTTGTTGCCCTCGGCCTGGAGCTGCTTGGTGAGCTTGCCGATGGTGGTGGTCTTGCCGACGCCGTTGACCCCCACCATCAGGATCACCTGCGGGCGGCCCGGGGCGGGCTGGCGGACGGGGGCATCGGCGTTGCGCAGGATCTCTGCCAACTGTTTGCGCACCGCCTCCAGCAGGCCCTTGGGGTCCGAGACCTCACGCAGCTTCACGCGGTAGGCGAGGTCCTCGATGATGCGGGTGGTGGCCGGCACGCCCACGTCGCCGGCCACGAGCAGCATTTCCAGCTCCTCCAGCAAGTCCTCGTCGATCTCCTTCCGGCCGGTGACCAGCTCGGCGATGTCGGCATTGAGCACCTCGCGGGTGCGGGCGAGGCCGTTGCGCAGGCCGGCGAACAGACCACGGCGTGCCTCCATCTGCTCGCCGGCGGCGCGCTCGGCGATGGCCTGGGCGAGGCGACCCGAGGGCGGCTCGCCGGCTGGGGTGTCGGCGCTTGGAGCAGGCCGCGGGGGCGGCGCTTTGGGCGCCTTGGGCGCCTTCGCCTTGGGCGCTGGTGCCGGCGGCGCGGGCGGTGCTGGCGCAGGCTCCTGCGGCGGCAGTGCCGCAGGAGCATCGGCCGCGTCGACCTCGGGCTCGACCTTCCGCTTCTTTTTTCCGAATCCGAACATGAGTGTGTCTTACGAAATCGTCAGTTTGCCGCCGCCTCGGTATCAGCGCATTGTATCAACACCCAATCGACGCCACGTGCCTGTCCACCGAACACGACGGGTTGAGAATCATGCGTATCGCTTTGCTGCTGCCGGCACTCCTGCTCGGCTTCGTCTACAACGCCGCGGCGGACGTGCAAGCGCCGCCGGAGGTGCACGAGCGGGTGCTCGAAAACGGCCTCAAGGTGCTGGTCAAGCCCGATCACCGGGCGCCCATCGTCACCTCTCAGGTCTGGTACAAGGTGGGCTCCAGCTACGAGCCCGGTGGCATCACGGGCGTCTCGCACCTGCTCGAGCACATGATGTTCAAGGGGACCGAGCACCTGAAGCCCGGCGAGTTCTCGAAGATCATCGCCGAGAACGGGGGCGACGAGAACGCCTTCACCGGCGACGACTACACCGCCTATTTCCAGACCCTCGCGGCGGACCGCCTGGAGGTCTCCTTCCGGCTGGAGGCCGAGCGCATGCGCCGGCTTACGCTGCCGGCAGACGAGTTCAAGAAGGAGCTGGAGGTGGTGAAGGAGGAGCGTCGCCTGCGCACCGACGACGACCCGCAGTCCCTGACCTACGAGCAGTTCGCGGCCACCGCCTACCAGGCGTCCCCCTACCGTAACCCGGTCATCGGCTGGCCCAGCGACCTGCAGTCGATGCAGGTGCAGGACCTGCGCGCCTGGTACCACAAGTGGTACGCGCCGAACAACGCCACCCTGGTGGTGGTGGGTGACGTGGACCCTGAGCAGGTCTTCGCGCTCGCCGAGAAGTACTTCGGGCCGCTCAAGGCAGAGCACATCACGCCGCCCAAGCCGCGCACCGAGCCCAAGCAACTCGGCGAGCGCCGCCTGGTGGTGGAGGCGCCCGCCAAGGAGCCCTACCTGCTCATCGGCTACAAGGTGCCGGCGCTGTCCAGCGCGGACGAGGAGTGGCAGCCCTACGCGCTGGAGATGCTCGCCTCGGTGCTGGACGGTGGCTCCAGCGCCCGCTTCAGCCGTGAGCTGGTACGCGGCAAGCGCATCGCCGCCGCCGCCGGCGCCGACTACAGCGCCTACACCCGGCTGCCCGGCCTTTTCACGCTGAGCGGCGTCCCCGCCAGCGGCCACAGCGTCGACGAGCTGGAGCAGGCCCTGCTGGAGCAAATCCAGCGCGTGCAGACCGAGCTGGTGGCGCCCGGGGAGCTGGAGCGCATCCGCACCCAGCTCATCGCCTCGAAGGTCTTTGAGAAGGACAGCGTCTTCTACCAGGCCATGCAACTCGGCCAGCTCGAGACCGTCGGCCTCGGCTGGCAGCTGGTGGACGACTACGTGCAGCGGCTGTCGGCGGTGACGCCGGAGCAGGTCCGCGCCGTCGCAGCCAAGTACCTGGTGCCGGAGGTGCGTACCGTCGCACGGCTGGACCCGCAGCCCCTCGATGACACCGATGCGCAGCGCAGCGCCGCCGTCACCGCAGCAGCCACCGGAGCCCAAGGCTATGTCCGTTGACCTGAAGAGACTTTTCGTCGCCGCCATCGTCGCGGCGCCGGCCCTGGGTCTGAGCCTGCCCGCCGCGGCGACGCCGCAGATCCAGACCTGGAAAACCGAGTCCGGTGCCAAGGTGCTCTATGCCCCAGCGCCTGACCTGCCGATGGTGGACGTGCGCGTCGTCTTCGATGCCGGCAGCGCCCGCGACGGCGACGAGCCGGGGCTCGCGAGCATGACCGCCGGCATGCTCACCGAGGGCGCCGGCGGGCTCGATGCCGACACCATCGCCGAGCGGATCGAGTCCGTCGGTGCACAGCTCGGCACCGGCGCCGGCCGCGACATGGCCTATGCGAGCCTGCGCAGCCTGACGGAGCCCGAGGCGCTCGGCACCGCGCTGGATGTTATGACCAAGGTCCTCGCCGCGCCGGACTTTCCGCAGGCGGACCTGGAACGGGTGCGCGCCAATACGCTGGTAGCGCTGCGCCAGGAGGAGCAAGACCCGGGCAGCGTCGCCGGCCGCGCGCTCTACCACGCCGTCTACGGCAAGCACCCCTACGCCAGCGACCCGGAGGGCAATCGCGACAGCGTTGCGGCCATCACCCGCAGCGATCTGGTGCGCTTCCACCAGCGCTACTTCACCGCGCCCAATGCCACCATCGCCATCGTCGGCGCCGTGGACCGCGAGCAGGCGGAGGTGATCGCGGACCTGCTCACCGCGGGGCTGCCGGAGGGGCCGCCGCCCGCACCGCTGCCGCCGGTGCCGGACCTGAAGGCCGGCGCCATGGAGCGCATCGACTTCCCGTCCAGCCAGACGCACGTCTACATGGGCCAGCCCGGCATGCGGCGCGGCGACCCGGACTATTTCCCGCTCTACGTGGGCAACCATATCCTGGGCGGCAGCGGGCTCGTGTCCATCCTGATGGACGAGGTGCGCGAGCGCCGCGGGCTGTCCTACTCCGCATACAGCGACTTCGAGCCACTCGCCCAGCGCGGCCCCATGGTCCTGGGCCTGCAGACGAAGAACGCCAGCGTCGACGAGGCGTTGACAGTGATGCGTGATGTCCTGGATCGCTTCGTGCGCGAAGGCCCCACGCAGAAGGAGCTGGACGCGGCGGTCAAGAACATCACCGGCGGCTTCCCGCTGCGCATTGCCAGCAATTCCAATGTCGTCCAGTACCTGGCCGTGATCGGTTTCTACGACCTGCCGCTCGACTATCTGGACCGCTTCAACGAGCGGGTCAGTGCCGTCACCGTGGACCAGATTCGCGACGCCTTCCGCCGGCGCGTGCATCCGGACCGCTTGGCCGTGGTGATGGTGGGCGGCGGCGCCGGCGGCGCGCCGGAGCAGGGCGCCGCCGCGGCGCAGACCGCGCCGTCCGCGATGCCGGATGCGCGTCCCGCTGGCGCACGGGCGCTGTCCGCGCCAGCCGGTGGCGAGGGGTAGCGGCGGCCCCGGCTCGGGTTCCGGCTCCCACCACAGGCAGCCGCACCGCGGCGGCCAGCGTGCCGGGCGCAGCGGGCAGTTGCGCATCATCGGCGGGCGGTTGCGCGGACGCCGGCTGCCGGTGCCGGACCAGCCGGGGCTCCGGCCCACCACGGACCGGGTGCGCGAGACGCTGTTCAACTGGCTCGCCCCGGACATCGCCGGCAGTCGGTGTCTGGACTGCTTCGCGGGCTCGGGCGCCCTCGGCTTCGAGGCGTTCTCGCGCGGGGCCGCGGCGGTGGTGCTGATCGAGCGGGCTGCCGCGGTCGCCGCGCGACTGCGCGAGAACGCCGCCCTGCTGCGCGTGGCGGCGGACGCGCCGGGCGGCCAGCCCGATGTGAAGCTCGATGTGATGAGGGCGGATGCCCTCGGCTGGCTGGAGAAGACCGATCCGCGCCCCTTCGACATCGTCTTCCTCGATCCGCCCTTCGACCAGCGGCTCATCGGCCGCGCTTGCGAACTGCTGCAGCGCGGCTGGCTTGCGCCGAAGGCCCTGATCTACCTGGAGTCGGCGGCATCCGAGCCGCCGCCACTGCCTGCCGGCTGGCGCGTCACCCGCGAGGGCACGGCGGGGCAGGTCCGCTATGCCCTTGCCGTGGCGGAGCACGGCTAGTCGGCGCCGTCGGGCAGAGGCTTGCGAGTCTGCTATCCTCGCGCCCCTAGCCGCTGGTGCACTCATGAAGTATCGAGATCACTCTCAACGCCGCCCGCAGTGCTGATTTGTGTCGACCTGGAGGCCGACACCCCGGCCGCGACACTCCGGTTGCGGGTCACGGTGGTCGGCGTGTCGCCCTCCAGGGCGACACCGGCTCGCGCCGGGGGCAGCTTCGACATTTTCACGACCGTGCACTAGCCCCTAGCCCCTTAGCAACTAGCCCCTACGAATGCGCAGCGTCGTCTACCCCGGCACCTTCGACCCCATCACCAACGGTCACAGCGACCTCGTCGCGCGGGCGTCGCGGCTGTGCGACCGGGTGGTGCTGGCCGTCGCCAGAGACACGGGCAAGGCCACCACCTTCGACGTCGATCAGCGTGTGGCCCTCGCGCGCGAGGTCTGTGCCGGCCTGAACAACGTGGAGGTCATCGCGTTCTCCGGCCTGCTGGTGGAGTTCGCCCGCGGCATGGACGTGCACGTGATCATGCGCGGGCTGCGGGCTGTGTCCGATTTCGAGTACGAGTTCCAGCTCGCCGGCATGAACCGCCGCATGGCGCCGGACATCGAAACGCTGTTCCTGACCCCCGCCGAGCAGTACGCGTACATCTCGTCGTCGCTGGTGAAGCAGATCGCCCGCCTCGGCGGAGACGTGTCCGCGTTCGTCGCGCCGGTGGTCCATGCTGCATTGCGCAAACGGTTTGGATAAACTGAACCACATCCCAATGTGCCCCGCGAGAGCCCAGCCTGCAGAGCCCAGCTTGCAGAACCCAGCTTGCAGAAGCCAATTCGCAGAACAGGCCCCCGCAGAGCCCACCTAACCTGGAGTACCCCAATGGCCCTGATCATCACCGACGAATGCATCAACTGCGATGTGTGCGAGCCCGAATGCCCCAACGGCGCCATCTCGCAGGGCGATGAGATCTACGTCATCGATCCCGAGCTCTGCACCGAGTGCGTCGGTCAGTACGAGACCTCCCAGTGCGTCGAGGTCTGCCCGGTGGACTGCATCATCGTCGACCCTGACCACACCGAGAGTGAGGAAGAGCTCCAAGGCAAGTATGAGAAGCTGGTAGGCGATGGCCGCGTCAGCCCCGTCAGCCCCGAAGCCGACGGCTGACGAAGACCGGCAACCCGTCGCCGGGCCGCATGCGGTCCGGTCCGGGCTGGTTACAGGGGCTCCGTACTGGAGCCTCGTCCATGTAACGTCCCCCGCGGAGGACACCCGGACATGAGCCTCCGCTATACATGGCGGCGTACTCGATCGATGCCGGCGGGCGGGCTCTTATGCCTGCTTCTGCTGCTTGCGACGGGCATTTCCGCCCACCAGGCGACGGCTGCGAGTCCCGTCTGGCCCCCCGGGCGTCCGGGTGCGGCCGCTGTGGCCAGCGCCCACCCGGCGGCCACCGCGGCAGGTGTCGAGATCCTGCGCGCCGGCGGCAACGCCTTCGACGCGGCGGTGGCGGTCAGCGCCGCACTCGCCGTCGTGGAGCCCTACGCCTCCGGCCTCGGCGGCGGCGGCTTCTGGCTGCTGCATCTGGCCGCGGACGGCTCACGCCCTGCCCGTGACGTGATGGTGGACGGCCGCGAGCGTGCACCGCTCGCCGCCACCGCCGACATGTACCTGGACGACGACGGCCGCTTCGTGCCGGAGCGCTCGCTGAACGGCCCGCTCGCCGCGGGCATTCCCGGGCAGCCGGCGGCCCTCGCCCACATCGCCGAGCGCTATGGCCGCCTGCCGCTGGCGGCAAGCCTGCTGCCGGCCATCGAGCTCGCCCGCGATGGCTTCGAGGTCGACCCCGTCTACCGGCGCCTGGCTGCCATGCGACGCGCCGTGCTGGCTGCCTCGCCGGCCGCCGCTGAGCAATTCCTGCCTGACGGCGACCCGCCCGCCGTCGGCACCCGGCTGCGCCAGCCGGACCTGGCAGACACCCTGATCGGCCTCGCCCGCGAGGGCGCGGACGGCTTCTACCGCGGCGAGCTGGCCACCCGTCTGGTGGATGGGGTGCGCGCCGCCGGCGGCATCTGGAGCCTGGAGGATCTGGGGCGCTACCACGTCGTCGAGCGCGAGCCCGCCACGGGCGGCTTCCGGGCCGGCGGCAAGGACTGGCGCATCGTTAGCGCCGCACCGCCGTCGTCGGGCGGCGTGGCGCTGGTGCAGATGCTGAACATGCTCGCGCCCTACGACCTCGCCGCCATGGACCCGGGCGACCGGGCGCATCTCACCATCGAGGTCATGCGCCGCGCCTATCGCGACCGCGCGGCGTTTCTGGGTGATCCTGACCAGGTGGACGTGCCGGTGGCGCGTCTGACGCATCCCTACTACGCCGCCGGGCTGATGCGCGACTTCAGGATGGCGCGCGCCACGCCAAGCCTGCCCGCCGGACAGGTGCGCGCGGGTGGTGCCGACACCACGCATTTCTCGATCCTGGATGCCGACGGCAACCGGGTCGCCGCGACGCTCAGCATCAACTACCCGTTCGGCTCCGGCTTCGTGCCGCCCGGCACCGGCGTACTGCTCAACGACGAGATGGACGATTTCTCCGCCCAGCCCGGGGTGCCCAACGCTTACGGCCTCGTCGGCGGCGCTGCCAATGCCATCGCACCCGGTAAGCGCATGCTCTCCAGCATGAGCCCCACCTTCGTTGAGTCCGACGACGCGGTGGTCATTCTCGGCACGCCGGGCGGAAGCCGCATCATCACCATGGTGCTGCACGGCATCCTCGCCGCCACCAGCGGCACGGGCTCCGCCGCGGAGTGGGTGGCGGCGCCGCGCTATCATCACCAGTTCCTGCCGGACGAGGTACTGCTGGAGCCGGACGCCCTCACGCCCGAGGTCCGCCAGAGCCTGCGCGACCGCGGCCACGTGCTCACGGTCGCCAAGCGCCCCTACGGCAACATGCAACTCGTCTATTGGGATCGCGTCGCGGACCGCGTGGAAGCGGCGAGCGATCCGCGCGGCATCGGTGCGGCGCAGGTGCTGGAGCCTGCCGGCACGGCCGCCGCCACCAGGCAACAGAAAGCAACGACCCACTGAGAGCCCCCACTGAGAAAAAGTCCATGAAGACCTTGATCGTCGCGATGCTGACCCTGTTCATGGCCGGCGCCCTGGTGCTGCCGGAGATTGCCGACGCCGCGCGCTTCGGCGGTGGCCGAAGCCTCGGTCGCCAATATTCCATGCCTACGCCGGCTCGGCGCGCACAGCCACCCCAGGCGCCGCGACAAGCCCCCGGCCAGCGCGGCCGCACCGGCATGGGCTGGCTCGGGCCACTGGCCGGGCTCGCCGCGGGCGGGTTGCTGGCGTCCCTGTTCTTCGGCGATCACTTCCAGGGCTTTCAGGCTATGGACTTCCTGCTCATCGCGGCGCTGGTGATCGGAGGTTTCCTGCTATTCCGGGCGTTGAGCCGGAACCGAGGGCCGGCGCGGTCACCGACACCAGCGGGGCTGGGCGGTGCTTACGGGGACGATCGGCAGCCCTTTGGGGGTAACGGCCTCGGCGGCAGTCTGTTCGGCGGCGGCAACCAAGCCCTCGGCGAGGAGGACAGCGCCGATCTGCTGCCCGGCGCCTCGGAGACACCTTCGTGGTTCGATCCGCAGGGCTTCACCGACGGCGCCAAGACCCATTTCATCCGGCTCCAGGCCGCCTGGGATCGGGCGGACTTCCGCGACATCCGCGAGTACACCGCCCCGCAGCTCTTCGCCGAGCTGAAGCGTGAGCGCGAGTCCCTTGGCGACGCGCCCAACTACACCGAGGTGGTCACGCTCAACGCCGAGTTGCTGGGCGTGCAGCGCGACGGCGACCAGGCGGTGGCCAGCGTGCACTTCACCGGCCTGATCCGCGAGGATGAGCAGGCACCGGCCAAGCCCCTGGACGAGATCTGGCATGTCGCCCACGATTGGGCCAGCGCCGACGGTGATTGGCTGATCACCGGCATCCAGCAGCCGCAGTGAGGCCGCTGCCGGGGCGCTGAATGAGCCCTGGCTGAGTCCTTTCTGATCTGGGCTGGGCCTTCGCCGTGGGCCATCGCCGGGCCGGTGCGGCGGACGCCCGGCGCGGAGGCACCGATGAGCCGCATCCTCTTTCTCTGCACCGGCAACTACTACCGCAGCCGCTTCGCCGAGGCATACTTCAACCACCACGCCGCGCGGCGCGGCGTGCCTTGGCGGGCCGACTCCAAGGGCCTCGCCCGCGACCTCGGCACCACCGGCAACAGAGGCCCGATCTCGCCTCATGCGCTGACGGAGCTGGCGAGCCGCGGCATTCCGAGGCAAGGCACCCCGCGTTGGCCGGCCCGGGTCGAGGCGCCGGACTTTCTACGCTATCCGCGCGTCATCGTGCTCAGCCGGCGCGAGCACGAGCCCATGATGCGCGAATATTTCCCGGAGCATTCAGAACTGGTCGAGTACCTGGAGATCGGCGATCTGGACATCGAGACGCCGACCCAGGCCATCGCACGGCTGGCGCTGGATCTGGATGCCATGGTGGAGGCGTTGCGCGGGGCATGACCGCTGCCGCCGCCCCTGGACACCGAAGCGGGTCACGCGAAGCCGCGAAGACGCGAAGGGGCGAGACGCGAAGGGGCGAGACGCGAAGGGGCGAGACGCGAAGGGGCGGAATTCCGTTGCGCGGATGGGCAAGCGTGGGCGGCGATCATCCTGGAAAGAGCGGTTGGACGGTCGTCAGGGTGCGTCCGGCGCGGTGTCTGGCGAGGCACAACGAGGCGAAACAGCCGTCCTATTCCAACGAGCATCGTTGGCCTGGGCGATCTGCGTGCGCACGTCGCCGCGCAGTTGCTCGATCTCGGTCCTGAGTTCCGAGCGCAGTTGCTCGATCTCGATCCGGAGCTCGGCGCGGACCTGTTCGACCTCCTTGCGCACCTGCTCGATTTCCTTCAACAGCCGCAACTCCGTTTCGCGCAGGTGCGCCTGCGTGACGACCTTGAGGTGCGGATAGCGCTCGTCCGCACGCGACCTTCGGTGGATATGTTCCGACAAAGCTCCTTGAAGAAGTGGTGTATGCCGACAACGCTGGCAAAGCGTTTGCCCAATACGCAGCCGCGAAATGCCCCGACAAGGACGCTCGCGGCCATATCGGAAACATGATCGGCTGGTTCAGCCGACGGTACACCGATAGCGAAAAGCACAATCCAAACAACCTTCGCGGCCAGCCGTACTTTTGCGCGTACAAGGGACAGGTTCGAAAGAGTGAAGGATAGCCGAACGAGGACGTGGTCATACGAACCCACCGAATAGCAAGAGGCCGAAAATGACTACCATTGAGAGACTTGAACAGCAAGTCAAGTCGCTTTCTGAGGACGATCTGACCGAGTTTCGACGCTGGTTCCTCGAGTGGGACAACGACGAGTGGGATCGCCAGATCGAAAGAGACGCAACGGCCGGCAAATTAGATGCGCTCGCCTCTGCTGCCCTCGCTGAGTATAAGGCGGGACAGGCGCGAGAAATTTGAGGCATTACGCCTCTGCCGGGTTCTGGCAGCGCTTTAATTCCCTGCCAGAGCCGGTGCAACAAGTTGCGCAGCAAAACTATCAGCTACTGCGTGAGAACCCGGCGCATCCCTCCCTGCACTTCAAGAAAGTCAGGCAAGGGCAGTATCGGACCGTCCGGGTTGGAGCAAAGTCTCGCGCTCTAGGCGTTCCCGTTCCCGACGGTATCCAGTGGTTCTGGATTGGCACTCACGCCGGATACGACAAGCTCATGGAATTACGGTGACAGTTTACTAAATGCACTAAATACGCCGGCGGGAATTGCGCAGTGGTATAGAGGCTTAGGTGCGATTGTCGCGAGAGTGCCTGAGGTGGGTTAGGCGGAGGGTTGGGGGGCCGTCGAGGTGTGGCCGGAAGCCACGGGTTCCTGGGTCGGCCTTCAGGGGTTGCATCGGGCGCGGCGACTGTCTTTAACGACGGTCTTCGTCAAAGTGTTCAGCGAGGGATGAGAGCCATGCAGCAGCCGAGCGGACCTCGTGACGCGGAATAGCCTGCGTCGAGCTGGCAGTTTCCCAGTCAACCTGCGGCGCAGCCGGGTCAGCGTGCGCCGCGGCTGATGAAGGCGGTAGGCGGGCGTATCAGGGCGCGGCACTACAGCTACCGGACCGGGCAGGCTTACCGTGGCTGGATTAGACGCTGCATCGGGATGTAGGCTCGCGACACCGCGCCAGCGGTGTCACCAGGCGAAGAGCTCGCAGGAAGGAAGCGGACCTGGGCCGGCTTGGGCGGGTCAACTCGGCGTCGAGGCGGCGGAGCAGGTGCGGGATGAAGTTAGCGGCGATCTGGAAATTGTCGATACCGTTCGCGGTCCGGCGCGAGCGCGTGTCGCCCTGGAGGGCGACACTCCGGCCTTCGCGACCCACGGCCGGAGTGTCGGCCTCCAGGTCGACACGGATCAGCGCCGCGGGTGGCGTTGAGAGTGCTCTCGATACTTCCGCATGCGTGCACTGGCATGCAAGCGCTTGAATTCACTCCCACCGGAGCAGGCGATAGGGAAGGGTTCAAGAACAACTGAAACGTCGCGGAAGTAGTGGATAGGCCAAGAGACCGTGACAGTATTGCTCGCAACGCGAAAAGCGAGCGGATCTACACCGAGAATACTTTCACAGTCTCGAAGCGCAGCCATTGCAGGCCGCGGATGGACTCCGCGATCCGATCCGGCACCCGGAGCTGGTGGGGCTGCGTCACGCGCCGTCGGTGCTGGACGGTTTCGCAGTCGCTCAGCCGGTGACGAAGATGCGGATACCGCGCGGCGGGACCCGCACCTCGTCTGTCTTGCGCCGGGCGGCCGCGCCAGGCTGCGACTTGTCGCCGGCCGGCTTCTCGGCCGCTTTCTCGCTCGGCTTCGATGCGGGCGTGATCTCGCGAATGTCCTCCGGCGCGGCGCCGAGCAACTCGGCGATGCTGGCGCCGTGCTGGCTCTGGGATTTCTTTCGGTCTGGGTTGATCAGCGCCAGGCTCCGTTGCGAGCCATTGCGGGCGCGGCGCAGCAGTCCCATTAACGGTTGGTCTTCGGCCGTGACCCGCTCCTGCGGGCCTTCTTCGTTCAGCACCGGCGTGGCGGCCTTCATGGCATTGATGCGGCGGATGTCGTCGCTGATGTCGAAGGGCGAGTCGGCGCGGCCGGTGTCCCAGTCGTCCGGGGTCGTTTTCACCACGTGCAGCCGCTGCTTGAAGCCGAATTCATAGCCGATGGGCATCATGACGCCGGTGGAGAAGACGGCCGCGAACAGGTAGCGGAAGCGCGATTCGCGCGCGCTGCCGCGGGTCTCGGCGGCGAGGCGCGGCGTGTCGTGGCTCTCCGGGAAGGCGATGGACGGCGCGAGATCGCGAAAGCGTTCGTACTGCTCCAACAGCCAGTCCTGGCGGAAGTCCCACCACTTGGCGCTGTTGAACAGGTAGTCGAAGCCGGCGCCGCCGAGTTGCTCGATGTCCTCCGCCGGCGCGCCCAGGCTCTCGGCGAAGAAGCGCGCGTCCGGTACCTCGGCGCGGGCGCTGTCGATGAGCCGCCGCCAGACGGCGCCCGGCACCTTGTAGGCCGCATCGCAGCGAAAGCCCGCGAAGCCGAGGCCGAGATAGCGGCGGATCAGGTCCTCCCAGTAGGCGAGCATCGCATCGCGCGCCGGGCGCTCGCTGTAGTCGAGCTCGGCGAGGTCCTCCCAGACGGTGACCTGGTCCGGGTCGTCCAGGTCGGCCACCGACGGCGAGCGGATAGCGCCGTCGGCGTCCTTCGCGAACCACTCCGGGTGCGTGTCCACCAGCACGCCGTCGCGGGCGCTGTGGTTGATGACCAGATCCAGCATCACGCGGATGCCCGCCTCGCCAGCAGCGGCGCAGAAGTCCCGCAGCAGGGCGTCGGCGTCGGCGCCCTCGCCGCTACCGTCGGGCAGGAGCAGGGGGTGCAGGCGGCGCGCGTCCTTGATGGCGTAGAGGCTGCCGGAGGCGCCGGGCAGGTGCACCGGATTCAGGAAGATCCAGTCGAAGCCCATGCCGGCGATGGCCGGTAGCCGCTCGTGCCAGCGTGGCACCGGGCCGAGCAGGGTGGGGAACAGGTTGTAGATGCGGGGACCCTGTGGCCGGTCGGTTGGGGCCGGGTCGGTCGGGGCACCAGCGGCTTGGGTCGGCTCAGTGTCGGCGGCCATGCTGCTTGGCTCCTCTGCGTGGCGGGTGGGCGGATCGCGTCGTCAGCGGTCGCTGGCGAGGCGCTGCGAAAGCGCTAGCGCGTTTCGTGCCGCATAGCCCGCCTGGTCGTTGTCGAAATAGCAGTAGACGTCGAGCCCGCGGCCGAGCCAGCGCGAAATCTGCTCGGCCCAGTGGTCCAGCGCCGCGGCGTCGTAGTTGCCGCGGTAGGCGCCGTCCGGGCCGTGCAGGCGGATGTAGACGAAGTCCGCGGTGACCTCGGCCGGGGACAGATAGCCGTCCAGCTCGTAGATGCAGAAGGCGGCGTTGTGAGCGGTCAGCAGCGCCAGCACGGCGGCGTCGATCCAGCTGCGGTCGCGCAGCTCGAAGGCCCAGCGATGGCGCGCTTCCAGCGTGTCCAGGAACGCCCCGAGCCGCTCGGTGTTGCGGTGCCAGCGCGGCGGGAGCTGGAACAGGATGGGGCCGAGCTGCTCGCCCAGCGCGTCCATGCGCGCGACGAACCCCGGCACGTTGTCGCCCGGGTCCTTCAGCTTCTTCATGTGCGTGATGTAGCGGCTCGCCTTGGTGGCGAAGACGAAGCCCGGCGGCACCGTCTCCCGCCACTTCACGAGGGTGTCCGCGTCCGGCAGCTTGTAGAACGTGTTGTCGATCTCGACGCTGCCAAGGCGCCCGGCGTAGTGGCCGAGCCGCCCGCCGGGCGGCAGCCCGGCCGGGTAGAAGGGGCCGTGCCAGTGGTCGTAGGACCAGCCGGAGGTGCCGATGTAAGGGGCCGCCATGGTCAACCGGCACGCGCGCCGGCGTCCTCGGTTGTCAGCAGCCCCACCGGGAAGCGGCCCAGCACGTCGGCCGCGCGCAGGCAGGTGCGGTTGCCGTCGCCGGCGTCCAGCGTGCCGCCGCCGAGCCGGTCCACCCAGTGCCGGCCGGGCACGTCGATCAGGGTCGTCTCCCAGCCCGGATGCGCGAAGGGGTCCACGTGCGCCGCTTTGCTCAGGTCCGGGGACACGTGCCTGGCGTTGCTGGGCTCGTGCCCCAGCACCAGCGGCGCCAAGAGCCGCGGCGCCAGCGCCACCGCGGCGCGGCCCTCGTGCACGCGGGCGAAGGCGAGCAGGTGCCCGGCGAGCGGCCCCGCCACGGCCAGCGGCAGGTAGTCGCCGGCGGCGAACAGCGCCGGTGCCTCGGCACGCAGGCGCAGCGCCTGGCGGATCAGGTGCAGCTTGGCGCTGCCGTCGGCCGCATGCCAGGCGGGTGGGTCTGCCGGCGCGTCCGCTGCGGGCGTCGGCAGCCCCGCCAGCAGCGCCCGGCGCTGGTCGAAATCCACCGGACGGCGGTTGTCAGGGTCCACCAGGCTCAGGTTCCACAGCTCGCAGCCCTGGTAGATGTCGGGCACGCCGGGGGCGGTGAGTCGGAGCAGCGCCAGGGTCAGGCTGTTCAGCAGGCCGAGCCGGGCCACCGGCCGCAGGAAGCCGATGAAGTCCTCCAGGAAGGCGGCACTGCGTGCGGGGTCGGTGACGGCGTCCACGAAGGCCGCGAGCGCCGCCTCGTACTGCGGGTCCGCATTGGTCCAGGCGGTGTGCAGCTTGGACTCCTTGGCGGCCTTGGCCATGTAGGCGTCGATGCGCCCGCGCAGCGCTTGCAGTCCGTCCGCGTCGTTGAGTTCGATGGTGTCCGGCTGCGGCCAGACGCCCACCAGGGTCTGGTAGAGCAGGTACTCGGTGTTGGCGTCCGGGATGGTGCCGCCGGCCTCATCGATGCGGTGCAGGCGGCGGTTCAGCAGAACCCAGCGCTGCGCCCGCGTGCACCACAGCCGCGGCAATTCCGAGAGCACGGCGAGGCGCGCGCGCACGTCCTCGGAGCGCTTGCTGTCGTGGGTGGAGCCCGCCAGCAGGGCGTTCGGCCACTCTGCCCGGCGCCGGGCGCAGGCACGGTGGAAGGCGTCCGGGTCGAGACCGAAGCGGCGCGGCTCACCGCCCACCTCGTTCAACGACACCAGCCGGTGCCAGCGGTAGAAGGCGGTGTCCTCGACGCCCTTGGCCATCACCGGCGCGGTGTATTGCTGGAACTTGATGGCGAGCCGCAGCACCCGCGCGCGGTAGGGCTCGGGCTTGCCGTCGGCGATATCCGTCAGCAGCACGTCGCGCACGAAGTCGAACACGCTGAGGTCTGCCATGGGGCTGCGCCGCCGTGCCTCGGAGACCGCCTTGAGGACCTGATGGCGGTCGGCGTCGGTGCCGCCGCGGGCCGACAGGTAGGTGCGGTAGACCGGGAAGCAGGCCACCACCTCCATCAGCGCGGTGCGCAGCGCGTCCAGGGTGTAGTCGCGGGTGTGCGGGTCCATTTCGGCGATGCGCGAGAGCTCGCTGGCCAGCACGTGCAGCTCGCTGGAGAGCATGTTGCGCATCACCAGGCGCTTGGCGTGGTAGGTCTCGTCGGCGAAGTCGATGTCGCGGGCGCTCAGCTCGTGGTAGCACTGGGTCAGCGCGTCGGCGCCGTCGGGGTCGGTGATGAGCGCATCGCAGAGGGTCGCGAAGTCGTAGCCGGTGGTGCCGTGCACCGGCCAGTCGGTGCGCAGTTGCTCGTCGCCCACCAGGATCTTCTCGGCCAGCAGGTAGAGGGGGCGGTCGTCGTTGCGCACGTGCCGCTGCGGTGCGAGCGCCGCCGCGGCGCGCCGCTGCAGGGTCTCGAAATAGGCCCGTGGGTCGTAGAGCCCGTCCGGGTGGTCGATGCGCAACCCGGCGATGCGCCCCGCGCCGATGAGCTTCAGTACCAGCGCATGGACGGCGTCGAAGGTGGGCGGGTACTCCATGCGCAGCGCGGCGAGGTCGTTGATGTCGAAGAAGCGCCGGTAGTTGATCTCGTCCGCGGCCACGCGCCAGTGCGCTAGCCGGTAGGCCTGTGCCTCCAGCAGGGCATGCAGCCGGGCGGTGTCGGCGGGGCGGCCCTCGGCGCCGTTGTAGGCCGTGAGGCAGTCCTCGACGTAGCGGGCGAGGTCGGCGCTGCCGGCGCAGAGCTCGGCGAGCCGCGCCTTGTGCAGCTCCTTGTCGCGGCGCCGCTCGGCCAGCGATGCCTCGTCCAGCGCATCCCGCGGCGGCAGGTTGCCGAAGGCGGTGACCAGGCTCTCGAAGGCGGCGAGGGGCTCGGCGGCCTCGCTCGCGGCTGCCCTGGCCGGCTCGCTGCCGTTGCCGGCGCCGAGCCGCTCGCGCAGCGCCGGCAGCCCGGGGGCGAGGATGCGCGGGTACTCGCGCGGGTCGATGGGGAAGCGGTGCTCGTAGTAGGCGACGTGAAAGGCGCCGTCCTCGACGTGCAGCACAAGCTCGCCGCGGTCGAGCACCTCGCCGTAGTGTCCGCCCAGCACCGGCACCAGCACCTTGCCGTGCAGTTCCTGCTTCAGGGGCTGCCAGTCGATGTCGAAGAAGGGGGCATGCTCGGCGGCTTGGCCGTTCTCCAGCACGTCCAGCCACCAGGCGTTACCGGCGCCCATGATGCCGACGTGGTTGGGCACCATGTCCAGGATCTGGCCCATGCCGTGCTCCGCCAGCGCGGCGCAGAAGCGCTCATAGTCGTGCGGGCTGCCGAGCTCCGGGTTGAGCCGGTCGTGTGCCACCACGTCGTAGCCGTGGGTGCTGCCGGGCCTGGCCTCCAGGTAGGGCGAGCAGTAGACATGGCTGATGCCGAGCGCGGCCAGGTAGGGCACCAGCGCCGTTGCCGCCGCGAAGCCGAAGCCCGCGTGCAGTTGCAGCCGGTAGGTGGCGCGGGGGATGACGGGTGCGAGCGGCGGCTGACCCACGATTTGCGGCGCCGGCGTCGCGGCCGTGCCGGCGGTCGGCGCCGTGGTGGACGCCGTGCCTTCGTTGCGGGCGCCGGCCACCGCCTCCAGGAGGGCGGTGATGTCCGGCTGCTCCGCCCAGTGCTCCAGGGCCAGGGGCTGGCGCCGGCGCCAGTTGGGATGGGCCGGACTGCTGCCGGGCAGGTTCATCTGCTCGGTCTCGCCGAGCAGGTCCGCGGTCTGCACCAGCAGCAGCTGCGACGGCGCGCGCGCGAGATAGACCTGGATGGCATTCAGGTGCGCGGGGGTCAGGGTCGGCAGCGCCACCGGGTCGGCACCGCCGTCCGGCGGCAGCAGGCCGGCGCGCTCCAGCGCCAGCAGCAGCCGGGCGCGGTCGTTGGTGCGCGCGAGCAGGCGCTGGGCGTAGTCCGCGTCGGTGCGGAAGAGCCCGAGCGCGCGGCGCCGCTCCAGGTCGACGCCGGTCCAGAAGCCCTGCAGCGGCGGCAGGTCGTGGGTGCCGGCGGTCACCAGCGCGGCGGCCGGAAAGTCCGCCGGCGGCAGGAAGCCGCCCTCGGCGTCGCGCTCGAAGTAGAGCACGCGGGTGGACAGCAGCCCCCAGTCCCGCATGGCCGCGCGCACGGCGTCCGGCACCGTGCCCAGGTCCTCGCCGATGATGAGGCAGCGGTTGCGCACGCTCTCCAGCGCGAGCACGCCGAGCAGGTCGTGGAACGGGTAGGTCAGGTAGGTGGCCGCATCCGGTGCCGTGCCCGCGGGCACCAGGAAGAGCCGCAGCAGGCCCATGACGTGGTCGATGCGCAGCGCCCCCGCGCCGCGCATGTTGGCGCGCAGCTCCGCGGCGAAAGGTGCGTAGGCGGCCTCGCGCAGGCGTTGGGGGTGCCAGGCAAGCACCCGCCAGTCCTGGCCCTTGGGGCTGAAGTCGTCCGGTGGGGCCCCGACGTGGGCGTCGGCCACGTAGCGCGCCGGCGCCTCCCAGCGGTCGGCGCCGTCCGGCGCGGCGCCGACGGCGAGATCCAGGCACAGCCCGTGCACCATGCCGAGCGCCTTGCAGCGGGCGGCGACGGCGTCGAGCTGCCGGCGTGCGAGCCATTGCAGCCAGGCGAAGAACTCCACCCGTTCCGCGTGCTCGCGCGCGAAGTCTCGCACCGCCGGCGATTCGGGGTCGCGATAAGCCCCGGGCCAGGTCTCGAAGCCCCCTGCTGGGCTCTCGTCCTCAGTTTGCCGGCCGTTCGGTCCGGTTGCCTGCTCGTCCGGGGGCTCGGCCTCGTGTCCGGTGCCGTGCTCGGCCAGATACTCGGCCAGCGTCTGGAACAGTGCGAAGCGTCCGAGCGCCTCGCCCTCCGCGTCGCGGAAGGCGCCGAAGGCCCGCGTGCGCTCGTCATCGGCGCCGTTGTGCCCGGCGCGGACAGACCGAAACAGCCGCGCCAGTATGTCCAGCTTCGCCGCGGCGACGCCGCGGTAGTCCACCAGCTCGGCGCCGCGCAGGGCGCGCAGTCCGGCCTGGAACGCGCCGCTGTCGAGGTAGGCGCGCACGTCCGCGCAGTCGGCGAGCTCCGGCAGCGCCTCCACGTCGATGAACAGCGGGTTGAGCCAGCGCCGGCTGGACGGGCGATAGGGGTCACAGCGCTCCGGCGCCGCCAGGAACAGGGCGTGCAGCGGGCTCAGCGCCACCATGTCGGCGCCGGCCGCCGCGGTGAGCTCCACCAGCCGGGTCAGGTCGGTGAAGTCGCCGATGCCCCAGTTGTGCGCCGAGCGCAGCGCGTGGAGCTGGGTCGCCAGGCCCCAGGCGCGCGCCGGACCGTCGTCCGGGTACCAGCACCGTGCCGGCGCGACGATGAGGGTAGTCTCGGCGATGGGCTCGCTGGCCGTGGTGTCCGCCCCGGCGAAGAGCACCAGGCGGTGGTAGCCGAGTCGCTCCGGCGGCGTGATCGGGAGCTGCCGGCGCAGCCAAGGCGTGCCGTGCAGCTCGCGGGTGGCGGCCGCGGGGACGGCGCCGAGGTCGATGGTGGTCTCCGTGCTGCGGCCGTCCTCTGCGGTGAGCACGAGCCGCACGGTGTCCGTCCCGGCCTGTCCATGCAGGTCTTGGGGCAGGGCCAGCGGCAGCCGCGGTGGCGGGTCGCCCTGGCGGTGCACCAAGACCGGCGGCAGCCGGCGCGCCCAGTCGTGGTCGATGGCAGCGGCGAGGCTCGCCCGCTCGGTGCCGGTGTCCCCGGCGGCGACGCCGAGCGCCCGCAGCAGGCTGCGGCGGGTGGCGTCGTCAACCCGGTGCACCTGGCCGAAGACGTCTTGGTACCTCGCGGCGATGCCGAAGTGCTCGCAAAGTCGGTCGAGGGCGTCGGATTCCTGCATGGCGGCCGGGCTCCTGTGTCAAAACATCGTCAGGGCATCAGGGACGTTGCGGTCGCGCGTGCGACGCTTCCGTCGCGGCGTCTGTCCCCGTGTCCAGGTACCAGACCACGGTCCACCCCGGCAGCCGGCCGCCGGCGATGGCGGGTCCGGCATCGCCCGGCTCCAGGTGCAGCGTTTCGCCGGCGGATTCTGGTGGCGGGAGTGGTGCGGGCAGCTCGGTATCGTCAAGGTTGGCCACGAGCGTCAGCAGGCTGCCGTCGCCGAGCGTCCAGCGCACCAGGAGTCCGGTGTCGCGGATGAGCTGGGCGCTGGCCGCATAGCCGTCCACGCCCGCGAGACGCGGGACGATCTCGGCCCGGCGCAGCGCCAGCAGGTGCCGGTGCAGGTCCAGCCACGCGTGGTGCAGCGGTGCGTCCAGCGCCGACCAGTCCAGCCGCGAGCGTTCGAAGGTGTCGGGATCGTTCGGGTCCGGGATGGCCTGTCGGGCGGCTTCGTCGGCAAACTGCGCGAAGCGCGCGAACTCCCGCCGGCGGCCGTCGGTGACCGCCTGGGCGAGGTCGGCGCCGAAGTCGCAGAAGAACAAAAACGGCTGCTCGGCGGCGAATTCCTGCCCCATGAACAACAGCGGCGGCGATGGTGCCAGGAGCAATATCGCGGTGGCCGCGCGCAGGGCGCGCTCGGAGGTCAGCCGGCTCAGGCGCTCGCCGAAGGCGCGATTGCCCACTTGGTCGTGGTTCTGCAGGAAGCTCACGAACGCCGTTGGCGGCAGGTGGCCGCTGGGCTCGCCGCGGTGCTCGCCGTGGCGGAAGTCGGACCGCTCGCCCTGGTAGCCGAAGCCCTCGGCCAGGCAGCGGGCGAACCAGAAGGTTGGGGAGCTGGCCGGGAACTCGGCGTAGTCGGCGTAGTAGCCGTCCGTCTGGCCGGTGAGCAGGACGTGGGCGGCGTGGTGCAGGTCGTCGTTCCATTGCGCCGCGTACCAGCGGGGGCTGCCGTCGGGGCGTCGCTCCAGGTGGCGAGCGGCGTTGGCGTCGTTCTCCAGCACCAGGTGGACGAGACGCTCGCGGCCGGGGCCGGCGGCGACCGCCTCCGCCAGCTCGGTGAGGATGTGTGGCTCGCTGTCGTCGGCGATGGCGTGCACGGCGTCCAGGCGCAGGCCGTCGAATTGGTATTCGTCGAGCCAAAACAGGGCGTTTTGGATGAAGAAGTCCCGCACCGGACGGCTGTGGTCGCCGTCGTAGTTGATGCCGGCGCCCCAGGGGGTGTGATGGCGCTCGGTGAAGAATTGCGGCGCGTACAGGTGCAGGTAGTTGCCCTCGGGGCCGAAGTGGTTGTAGACCACATCCAGAAACACCATCAGCCCCAGCGCATGGGCATTTACAACCAGGGCCTTGAGGTCTTCAGGGCGACCGTAGGCGGCCAGCGGCGCGAACGGGTAGACGCCGTCGTAGCCCCAGCCGCGGCTGCCGGGGAAGGCCGCCACCGGCATCAGCTCCACGGCCGTGACGCCGAGATCCGCGAGATACGACAGGCGCCGGGCGGCGCCGGCGAAGGTGCCCTCCGGCGAGAAGGCGCCCAGGTGCAGCTCGTAGAAGACCGCCGTCTCCCACGGGCGGCCGCGCCAGCCACTGCCGCTGGCATCGTCGGGCCAGCGGAAGGCGGCGGGGTCGATGACCTCGCTGGGTCCGTGCACCCCCTGCGGCTGGAAGCGCGAGGCCGGGTCCGGCACCGCCAGCCCGGGCTCGGCGTGCGGGCCGGCGATGCGGAATTGATAGCGGCTGCCGGGGCCGGCGAGCTCGGTGACGCGCTCGAACCAGCCGTCGCCGGCAGCGGCCATGTCCAGCAGGTGCCGCGGCGCGTTGGGCCCGGTCAGCTCCAGGGCCACCCGCTCCGCGGCGGGCGCCCAGAGGCGGAAGCGCACGGCACCGTCGGCCCTGAGCCGGGCACCGAAGTGCAGGTTGTGTTGGCGGTGGCTCATGGCGTGACTCCGCCTGCCCGGGTACGCCCGGTGCCCCAATTGCCGCACTGCTCGCCGCTTCGGCGGCGGATGGCATTCGGCGTGCAAGAAGGTCGGCTGTGGTGCCGGGGCGACGCGTTTCGGGTCATGGTCCGCATGCATCGGGCTCCGTTGCTGGTGCATTGCTTTGTCGGGACCGGCTGGAGCCCTTGTCGGATCCACCTGGGCTCTGGGCCAGGCTCTGGGCCAGGCTCTGGGCCAGGCTCTGGGCTCGGACTCGCGGCTGGTCCCGGGCGTGTATCGCTGCGGCGAGCAAGACAACGGCAAGCAATTTCCATACTAGGTGAGCCGGACCCGGGGTGACGCACCGCCGTTCGCGCCGCTGGTGCAGCTCAGCCGACGGCAGCGGGTGGGGCAGGCGCGCGGTGCGAGCATGTGCCGGCGAGGGTGAACCCGATAGCAGTGCAACGGTCAGGGCAATCGGCCGGTTGTGCTCCGCACCCGCCGTCGCCAACGTCAGAAGCACTTTCGATCGTGCTCCGCACGGCGGGCGCTGCCAGGCACCGCCGCGCAGGGCCTACCGCCACCCCGAGCCCAGATGCCTCACGTCACCGACTCCGAACCCGCACTCCCGCCCGACCCGCTCTGGTACAAGGACGCGGTCATTTACCAGACGCACGTCAAGGCCTTCTTCGACACCAACGGTGACGGCACCGGGGACTTCCGCGGGCTGACCTCGCGCCTGGACTACATCCGCGACCTCGGCGTCAATTGCATCTGGCTGCTGCCCTTCTATCCGTCGCCGCTGCGCGACGACGGCTACGACATCTCGGACTACCGCAACGTGCATCCCGCCTATGGCAGCCGGCGGGACTTTCGGCGCTTCGTCAGCGCCGCGCACCGTCGCGGCATCCGCGTCATCGCGGAGCTGATCGTCAACCACACCTCGGATCAGCACCCATGGTTCCAGGCGGCGCGGCGGGCACCGAAGGGCTCCAGTAAGCGCAACTACTACGTCTGGAGCGACGATGACGGCCGCTTTCCGGAAACACGCATCATTTTCACCGACAGCGAGGCGTCCAACTGGACCTGGGACCCGGTGGCGGGCCAGTACTACTGGCACCGGTTCTTTTCGCACCAGCCGGACCTGAACCACAACAACCCGCAGGTGGTGCGGGCGATGATCCGCGTCATGCGCTTCTGGCTGGATATGGGCGTGGACGGGCTCCGGCTCGACGCCATCCCGTACCTCTGCGTACGCGAGGGCACCAACAACGAGAACTTGCCGGAGACCCACGCCGTCATCAAGGAGATGCGCGCCGTGGTGGACGCGCACTACCAGAACAGGGTGTTCCTGGCCGAGGCCAATCAGTGGCCCGAGGACGTGCGCGACTACTTCGGTGACGGCGACGAGTGCCACATGGCCTATCACTTCCCGCTGATGCCGCGCATGTACATGGCGCTGGCGGAGGAGGAGCGGCATCCCATCGTCGAGATCATGGAGCAGACGCCGGAGATTCCGCCCAATTGCCAGTGGGCCATCTTTCTGCGCAATCACGACGAGCTGACCCTGGAGATGGTCAGCGACCGCGAGCGCGACTACATGTACCAGACCTACGCGGCGGACCCGCGCATGCGCGTCAACGTCGGCATCCGCCGGCGCCTGGCGCCGCTGCTCGGCAACGATGGGGACAAGATCCGGCTCATGGTGAGCCTGCTGCTGTCCATGCCCGGCTCGCCGATCCTGTACTACGGCGATGAGCTGGGCATGGGCGACAACATCTATCTCGGCGACCGCAACGCCGTGCGCACGCCCATGCAGTGGTCGCCGGACCGCAACGCCGGCTTCTCCCGCGCCGACCCCGAGCAGCTCTACCTGCCGCCCATCATGGACCCGATCTACGGCTACCAGTCCGTCAACGTGGAGGCCCAGTCCCGCTCGCCGGCGTCGCTGCTGAACTGGACGCGGCGCGTCATCGAGGTGCGCAAGCAGCACCGGGTGTTCGGTCGCGGCGTCATCGAGTTCCTGCACCCGGGCAACCGCAAGATCCTCGCTTACGTGCGGCGCTACCGACGGCTGGCCGAGCCCGCTGCTGAGGCCGGGTCCGCGGCTGCGGGCGGCACGGCGCTGGACCCCGGCGGCGCGACCGCGGCAGAAAACGCCGAGCAGCCGGACGAGGTGGTGCTCTGCGTCGCCAACCTCGCCCGCGGCGCCCAGCCGGTGGAACTCGATCTGGCCGCCTATGCCGGCCGGGTGCCCATCGAGCTCCTCGGCCAGACGCCGTTCCCTCCCATCGGTGAGCTGACCTACCTGCTGACCCTGCCCGGGCACGGCTTCTACTGGTTCCGGCTCGCCCGCGACGTTGCGGCCCCCGCCTGGCACGACGAGCGCGTGTCCACCCCGCGTCTCAAGACCTTGGTGCTGCCGGAGGGCTGGACGAGCCTGCTGCCGGACCGTGCCGAGCGTCGGCAGACGGCGCTGCGGGCCGTGTCGCTGCTGCAGAACCAAGTGCTGCCGGCCCACCTCGCCGCGCGCGCGGACGGCAGCCAGGGTGCGGCGCCGGCGGTCGTCATCGAGGCCGCCACCCCATGGCGGGATTGGCTGTTGATGCTGCTGCGCGTGGCCGGCGCGGACGGTGACGTGGAGCGGCTCCTGCTGCCGCTTGCCATCACCTGGGAAGGCCCGGAGACCGCTTTGAGCACGGTACCGGCGGCGGCGACGACGCTGGCCCAGGTGCGCCGGCAGGCCACGCCGGGACTGCTGTTCGACGCCCTGGCAGACGCCGGCTTCGTGCGCGCCGTGACCTGCGCCATCGGCAGCGGAGCGGAGATGCCCTTGGGCGACGGCCGGCTCCTGCTGCAACCCACGACCGTCTGCCGCGAGCTTCTGGGGGACTGCGCCGATGCCCAGGTGAAGCCCCTGGCCGAGGACCCGGACAACGCGACCGTGCTCGGTGACCGGCTGATCTTGAAGACGCTTCACTGCCGCGAGTCCGCGCCCGGCGGCGGCGACACCGCGTCCGAGGCCGACGCCGGCATCGCCAGTGACTTTGCATCGGACCCGATGGTGGAAATAGCCCGCCACCTGACCGAGGTGGTGGATTTCCCGGCCGCCCCCGCGCTCGCCGGCCACGTCGATTATCGTCGCGACGCCGGCCCAACCTGCACCCTGGCCCTGCTGGAGCAGTACGTGCCGAACCAGGGCGATCTGGAGCACCGCGTTGCCGACCTGCTGTGGCGCCTCAGCGATGAGCACTTTGCCGCTGGCACCGGCGACGCCTGGTGCGACGACCCGGCCCAGCTCGGCTTCTCGAACCTGGTGAGCCGGCTCGGCGCGCGTGTGGCCGAGCTGCACGAGGCGCTCGCCGGCGCGAACGGCCGTGAATCTGTCGGCGCCGCCTTCCGCCCCGAGCCCACGGCGCCCACCGACCAACAGCATTTGCGGCAAAGGCTGCGGGTGGCTGCCAGCCGCACGCTCGACGCGCTGCGCGAGAACGGCTCCCGGCTCCCGCCCGCGGTCGCCGACAGCGCGGAGCGCCTGCGCGCCGCCGACGACGAGATCTACGACCTCATCGCCGACTGGAGTCACGACGGCTTTGGCCCGATGCGCTGCCGCATCCACGGTGACCTGCGCCTCGCCCGCGTGCTGGTGGCCGAGGGCGAGCCCGTCTTCATCGATGCCGGTGGCCCATTCCATCGCCCGGCAGCCGAGCGCCGCGCCAAGCAACCGCCGCTGATGGATCTCGGCACCCTTGTCTTTTCCCTGTACACCACCGTCGCCGACCTCCGGCAGCGCATGCAAGGCGAGCACCCCGATCTCCACCCGCGTCTCACGGAGCCGCTGGCCCAATGGCGGCGCGACACCGTCCAGCGCCTGCTCGCCGCTCACGCGGCGTCCAGCGCGGGCTCGACGCTGCTGCCGGCGGAGGAGGGGCAACGCGCAGACATCGTCCGGGTGTTTGCGCTCGCCCGCGCCCTGGACGCGCTGGCGAGCGAGCTTGTCGCCAGCGCGCAAGGCCAAGCAGGGCAACTCCCGGGTCGTCTGGCTGTTCTGCTCGATCTGCTGGAGGATGCAAGGGTGCCGGGGTGATGCCCATTTGGCGCCCTGCCAGGGTCTTCCCCGCGGCACAGGATCAGCGCTAGCCCCTTACCCCGAAAGTCTCGAACAAAGTGTCGAGGAAATGCCGTTGTCGTAATCGATGCCCCCGATCCGGCTGCTATTACGACAACGACAGCGAGAACGACAGCGACAGCGATGAGCGCCGCCGGCTTGCCAGGGCGACGATCACGACTCCGTCGGTCCGAGGCCAAGCCTTCCTAGAGCGAGATCAGCACGTACCCCTGGGTCGCGAGCTCGATCTCGGCCGCGACCGCGGCGAGCACCACCTCCACGTCGTCACGGACATTCTGGTAGTAGTACCCGCTGTCGACGATGGCCTGCCCGCAGACATAGACCTTGACCCCGGCCGCCTCCAACTTCCTCAGCAGGTCCGCGTCCGGATTTTCCGCCGAGAAGCGAGCCTTGTATGCATCGTCGTTCAGTACCGAGCGGGTGGCGTCGCCATGGATCACCACTACGATGTCGAGATTTGGCGCCGGCTTGTTGTCGCGGCCGAACAAGTTGACCGTGCGTGCCACGTGCCATAGTCCCCGGTTCACGGCGTGCGGACTCTCCGCTCCCTTGGCCACGTCGAACACGACCTTGTAATGCTGCGCTGGGTCCGGCTGTAATGCCGCCCCTGGCAGCGGATTGATGTAGCCATAGCCATCGATGACAGGCGCATCCCAACGCGCCGCCTTCTCGTCAGCGGAGAGCGCCGGTACGCCGGCGAGCCAGCAGCAGACGAAGCCGAGGGTACGAGACGTCATGGAAAGGGAACGGGTCGGCATTGAGCTTGGCTCCTGAACGCTAAAGAACGGTACTCGGACCGTGGGAAACAACCGGTGTGAACAGTACCGCGGTTCGGCATCCGCAGCCAGAGGCAGGACCGCGCGTGGAGCGACAGCCAGCGCTCGCGTGAAGCCCGGTACCCGACAATTTTGATCCACTCCGGGATGGGAGAAGCCGCGCGTCGAGGGGGCAGTGTGACGCCCCGCGTCTTCTACGGCTCACTCGTTGCGGCGATGCGTGCCGAGCCCGTTTCGACCGTGTAGGCGAGTGGACTACAACTCAGTACCTCTCGACCGAGGACACACTGCCGGCGGACGGCTATTGCGACCAGCCGACGCCCTTGTTGGCCAGATGCGAATGCTGGACCGACAGGGAAATCCCATCGTTTCCGCACGTGCCCACACAAGCCGGCGCCCAAGGCGAATCAGGATCCAGTTGATCGGGAGCAATATTCAGGTACTTCTATGACACGCGGGAGCAATTACCGGGCTGACGACTCAGCATTTACTGACTGACAGAAATATCCGGGCATTTCTGCATTGGGAGGTCAATTGCCCGAGTTAATCTCTCAAGTATTATTCGCCGCGAAGAGGCTTCCGGCAGCTCCCTATTTACCTCACGGAATGCCCTTGGCAGTGTGAAGCGAAGCTGCAAACCATCGGTCACGCCACGGTCATTCAAGCGTTTCGTGTCCTCGTGCGGCCTACAATACCACTGCAATTTGAGTGGTCAAGGTTTACGCCTGCCATTCTATCTGCTACGCGTATACACGCAACGATTACTTTGTCCGCAGATTGGCGGTCGCAGACCAACTCATGGGAGGCGTAACGGCAAGTTCAATCCGGTCGTCCGCGGGATGACATCAGTCGCAGGACAGCGCTTGGCAAGTATTTGCGAAGTGCTAAAGCACGTAGCTGCGGTGTGGCGCTAGGCGCGGCCGCTCCGATTGTAGTCCTGTGTCACTGAGACCGGTTTGCCAGATCAACTGTGACTCGCCGTCGATGCAAAGGAACCCGCTGGTGCATGCCACGCATCAGGGGCAGGCGAAGTATTGCCCGCGCGCCGTTCGGTATCAGGGCGGGTATCGGTGAGGGACGCGTCCGCAAGGCCAATGCGACGGCCTAAGCTTTCTCTAATTTTCAGAGGCTTAGGTTGTTCGGTTCGGCCGCGCATTCCGCTCGGCAAGGGAAGCGCCGATAGATCATCGCTTGCCTGGAGAGGGTAAAAAATATGCGCGATAAAACGTCATGGAAACTATGCGTGGTGCCCGTGGCTATGCAAGAGTGATCTGTTGCAAGAGCCTGACAGACGTGACCTGGTTGATGAAATATCAGCTTGGCCTGGTGCAGAGCTGATCATCCAACAGAATGAGGAGGCAACCGTGATGAAGTGGGCGTCATGTTTGATAGCATTCGCCATAGGCGTAACGGTTAATGATGTCGTGGCAGGGGTATACGTCGGTTTGTACACGGGTAGAGGATCGGTCGACGATGAGGTCGAATTTCGAGCGCCCGATTGGCTGCCTGGCGATGGTTGGACTTGCGCTGTCGATGCCAATAGCAGGGAGCATTCCGGGTCGGCGCAATGCATCAATGACCAAGGCGTAAGCGCGAATTTCGTATGGAATAGCCCATGCGCACCGGCGAGCGGAGAATGCGAGGCGACCGCTTCGGTAGAGGTCGCAGTCGGGTCCACATACGACGGCGTTGACCCTCACGAGGAGAGCGGCATCGTGGAATGGGGCGTCGAGCCGGAAGAGAGCCCTGTGCCGGACGCGAGCCCCGTGGTGGATACAAGCGGTGGGTCAGTCGCTCAGCAATGGCTCGTCGCGCACAATCGCTACCGAGCGCTGCACGGCGCCCCGGCCTTGCAGTGGTCCAGCGCGATTGCCAGTGGTGCGCAGGCCTATGCCGATACGTGCCCATCCGGTCATTCAGCCACAACGCCATATGGCGAGAACCTGGCTTGGGGCTACCCTGATGTTCAATCCGTCGTCGATGCTTGGTATGGAGAAGAAGCAAGCTATGACTACACGAACCCGGGCTTCAGTTCGGCAACGGGGCATTTCACCCAGGTCGTGTGGCGCGGCACCACGGAAGTAGGCTGCGGGCAATCCAGCCGCTGTAGCTGGCCGGCATGGGTGTGTCGCTATAATCCACCGGGCAATTATCTGGGGGAATTTTCAGGCAATGTTCTTGCGCCACGTTAGAGCTTGTTCCGAGCCCCAGACTTTGTTTTGAGTCCTAGACGTGTGTTCACAATTCCTGCCGAAAGCACGCTCGGTGCCCTCGGTTGAGAAGCAGCGCGGAGCCCGACGTGGTCGGGTAGAGCCTTCGACGCAGGGCCAGTAGCGCCACTGGCTCAGGTCCACGCAGTGGATACGCTGACCAAGGAAACGCCGTAGTGCCTGGCGTTTCCTTGGCACCACTCGCTCGTCTGTCGCACCATCCCGGAGCGCAGGGACACGAAGCACCATGTGTCAGGCCAACGCCAAGCCCGCTTTCGGGTACCGCGCCGGTCTTCACCGGGATGGCAAATCATCTGCGTCTCATGTCGGTGTCAACGCCATGGGCGCTCCAAACAGTTGCGGGCTGGGCATCGTGACAGCCACGGGTGTGTGCGAGCGCGATGCGCCGGAGACAGTCGTCTCCGTGCTGTCCAAAAACTACTTGAACCCGGTAGCTGGCACCTGATAAGGTTTTCCCTCATAAGAAAAAAGGATTATAACTTATGAAAATTTGCATAGAAAAATATGTGTAGCTAGGGGCATAACTCAGGTTCGGCGGTGGCGCTCCGCGCGCTCTGAAGGCGTGCACCCCGCCCTCCGGTCTGGTGCGACAAAAGGCGTCGGGTACGTTCCGAAGCCCGTTGCCGTGCCACGCAAAACCCTCGACAGCGCGACTCCGGAAACTTGCTCATGCCCGGCACGGTATCGATACCCTCGGCGATCCAAGCCGATCCCTCCAGCGACCATCGCCAACCCAGCGACAAGTCCCAGCGACATGCTTTGCGTTCCGCGCGTCGGTTGGGGCCACCAAGCGACCGACCCGCCTCGGACCGGATCGAGCGCATGCTCCGCTGCGTTCACGCCGACGAAGACCGCAGCGGAGTCATTATGGCCGGCAGGAACCTCTACGGTATTGGTCAGGATGACGACGGTTTGATCCCGGCGGCGACGCCAAGCCCGCCACGGGAAGCAACGGCGACACTGTCGTATCGGGCATAGGGGCGATCTCAATCCCAGTCAGTCGAGGGCGAACGGTACATCTTGGCCGATCGTATGCCCGGGGCTTCTTGTGCGCCGAGCCGGTCTGTGGACCTTGCAAAGGCGCCGGTGCCAGTCGCTCACGTGTGCAGTTGATCATCCCTTTGTCACTGCTTCGCGGCCTTGTTTAACGCAGGCTGCGCCCACCGCATCGAGCGCGAGTCGCTATCGTGTCACGGCATCCTCTGGGTGCGTGCTGTCCATCGGTGTGCTAAAGGATTGGTGCGGCAACTTTCATTGCGACGACGGAGGTGCTGCTCCTGATGTAAGCCTGATTTTCCCGAGATT
>NZ_JAJDNQ010000112.1 GCF_022340605.1 Thiohalocapsa sp.
TGCAGCAGCTCGGGCTTGCCCGTCTCCGGGTTGCGCCAGCGCGCTTGCAGCCGGCGCGCCTGAAAGTCCGCGAAGTTGGAGCAGGAGGAGATCTCGCGGTAGCGATCCTGGCCCGGCAGCCAGACCTCCAGGTCGTAAGTCTTGACCGCGCTGAAGCCCAGGTCGCCAGTGCACAGGGTGACGACCCGGTACGGCAGTTCCAGGCGCTTCAGGATGCGCTCGGCATGGCCGGTGAGCTGCTCCAGCGCGTCGAAGGACTCCGCCGGGCGCACCGCCTGTACCAGCTCGACCTTTTCGAACTGGTGCTGGCGGATCATGCCGCGGGTGTCCTTGCCATGAGAACCGGCCTCGCTGCGGAAGCAGGGCGTGTGGGCCACCCACTTGCGCGGCATGTCTTCGGCGTCGACGATGACGTCCCGCACCAGGTTGGTCACCGGCACCTCGGCGGTGGGGATGAGATAGAAGTCCCGGCCGCCGTCGCCTTCTTCCGTCTGGCCACTGGGCACCCGGAACAGGTCGGCGGCGAACTTGGGCAACTGCCCGGTGCCAGTGAGGCTGTCGGCGTTGACGAGATACGGCACATAGGTCTCGCTATAGCCGTGCTCGGTGGTGTGCACGTCCAGCATGAACTGGATCAACGCCCGGTGCAGCCGGGCGAGCGGGCCGCTCAAGACCACGAAGCGCGCCGCGGTGAGCTTGGCGGCGGCGTCGAAGTCCATCCAGCCGGCCGGCACGCCCAAGTCCACGTGATCCTTGGGCGCGAAGTCGAACACCGGCGGTTCGCCCCAGCGGCGCTCCTCGCGGTTGGCGCGCTCATCGGCCCCGTCCGGCACGCTCGCATCGGGGATGTTCGGCAGGCCGAGCGCAATCTGCCGCAGCTCGGCTTGCAGCGCATCCAGCTCCGCGTCCAGCGCCTTCAGCCGCTCGCCGAACTGCGCCACCTCCGCCTTCAGCGGCTCGATGTCCTCACCCGCCGCCTTGGCCTTGCCGATGGCCTTGGACCGGGTGTTGCGCAGGTTTTGGAGCTCCTGCACCTCCGTTTGCAGCCCCTTGCGACGGCCCTCCAGCGCCTCGATGCGGGCGATGTCCACCGTGAAGCCGCGACGGGCAAGTTGGGCTGCGACGTGCTCTAGGTCCGAGCGGAGCAGTTTCGGGTCCAGCATGATTCGATCTCGATGATCTTGTGGGAGCGCCGTCCCCGGCGCGATGAGGGGTCGCAGCACCGGCATGCCTAGTCCGCTGCCCGGGCGCCGTGCCCTTTGCACCGCCGGCCAGATCGCGGCGGGGACGCCGCGCCCACGGGATGGCGACTTATTTGGGCTTGCGCCGCCCGTTGCATTCCACGTTGACGCTCCAGGACACCACGTGCCCCGGCTCAACAAAGTCCTTGATGCGCTCGATGGCGGCACGCGCGCGGTCGGGCCGGTCGAAGAACTCCAGCACCAGCGGCAGGTCCGAGGACAGATCCACCAGCCCGGCGCTGTGGACGACGCCCGACGCGCCGAAGCCGGCGACGCCCCGGGTTACAGTGGCGCCGCAGACCTTGAGCTCGTCGTGCAGGCATTTGAGAAGCGGCTTCAGGCCGTGGTCGGACTCGCTCAAGTACACCCGCACCATGGTGGCCCAGAGCAGGGTCTGCTCGGTGGCCCCCACCTCCGCACCCGGCTCGGAGCTTGCCTCGGGGGCTGCGTTGCATTGCGTCTTGCTCATAAGCTCTCTGGGCTCAGATGGCCCTCGCGGCGATGATCCCGGCCCAGCAGGCGGCGATGCACACGACCACGCTGACGCCGACATTCAGCAGCGCCGGCAGCATGTCGCCCTGCTCCACCAGCGTCAAGGTCTCCAGCGAGAAGGTGGAGAAGGTCGTAAAGGAGCCGAGGAAGCCGATCAGGATCGCCGCCCGCAGCTCCGCCGACGCCAGGCTGCGCTCCAGCAGCAGCACGAACAAGAGCCCCATTGCGAAAGAGCCGAACAGATTGACGCTCAGCGTGCCCCAGGGAAAGTCCCGCCCCAGCAGGCGATAGACGCCGTTGGAGACGAAGAAGCGCGTCAGCGCGCCCAGCGCGCCGCCGCCGGCAATGGCGAGGAGTTGCAGCAAAGGGATCGGTCCTGGTGATCAACTAGGGAGACGCCGATGATCGGCCATCTTGGCCATGATCGGCCCGGCGCTCGAAAACGCGGCTCTCGAACGCCTCCATTTTCAATGGCTTGTGCCGCTGAAAATGGCCGGGCGTCCTGCCCCGCACGGGCAACGCCGAGAGATCGGCGCTGCCGCAGACGCGGATTGTAAACGACATGGCCGCAATCGGGCGCAGGCGAGATCCACGGGAACCCTTACGGCAACGGCTTCCAGCGCCCGCGCAACGCGGTCACCGCGCCGTGTACCTGGCAGCACCCCACGACACGTGCGCCCGATCTCGGCACAGCCCGTCGCGGCATAGCCGACGCCTGTCGGCACGACGGAACCTTCGGTGCTTGCGGTTGCTATTTCAGCTTTTTCTTATATACTGGACGGCGTCCGTTCGGCACGCCGCGCTGCGTCCCTAGCGGATCGCCTGCAGAACAAGACCGACCATTGCTGACCCGGAAACCCTCCAGCCCGGCGCGCACTGCCGAGCCGATAACGGCCGCCGCGCCGGCAGGACCCTACTGAAGGTGTGCATCCATGAAGAAGCTGGCACTCTCCGTCTCCGCCGTCGCCCTCGCCGCGGCCGCCGCAACCGCCACCGCCCAGTGGCTGGCACCGGGCTACGGCCCCTATGGTTTTTCCGGCCCGTATGCACCTTATGCAGGGTACGCACCTTGGGGTTCCGGCTATGGCCCTTGGGGCGCTGGTCCGATGAACCCCGGACAATTCGAGGCCATGGCGAATCAGCAGCGTGACTTCGCCGAGCAACAGGGCGAGGCCATCAAGAGCATGATGGACAACCAGCGCGACTGGATGGACCGCATGGCCCCGCCGACGCCGTTCGGCCCCGTCTCCAGCCTGCGTCCCGAGATGCCCGACATGCCGGCCTTCGGTAAGCCCCCCAAGATCGGCGAAGTTCCCGACATGCCGGAGATGCCCGACATGCCGGACCTGCCGGCCGGCGTGAGCATGCCCGACATGCCGGAGATGCCGTCCATGCCTGCCGCCTTCGGCGCCGACCGTGAGGCCCGCCAGGCGGAGATGGGTGCTTGGCGCGAGGCGATGCAGCAGCGCGCCGCGGCCCGCCGCGAGGCGATGCGCCAGATGTCGCAGCACCGCCGTGCCGCGCACCGCGGCTGGGGCTGGCCCGCGATGTACGGTCCGGCGCCAGCCGCCGCGCCGGCTGGGCAGCAGGCCCCCGCGGAGCAGCCGGCCGGTGACGCCTCGACCCAGCCAGCGGCGGAGGCACCGGCCAAGTCGTGACGCGACACCCGTAGCGACCCCGGGCGACGACGCGGTCAATTTGGGCCGCGTTGGCGTCCAGCCCCGCCCGGGCACGGGCGGCCCAAACCCCCGTCCAGCGTACGCTGGCGGGGGTTTGTCATGTCGGGCATCCAGCCGACGGGGCCAAATGGCATGGTCGATTCGCGGCCCGGCCCGTTCGCGGTACGATCGACGCCCGCGGGGGCATGCCAGCAAGCCCACGGCCCCTGCGGCCGACCGAAAGGGTCATATTGGGGGCTGCCATTATTCGCCCCGGCAATCATCAGTATTTGCCAATATTCCAGCCGTGGGTTAGCGTGCGCGCTTGCGCGGCATTGCCAGGTCCGCGTGCCGCATGCCCGGAACCTGTCCGGCACCGCGGCAACGGTCCGCAAGCAGCCGTTGCCGGCGCCGCCAGGCTTAAGCCCAAGCCGAAGCCCAGGCCACCCTGCCCAGCCACGGGTCCAGCCACAGGCCCAGCCCCCAGGATCACAGAATCACGCCCATGGCCAATAAGCCCGACATCGACCCGCAAGAGACTCAGGAGTGGCTCGACGCCCTCGACGCCGTGCTGGAGCAGGAGGGCATCGAGCGCGCCCACTACCTGCTCGAGCGCCTCATCGACAAGGCGCGCCGCTCCGGGGCCTACCTGCCCTTCAGCGCGAACACGGCTTACCTGAACTCCATCCCGGTGCAGCAGCAGGAGCGCTTCCCGGGCGACCGCGCCATGGAGCGGCGCATCCGCTCCTTCGTGCGCTGGAACGCCATGGCCATGGTGGTGCAGGCGAACCGGCTGTCCACGGAGCTCGGCGGGCACATCTCTTCGTTTGCCTCCGGCGCGACCCTGTACGACGTCGGCTTCAATCATTTCTTCCGCGCCGCCAACAAGGACTTCGGCGGCGACCTGGTGTTCATCCAGGGCCACTCGGCACCCGGCATCTATGCCCGCGCCTTCCTGGAAGGCCGGCTCAGCGAGGAGCAGCTCTACGGCTTCCGCCAGGAGGCGGACGGCCATGGCCTGTCGTCCTATCCGCACCCCTGGCTGATGCCGGGCTTCTGGCAGTTCCCGACCGTGTCCATGGGCTTGGGCCCCCTCATGGCCATCTATCAGGCGCGCTTCATGCGCTACCTCACCGACCGCGGCGTGCTGCACACGGAAGGGCGGAAGGTCTGGGCCTTCCTCGGCGATGGCGAGATGGACGAGCCCGAATCCTTGGGTGCCATCTCGCTTGCCGCGCGCGAGCGCCTCGACAACCTGGTCTTCGTCGTCAACTGCAACCTCCAGCGCCTGGACGGCCCGGTGCGCGGCAACGGCAAGATCATCCAGGAGCTGGAGGCCGTGTTCCGTGGCGCCGGCTGGAACGTCATCAAGGTCATCTGGGGCAGTTACTGGGACCCGCTCCTGGCTCGCGACAAGAACGGACTCCTGCTCCAGCGCATGGAGGAGTGCGTGGACGGCGACTACCAGGCCTACAAGGCCAAGGGTGGCGCATACACCCGCGAGCACTTCTTCGGCAAGTACCCGGAGCTCGCGGACATGGTCGCCAACATGACCGACGAGGACATCTGGCGCCTCAACCGCGGCGGCCATGACCCCATCAAGATCTATGCGGCGTATGCCGCCGCCATGCGCGCCCAAGGCCAGCCGACGGTGATCCTGGCCAAGACGGTCAAGGGCTACGGCATGGGCATCGCCGGCGAGGGCATGAACATCACCCACTCGCAGAAGAAGATGGGCGAGACGGCGCTCAAGGCGTTCCGCGACCGCTTCAACATCCCGATCTCCGACGACCAGATTGGCGCGGCGCCCTTCTACAAGCCGCCACCGGACAGCCCGGAAATGCAGTACCTTCAGGAGCGCCGCGAGGCCCTGGGTGGCCCGCTGCCGGCGCGCAAGGGCGACTTCGCGCCGCTGCCGATTCCGGGTCTGGACACCTTCAAGCAGTTGCTGGAGTCCAGCGCCGACCGCGAGATGTCCACCACCATGGCCATGGTGCGGATGCTCTCGATGATCATCCGCGACAAAGCGATCGGCAAGCTGGTGGTGCCCATCGTGCCGGACGAGGCGCGCACCTTCGGCATGGAAGGCATGTTCCGCCAGCTTGGCATCTACTCTCACGTGGGCCAGTTGTACGAGCCGGTGGACTCGGACCAGGTGATGTACTACCGCGAGGAAAAGAACGGCCAGATTCTTCAGGAGGGCATCAACGAGGCCGGCGCCATGTCGTCCTGGATCGCCGCCGCCACGGCCTACGCCAACCACGGCCAGGCGATGATCCCCTTCTACATCTATTACTCCATGTTCGGCTTCCAGCGCGTGGGCGACCTCGCCTGGGCCGCCGGCGACATGCAGGCACGCGGCTTCCTGCTCGGCGGCACCGCCGGGCGCACGACCCTTGCCGGCGAGGGCCTCCAGCACCAGGACGGCCACAGCCACGTGGTGGCGTCCACCATCCCGAACTGCGTCACCTACGACCCGACCTTCGCCTATGAGCTGGCGGTGATCGTGCAGGACGGCATGCGGCGGATGTACCAGGAGCGGGAGAACTGCTTCTACTACATCACCGTCATGAACGAGAACTATCCCCACCCGGCCATGCCCGAGGGCGCCGAGGATGGCATCCGCCGCGGCCTCTACCGCTTCAGCCAGGCCGAGGCCGGCAAGCACCGCGTGCAGCTCCTGGGCAGCGGCACCATCCTGCGGGAGGTCATCGCCGCGGCGGACCTGCTGGCGCGGGACTTCGACGTCGCCGCCGACGTCTGGAGCGTGACCAGCTTCAACGAGCTGCGGCGCGACGGCATCGACGCCGAGCGCTGGAACATGCTGCACCCGGACGAGAGCCCGCGGCTGCCCTTTGTGGCCGAGCAGCTCGGCGAGACCGAGGGCCCCATCGTCGCCGCCACCGACTACATCCGCACCTACGCAGACCAGATCCGCCCCTACCTGCACCGACGCTATGTCACGCTCGGCACCGACGGCTACGGGCGCAGCGACATGCGCAGCCAGTTGCGCAAGTTCTTCGAGGTGAACCGCTGGTACATCGCCATCGCGGTGCTCAAGGCGCTGGCCGACGAGGGCGAGATCAGCCCCGGACGCGTGCGCGAGGCCATCGAGAAGTACCGGATCGATCCGGACAAGCCGAACCCGGTCACTGTTTAACCACGGTGTTGTTTGCGACCGACGCAACCCGCCATTGCAAGAGCTGCACCGAGGAGAACGCACCGTGGCAAGCGTAGAGAACGTCCTGCTGCCGGACATCGGCGACTTCGCCGACGTGGAGATCATCGAGATCCTGGTCGCCCCCGGCGACACCATCGAGCCCGAACAGTCACTGCTGACCCTGGAGAGCGACAAGGCGACCATGGAGATCCCCTCCCCGGTCGCCGGCACCGTCAAGGAGATCAAGGTGGCCGTCGGCGAGAAGATCAGCAAGGAAGCGCTGCTGATGACCGTCGAGACCGACGGCGCGGCCGCTGCCGAGCAAGAGCGAGCCGCGACAGAACCGACTCCAGCACCAACGCCAGCACCGGCCGAGTCGCCACCGGCCGGCACCGCAGCGGCAGCGCCCACCGCACCCGCCGCAGCATCTGCGACGGCACCAGCCGCCGCGGTGGACGTGAGGCTGCCCGACATCGGCGACTTCGCCGACATCCCCGTCATCGAGGTGCTGGTGAACGTCGGCGACCAGGTGGCCGTGGATCAATCGATCCTGACCCTGGAGTCCGACAAGGCCACCATGGAGATCCCCTCGCCCGCCGCTGGCGAGGTGCAATCCGTCGCCGTCACGGTTGGCGATCAGATCAACCGGGGCGACCTGCTGATGACCCTGCTCGGCAGCGCCGCGCCGGTGCCGGGAGCGAGCGAGCCGGACAACTCCGCCGAGGAGGCCGAGTCCGCCCAGGCCCCGGCCGCCACACCAAAGCCCGAGGCCGCGACAGCACCCGGGGCAGCCGGCCCGCTGCCCGGCGAGTCCGAGCGCCGCAAGGCCCCGGTGCTGCCGCGCCCCGAGGACATGCAAGCCATCGCCAGCGGCCGCACCCCGCACGCGAGCCCGGCGGTGCGCCGCTTCGCCCGCGAGCTCGGCGTAGACCTCAACCGGGTCAAGGGCAGCGGCCGCAAGGGCCGCATCGTCAAGGACGACGTCCAGGGCTATGTGAAGCAGACCCTGAGCGCCGGCGCACCTGCCGCACCCGCCGCCGGCCTGCCCTTCCAGTTGCCGGCGGCACCGGAGGTGGACTTCGCCAAGTTCGGCCAGGTGGAGACCCAGCCCCTGCCGCGCATCAAGAAGATCAGCGGTGCGCATCTGCACCGCTGCTGGCTCTCGGTGCCGCACGTCACCCAGTTCGACGAGGCGGACATCACCGAGCTGGAGTCCTTCCGCAAGGATCAGAAGGCGGCCGCCGAAAAGGCCGGCGTGAGGCTCACCTTCATGCCCTTCCTGCTCAAGGCCGTCGCCGGCGCGCTGGCGCAGATGCCCATCCTCAAGGCATCCCTCGGCGCCGGCGGTGAGTCCCTGGTGATGAAGCACTACACCCACATCGGCGTCGCCGTGGACACGCCGAACGGCCTGGTGGTGCCGGTGCTGCGCGACGTGGACAAGAAGGGCCTGTTCGACCTCGCCCGCGAGCTCATGGACGTGAGCGCCAAGGCTCGCGACGGCAAGCTCCTGCCCGGCGACATGCAGGGCGGCGTGTTCAGCATCTCCAGCCTCGGCGGCATCGGCGGCACGGCCTTCACCCCCATCGTCAATGCCCCGGAGGTCGCCATCCTCGGCGTCTCCCGCTCCGAAATGAAGCCCGTCTGGAACGGCAAGGAGTTCACGCCGCGCCTGATGCTGCCGCTGTCGCTGTCGTACGACCATCGCGTCGTCGACGGCGCCGACGGCGTACGCTTCACCACCCTGCTCGCGAGTCTCCTGGGGGATATCCGGCGGCTGTTGCTGTAGCGGGCCATCGCGCGGCCCCGGGTCTGCGGGCAGAGCCGAGGCGGCGATGCTGTTTGCTCAGGCGGGTGCGTTCAATCTGCCACCGAGACTGACCCCAACTCTCCCCGCTCGGCGCGGCGGCTCGGCTCGCCGCGCCGCTCGCGGGCCTTTGCCCGGACCAGCAGCGCGATGTAGATCAGGTCGAAGACGCTGCACAACAGGCCGATGGCCAGGATGAACCTGTTCGGGCCGTCGAAACCCTTTGCGCCGACAACGCCGAACAGGATGGTCGGCGCCAGCGTCCCCACCCACTTATTCACGGCAATCGTCAGGCTTTGTCCCTCGCTGCCGGCGCGCTGAGCAAACATGCCAATGAAGAGCACCGACATGAGGAGATTCTGCAGGAAGGCGGCGTACGCACGGCCAGCCACGAGCCCGAGCTCCACGACGAATCCGTACTGAACGACCGCGGCGGTGGTGAGCCCAAGCAAGGTCCAAAGGATGAACGCGCCGGCGGGCAGGTCCTTCGGAAACCATTTTCGGCCATAGCGCAGATAGGTGTAGAGGATGCCCACGTCGAACAGCGCCCAGACACCGTTGATGACGGTCTGCAGCGCGAGGCCCGCGTGCTGATAACCCAAGGCCGCGTGCAAGAATTCCCAGGCGATGTTTAAGGCGAGCGCCCAAAACGGCATCGCATAGGTGTGCTGCTTGAAGCCCAGGCGAATGCCGTCGATGTAGACCAGGGTCCAGCAGACGCCGCTCAGGACCGTGAGGAAGGTCGGAAAAGAGACTGGCTGCACGAAAATCCCCTTAGGGCGCGACTCAGGAGACGCCCATTATTGGCCAATGCGTGCTCGAAATCAGGTCCAGCATCGACCTCTCCCCGACCTGGCTCGTGCACCGGTGCTCAAGTCCCGAGACCGTCTCAGGTCGTTGTCGTTGTCGTAATCGTGATCTCAACCGTCCAGATATTCGATTACGACCACGACCACGAGGGAGCCCGGTCTCGGAATTTCCGCAGCGAAGCACTCGTGCGACCTTCTGCGCAGACCGCGGCCGGGATCAAGGGCGGCCCGCCAACCCTGGTGCTGCAGATCGCGCCGCGCCGGATTCGAGGCGCCGCCGCGGTGGAGCGTCTGCGAACGCTGATCGAGCTGATCGAGGGCAAGCCCGGGCCGCCCAGCCCCAGTATCCGCGAACGGGTGCGGCACCGATCGCTGACCCAAGACATACCCCGGCGGCGGCACAAGATCGACAATATCGCCGGATACTGATGTTCCACCAACGCTGTACGAGGTGAGAGACGTGACCGCGCGGGCCGTACGAGAGTCCATCCAGGGGCAACCGTTCAACGATGTGCTGAACGAGCTGCATGCACACACCTTCTCCGGGTGCCCCGGGGAGTCAGACCCCTTCACCCTCGGGGAGTTGGAGCGCGAGTACATCGCCTACGCGCTGGCGTTGTACTACCAGTGCGACCACTGCCAGATGTACCACGGCCGGGTCATCGACCGGCTGCGGGGCAAGGCGGGTCTGCCGGACTGGCCCTGGCAGGCGGAGTTCGTCAAGGTGGTGCTGTTCCTGCGCACCGCCAGGGCGGGCGTCTCGGCGCAGGAGTGGACGGGCTGGCTGGAGTCCTGGCGGCGCTTCGCGGACCGCATCCACCACCGCCACCCGGGCCTCGCCTGCGCGACGGCCTACGCCGTGGGTATCGCCCGCGCCGACGAGCCGCTGATGGAC
The DNA here is from genome assembly GCF_022340605.1 of Thiohalocapsa sp. Taxonomy (GTDB): domain Bacteria; phylum Pseudomonadota; class Gammaproteobacteria; order Chromatiales; family Chromatiaceae; genus Thiohalocapsa. The sequence continues at coordinate 10,060 of NZ_JAJDNQ010000112.1, forward strand.
ATGGCGTTCGAGTCGCTGAAGGACCGCTATCCGGACCCGAGCTTCCTGCTCGGCGTCGTCCGCGACATCGACCGGGTGGTGGTGTTCATGAAGGCGGCGACCTCGAAGAACCGCACCGACCCGATCGTGCGCCGTCAGCTTGGCGCCTGTGGCGTCCGCGTCTAGTGCACGGCCTTGGAATTGTCGATGCCGTTCGCTATCCGGGGCGAGCGCGTGTCGCCCTGGAGGGCGACACGGATCAGCGCCGCGCGCAGCCTTGAGACTGACCTCGATACTTCCGCATGAGTGCACTCGGCAACCAGCCGACGCGCTCAGTCCGGTGCGCCGGTGAACGGATTCAGCAGCCGCACCGGCGTCTGCCGGAAATCGGCCGTGTTACGGCTGACCAGGGTGAGATCGTAGACCAGCGCCGTCGCGGCAATCTGTTTGTCGAGAATGTGCTCGGCATGAGGCACCCGCAGGCGTCCCCAAAGTTGGGCGACATCGGCATCGAGCGGCAGGATGCGGTCGCCGTAGTCGGTAACGATGGTGGTAAGCCAAGCCTCCAGCCGTTGCGCCTGTTGAAAATCGCGCCGATGGCGGATCAGTTCGACCCCACGCCGCAACTCGCCAATCGTCACCGCCGACAGGTAGAGCAGCCGACCATCGGACTCCGCCGCCGCGAAGAAGGAGCGCACACCGGCATCGGCGCGTTCCCCCTTTCGCGCCTCGCTGATGAGGTTGGTGTCAATCAAGTACACCGGCAGCAGGCTCCGCCGCATCGATGCGCTCGAAGTCGCCGTCCTGCCCCACGTCCGGCATCGCCGACAGCACTTCAGCGAACGAGCACTTGCGCGGACGGAGCAATGCCTGCTCGAGGATCAGGCGATGCTCAGCCTCGGCGCTGTGTCCGGACGCGGCGGCGCGTTGCTTGAGTGCTGCAACCACGTCCGGATCCAAATTTCTGACAACCAAGCTTGCCATTGAAGAATCTCCCCGGATCGCATTTGCCAGCAATGATAGCATCATCAGGCTTGCGCCATCGCTCACCCGTTGGGAGATGAGCGACCATGCAAGCCATACGCGCCGCAGACGCAAGCGACCGTGACCGACGCCAGCGCTAGCGCATATCCTAACGGCTCGTCCCGTCGCCTTTGACCAGACCCAACCCATTTGCACCCGGAGCGCCCCATGACCGATTCACCCCCCATCAAGGAGCTCAGCGCCCAGGTGGCCGTGCTCGGCGCCGGTCCCGGCGGCTACACGGCGGCCTTTCGCGCCGCGGATCTAGGGCTGCGGGTGGTGCTCATCGAGCGCTATCCGACCTTGGGTGGCGTCTGCCTCAACGTCGGCTGCATCCCGTCCAAGGCGCTGCTGCACACGGCCGCCATCATCGAGGAGGCGAAAGCCATGGGCGCGATGGGCGTGACCTTCGCGCCACCCACCATCGACCTCGACAAGATGCGCGCCGGCAAGGACAAGATCGTGACGAAGCTCACGTCCGGGCTGGCCGGCATGGCCAAACAGCGTGGCGTGGAGGTGGTCCAGGGCAGCGGGCGCTTCGAGGCACCAAACCGCATCGGCGTGGACGGCCGCGAGGGCAAGGTGTCCGTCTCCTTCGATCATTGCATCATTGCCGCCGGCTCCAGCCCGATCCGCATCCCGGGCTTTCCGCACGATGATCCGCGGGTCATGGACTCCACCGACGCGCTTGCCATCGACGGCATCCCGGCGCGCATGCTCGTGGTCGGCGGCGGCATCATCGGGCTCGAGATGGCCAGCGTCTACGCGGCCCTCGGCAGCCAGATCGATGTCGTGGAGCTTCAGAATCAGCTCATGCCCGGCGCCGACCTGGACCTGGTGCGTGCGCTGCAAAAGGTCGTCAAGAAGCGCTACAGCAAGATCATGCTGGAGACCAAGGTCTCGCGCATGGAGGCGGCCTCGGACGGCATCAAGGTCGAGTTCGAGGGCAAATCCCCGGGCGAGGCCACCTACGACAAGGTGCTGGTCGCCGTCGGCCGCCGCCCCAACGGCAAGCTCATCAATGCCGAGGCGGCCGGCGTCAACGTGGATCAGCACGGCTTCATCCACGTGGACCAGCACATGCGCACCAACGTGCCCAACATCTTCGCCATCGGCGACGTCGTCGGCGGCCCGATGCTGGCGCACAAGGCAACCCACGAGGCCAAGGTGGCCGCGGAGGTCATCGCTGGACAGCCCGCGCTGTTCGACCCGCTGACCATCCCGTCGGTGGCCTACACCGACCCGGAGGTGGCCTGGATGGGCCTCACCGAGCACGAGGCCAATGCGAAGGGCATCGAGGTCGAGAAAGGCGTCTTCCCCTGGGCCGCCAGCGGCCGGGCGCTCGGCATCCACCGCGACGAGGGGCTCACCAAGCTGTTATTCGACCCGCAGACCAAGCGCATCGTGGGCGCCGGCATCGTCGGCCCCAATGCCGGCGAGCTCATCGGCGAGGCGGTGCTCGCGCTGGAGATGGGCGCGGACATGGAGGACATCGGCATGAGCATCCACCCGCACCCGACGCTGAACGAGACCATCGGCCTCGCCGCCGAAATGGCGCACGGGTCCATTACGGATCTGTTGCCGCCAAGGAAGAAGAGCCCAGGGGCCTAGGTGCCGGGGCAACAGTGCGCCAGTCCGAAGACCGTCTCTGGTCGTTGTCGTTGTCGTAATCGTGGTCTCAACCGCGCGAATATTCGATTACGACTCCGATTACGCCAAAGACGACGAGGGAGCCCCGTCTCGGAATTTCCGCAGCGAAGCACTAGGGCCTAGAGCCGAGCGCGGGGAGCAAAGGGCTAGCCCCCCACCCTTGGCCCTTGGCCAAACAGCGATCTAGACTGAATTGCCCCGCGTGATTTCCTTCTGCGCAAACAAGAGGCGCCCGGAGCCTTTGCATGTCCGCCACCGCCGAAGACCTCTATCACCGCTACCGCTTCAGCGTCGAGGAGTACCTGCGCATGGGCGAAGCCGGCATCCTCACCGAGGACGACCGGGTGGAGCTCATCGACGGGGAGATCATCGATATGCCGCCGATCGGCATCCCGCATTCCGGCGCAGTGAACCGCGTCGCCAATCTATTCAGTCGTCTGCTCGGCGATCAAGTCATTCTGTCCGTCCAAAACCCGATCCGCATCGGCGACTTCTCGCTACCGCAGCCGGACATTGCGCTGCTGCGCCCGCGCGATGACTTCTACGCCAGCGCCTATCCGGTCCCCAACGACATCTTGCTGCTGGTGGAGGTGGCCGAATCGTCGGTGCGCTACGACCGGGAGAAGAAGCTGCCACTGTACGCCGCCGCCGGCGTGCAGGAGTCCTGGCTCGTGGACATCCCGGCAGGCAAGCTGAGCATGTACCGCGAGCCCTCTGCCGAGGGCTACCAAACCGTCGCGGAGGCGAACGACCTGAGCCAGGTGACAGTCGCGGCATTGCCCGGCTACCGCATCGACCTGGGCGGTCTGTTCCGCTGCTGAGCGCCGTATCGGGCTAAGCGACAGCGAAGCCCGACACCGCGCACCCGCCGCATCAGCCGGCTCGGCCTCGCCGGCACAACCTACCCTGGGGGCGCCGAGTTGCACTCGGCCCGCCGCCGGCGCGGCTCGATGCCCCACCGGCGGCGTCTGCGAGACCCGGGTGCGAGGCTCAATGCGAGCCAGCGCGAGCTCCCGGCCTCAGGTAAGCTACCGCGGCGCCGTTCGCTGCTGACCCGAGGTCGCCGCGCTTGCCGCCGCCAGCGTCTTGCGCAGGTCGGACTCCATCTGCGTCAGCTCTGCTGTCGCCGCCGCGCGGGCGCGCTTGCCCTCGTCGGCAATCGCCAAGCTCTCCTCGATGGTCTCGATCAGCGCCTGATTGGCCTGCTTGACGGTCTTGATGTCGAACACACCGCGCTCGATCTGCCGGCGCGCCTCCACGTTTGCCTGCTTCAGGTTCTCGGCGTTGGCGCGCAGCAGCTCGTTGGTGAGGTCCGTGGCGGCTTTGACCGTCTCGGCGGCACGCCCGGAGCGGTAGATGGTGATGGCCTGCGCCAATTGCTGTCGCCACAGCGGCACGGTGTTCACCAGCGTGGAATTGATCTTGTTGATCAGCCCCTTGTCATTCTCCTGCACCAAGCGAATGCTCGGCAGCGCCTGCATGGCCACCTGACGCGTGAGCCTCAGATCATGCACCCGTCGCTCCAGGTCATCGCGGGCGCCGCGCAGGTCGCGCAGGTTCTGCGCCGCCACCATGTCACTGGCACGTTCCACCTCGGTGGCGAGCTTGGGGATAGTCTCCTGGTCCAGCTCCGCGAGCTTCGCATCGCCGGCGGCGATGTAGTGCTCCAGCTCGCGAAAGTAGGCCAGGTTGGCGTCATAGAGCCGGTCCAGGCTCGTGACATCCGTCAAGAGCCGCGTCTTGTGCCGCTCCAGGTCGATGGTGATGCGCTCGATGTGGTCGCGCACCTCCTCGTACTCCTGAAGAAACCTGACGATGGGCTTGCCGGCATTGCCGAAGAGCCGCGCGAGAAAGCCCGGTTTCGCGTTCGGGTCCAACGCCTCGACGTCGAAGCCGCGCAGCGTGCCCACCATCTGACTCAGGGTCGCGCCCGCGGCGCCCGTGTCCTTGCTGCGCACGCCCTCCAGCATCTGGTCGGACACCGCCGTGAGCTGCTGCTGGGCGCTGGCGCCGAAATGCATGATGGAGCTGGCGTCGGTCATGTCCAGTTCCGCCAGCAGCGACTTGATCTGTTGCTGCTCGGCGGGCGGCGCATCCGCCAGCGCAACAATGTCGTTGCCCGACACCTCCGCGGCCGGTGCCACCGGCGCCGGCGCCTCCACCGGCTGACCATAACCCGAAGACGGCTCGCTCATACTCGACTCCCGATTCACGTCGCAGAACATCCGCCGATTGTCCCACAACCGCAGCGGCAGCCCGCGCCCTGGAGCGCGGGTGTGCCTGCGCCAGCAGTTGCGGGCGCCAGCTTCTAGCGCCAGTGTCCGGACACGGCCGCCGCATGCCGCGTCCCTGAGCACGGTCGGAGAGGCGTCCTTGCTAGGCGGGTCGTGCCGGCTCCGCTACCGCAGCGTCGTCCCCCTGCACCACGGACTCCACCGCCTCCTTGAGCAGGTGGTCGCTCTCGGCGGCGGCCACCGCCTTCTGCACCGCGTTCTCGACATAGAGCTCCTGGCTCAGGCCAACATAGAGCGAATAGACCCCCACCAGCAGCACCAAGGCGAACGGCAGGCCCGTGCTGACCGAAGCGGTCTGGAGCGTCGTCAGCCCGCCGCCGATGAGCAGCACGGCGGCCACCACGCCCTCCATCACGGCCCAGAACACACGCTGGGTGGTGGGTGAGTCCAGCTTGCCGCCGGAGGTGAGGTGGTCCACCACCAGGGAGCCCGAGTCCGAGGAGGTGACGAAGAAGATCACCACCAGGATGACGGCCATGCCGGACAGGACATGGTGCAGCGGGAAGTTGTCCAGCATTGCGAACATCGCCTTGGCGACGTCGTCATTGACGGCGGAGGCAATGTCGGCGATGCCATGGGCCTGGAGGTTCAGCGCCGTGCCACCGAATACGGACATCCAGACGAACGACAGCAGCGTCGGTATCACGATGACACCGAAAATGAACTCCCGGACCGTGCGGCCCTTGGAGATGCGCGCGATGAACATGCCCACGAAGGGCGACCAGGAGATCCACCAGGCCCAGTAGAACACCGTCCAGGAACCCTGCCAATTGGTGTTTCGGAAGGTCTCCGTCCAGAGGCTCATTTCGGGGAAGATGGTCAGGTAGTAGCCCAGGTTCTGCGTGAAGCCGCTCAGGATGTAGACCGTCGGCCCCACCAGCAGCAGGAACAGCATGAACACGCCGGCCATCACCATGTTGGCCTGGCTCAGGAGCTTGACGCCGGAATCCAGCCCGGCGAACACCGACATGGTCGCGAAGCTCGTGATGATGGCGATCAGGATTACCTGGGTCTTGGTGTCGATGCCGATGCCGAAGAGGTGGTTGAGCCCCGCGTTTACTTGCTGCACGCCGAGACCGAGCGACGTGGCGAGCCCCACCAGCGTCGCCAGCACCGACAGGACGTCGATCAGGTTGCCCCAGAAGCCGTAGATGCGCTCACCCAGCAGCGGGTAGAACACCGAGCGAATGGTGAGCGGCAGCCCGCGGTTGAAGGCAAAAAAGGCGAGCCCCAGGCCGACGATGGCATAAATGGCCCAGGGATGGATGCCCCAATGGAAGTAGGTCACGCCCATGGCCGCCTGCGCCGCCTCCGGCGTGTTCGGCGCGATGTTGCCGAACATCGGCGACGGCGACTGGTAGTGAAACATGGGCTCGCCGACGCTCCAGAACATGAGCCCGATGCCCATGCCGGCGCTGAGCAGCATCGCGTACCAGGCCAGCGTCGAGAACTCCGGCTTGGCGTCGGCGCCGCCGATGCGGATGCTGCCGAACTTGCCGAGCGCAAAGTACAGCGCCGCCAGGATGAAGATGTTCACCACCAGGATCAGGAACCAACCCATGGTGCCGGTGATGATGGACATGGCGTCGTCGAAGAAGGCGTCCGCCTGCTGATGGAACATCAGCGTCAGCACGATGAAGACGATGAGCACGAAGCTGGAAACGAAGGTCACGTGTGGATGCAGGTCGAAGCCGAAGCCGCTCCAGTTGTCGTCGCCGGGCTCCCGGCGCGGGGCGTCGTCTTCTACCGACGCCGTCGGTGTGACCTGCAGGCCGACCAGGCGGTCGCGCTCGCGGATCGCCTTGCGGCGCGCGTCGCGCTCTACCTTCTGAAGCTTCTTCGCCAGCACGTGCTTCTCTTTCGCCGTGCGCTCGTGGACGTAGTGGGTCATAGGCTCCTCTCGGGCTTTGTCCCGGTTCGCGGCAGATGCGGGCCCGGCACGCAGGCGCCGGACCGAGGTGTCAGGCCTATTACATTGCCACGTTCGATCCTTCGAACCCAAATCATTGTCACCATCCAGCGCTCGGCGATTTCCCTAGCCGCCCGCGAATTCCGTCCAGGCGTTGACGGCTGGCGCAGGCCCGATCAGCCGGATATGCGGCCCTCGCCCCCGCAGCCAACGCCTGACAAACGCATGTTTTTGGGAGTAGAGCGCTGTCCGCGGCGAGTCAGGCGGGAGCACCTCACGCCGACAGCAGGGCACCCCGACCCGGTGTCGGCAAGCCGACGGGAGCGGGATGTCTCCTGACTTTACGACGGACACGAATGAAACACCTAGCCGCGTAGGAGGGGCAAAGCGGAGCGTGCCCATCCTGCAGGCGGTCGGCGCCACACCCTGGTGGACACGCTATCGCTTTGCCCACTCTACAGCAGACGCTTGTCCAGTCTCGGACGAGCCGCGAACCACCTTCGGGGCGGTGTCGCGAGACGATTGGGCGCCATCGTTACAGCTCCCCTGTTGCCGTACGCAAGCTGCCGTCGATGCCGCCGCGCTCGTTACCGCGCTTTCTCTGCAGAAACGCTTGGCTTGACGAAGCTGATTCACCCTATAGCGTTAAGGAGAACAGCACCCCGCCCCCGGAGGACAGACATCATGCGCGCAATGGTAATCGACCGCATCGTCTCACTGGCCGACGACGAGGCGCCGCTGGCATCCGTCGAGCTCCCGGACCCCGAGCCGGGACCCGGCGAGGTCCGGATCAGGGTCTCCGCCTGCGGCGTCTGCCACACGGAGCTCGACGAGATCGAGGGACGCACGGCCCCGCCGCGACTCCCCGTCGTGCCCGGGCACGAGATCGTGGGCCGGGTCGACAAGATTGGGAAGAGCGCGACCCGCTTCGCCGTTGGCGACCGTGTCGGTGTCGGCTGGATCCACGCGTCCTCCGGCGAGCCCGACGAGAATCTCAGCCCGGACTTCGAGGCGACCGGCCGCGATGTCGACGGCGGCTACGCCGAGTACATGACCGTCCCCGAGACCTACGCCTATCCCATTCCAGAGGTGTTCTCGGACGCCGAAGCCGCCCCCCTGCTGTGTGCCGGCGGGGTTGGCTACCGGGCGCTGCGGCTCACCGGCCTCGAGGACGGCCAGCGGCTCGGCCTGACCGGCTTCGGCGGTTCGGCCCACATCGTCCTGCAGATCCTGCGGCAGACGCACCCCAATTCCGAGGTCTACGTATTCGCCCGTGACGCCGACGCGCGGGAATTCGCGCTGGAGCTGGGGGCGGTCTGGGCGGGCGACACGACGGACCGCTCACCGAAGCCTGTGCATGCCATCATCGACACGACGCCGGCGTGGAAGCCGGTGGTGGAGGCAATGGCCAATCTGGTGCCCGGCGGCCGCCTGGTGATCAATGCGATCCGCAAGGAGGCCGGCGACAAGGACTACCTGCAGCACCTGAGCTACCGCAAGCACCTGTGGCTGGAGAAGGAGATCAAGACGGTGGCCAACGTGACCCACCAGGACATCGCCGAGTTCCTACCCATCGCCGCGGAGGTTCCGCTGCGGCCACAGGTTGAGACCTATCGGCTGGAAGAGGCGAACCGCGCCCTCCTGGAGCTCAAGCGCGGCCCCGTCCGCGGTGCCAAGGTTCTGCTCATCGACTGACGTACCGCCTCGACGCCCTCTGGCCGAGGGGACAGAACCAAGTGCATGAGCACGGCTGTCGCCGCGCGGGTGCCGGCTGGAAGCCGACGCTCCACGGCTCGCTCGCGGCTACTCGAGCTCGATCCAGACGGGGCAGTGGTCGGAGGGCTTGTTGAGGCCGCGGATGTCGTAGTCGATGTCGGCGTCCTTGAGGCGCTCTCGCACAGGCTCGGTGATGAGGATCAGGTCGATGCGCAGCCCGCGCTTGGGGTCGCGCTCGAAGCCGCGGGAGCGGTAGTCGAACCAGCTGAAGCGGTCGGTGACGTCCGGATGGATGACGCGGTAGGCGTCGATGAGGCCCCAGTCCGTGATGGTCTCGAGCCAGTCGCGCTCCTCCGGCAGGAAGCTGCACTTGCCGCTGCGCAGCCAGCGCTTGGCGTTGTCCTCGCCGATACCGATGTCGGCATCCAGCGGCGCGACGTTCATGTCCCCCATAACAATCAACGGCTCGTCCGGGCGGTAGTGCTCGCGCAGATAGGTGTCGAGGTCGGCGTAGAACTTCTCCTTGCCCGGAAACTTGGTGGGATGGTCGCGGCTTTCGCCCTGCGGGAAATAGCCGTTGATGATGGTGATGGTTTCACCGTCCGCCAGCGTGAACTTGCCGGTGATGGCGCGGCGCTGGGCGTCCTCGGCGTCGGTGGGGAAGCCCTTGCAGACGCTGACGGGCGGGTGCTTGCACAACAGCGCGACGCCATAGTGGCCCTTTTGCCCGTGATAATGAGGCTCGAAGCCCAGGCCGCGGATCATGTCCTCGGGAAAGGCATCGTCGGCTACCTTGGACTCCTGAATGCCAATGACGTCCGGGTCGAGCTTGGCCTTGATGGCCTCCAGTTGGTGTGGGCGACTGCGGATGCCGTTGATGTTGAAGGAGACGAACTTGGGCATGGTGTTGCTCGTGGCTCGATGAAGCGGCGGCTGTGGCAGCGCCGTCCCCGGCGCGATCTCGGCGGGGCGGCACCGCGGGCGTCTGCCATTATGCAGGCGTGGCGGTCCGTGTTGGTGCTCGTTACGGTGGGGATGGCGCGCCGCGGGGTCACATGGCCTTATGGATCTGCCGCTTTCCGGGCGAGTCGCGGCACCGAGAGTGCCGCTCCCACGCCGGGAGTGCCGCTTCCACACACGGGCTCACATAACCTCGTGGGTCTCCCGCTCGCCCATCTCGCGGCCATGCTCGTAGGCCTTGCCCCAGGGCAGGTGGTCCTGGTCGCGGGCGCGGTCGTAGGGGTCGGGCTCGACGGTGCGGGCAACCGCCTCGCCATGGCCGAGCGCGGTCAGCGCGGCCGCCATGCCGTTGGCATAGCCGCGGTTGTACCAGCGCTGGAAGTCGTCCTCACGCTCCAGGTAGCCCTCGGAGTCTTCGGTGAGCTCGGCGAGCAGACGCAGCAATTGGTTCAGCAGTTGGAGATCGGACACGGGCATCGCAGGGTCGCGGAAAGCCCAAGAGGCTAGCACGCGGCGGCCGGCCGCCTCCAGGCAACGACGGGGATGCCCGGCAGCAGCGGTCGCCGGCGTGCGACCGGCTCAGTCCAAGAGCGGCAGGTAGAACAGCGACATCATCAGAAAGAAGATCATCACCGACAAGATGTCGTTGCCGGTGGTGATGAACACGCCCGTCGCCATGGCCGGGTCGATGCCGAGCCTGTCCAGCACGATGGGGACGGTGGCGCCGACGGTGACGGCAATGACGACCACCGTCATCAGCGACAGCCCCGCGCTCGCCGCCAGCACCGCGGGGGCATCGAAGTCCGTCATCTGCGCGACACCGATCACCAGCGCCACCAGCACCAGCGCGGCGATGACGCCGTTGGCGAGCGCGGCGAGCAGCTCCTTGGCGAGCCGCCAGCCCAGGTCGCCGAACTTGACCGTGCCGGTGGACAGCCCCTGTACCGCCACGGTGCTGGCCTGGATGCCGGCGTTGCCGGCCATGGACATGACGATGGGGATGAAGCTCGCCAGGATCGCGGCCCGGGCGAGTTGGTCCTCGAAGGAGCCCACCACGGCCGCCGACAGGCTGGCGCCGCCGAGACCGATCAGCAGCCACGGGATGCGCCCGCGCACGATGCGGGCAATGGACTCGTCCGGGCGGGTATCGGCGGGCAGGCCGGCCATGATGTTGCGATCCTCCTCGGCCTCCTCGCGCAGCACCCGGCGCAGTTGCTTGGGCGTGATGCGGCCGATGAGCCGGCCGTCCGCATCCACCACGGGCACGACCGAGAGCTCGTAGCGGTCGGCAATATTGGCCACCTCCTCCTGGTCCGTGTCCGGGCCGACGGCGATGAAGTCGGTGTTCATGACGTCGTAGACCCGCGCCTCCTTGGGCGACAGCAACAGGTCGCGCAGGCGCAGGTAGCCCAGCGGGTGGTGGCGGGCGTCCACCACGTAGACGGCGTAGAGCTTCTCGATGGCGCGGGCATTGGCGCGGATCTCGTGCGCGACCTGGCCCACGGTCCAGCCCGGTGGCACGGCGACGAACTTGCGGCTCATGATGCTGCCGGCGGAGTCGTCGTGGTAACCGCGCAGGGACTCGATGGCGGCGCGATGCTCCAGCCTGGGCAGCACCTCCAGCTGCACCTCCTCCGGCAGGTCTTCGAGCTGATCGGCGGCCTCCTCCGGCTCCAGGCCGTCCAGTACCTCCACCAGCCGCTGCACGGTGGCATCCTCCAGCAGCGCGGAGCGGAAGGCCGGGTTCAGCTCCGCGACGACCCGGGTCTGCAGCTTGTCCAACCACCCCAGCAGCTTGCGCGCCCGTTTGATGGGCAGATGGACGATGAGCGCCAGCAGGTGCTGGGGTGGCCAGCGCTTGATGGCATGCTTGACCGCGTCCTTCTCGCCGGCCTTGATCAGACGCGCGAGCTCGGCCACCACGGCGGCATTGTGCTCGTCCAGATCGTCGCTGATGCCCGAGCCTCCGACGGAGCGCCAGACCAGCGCCACTGCCGGCTTCGCCACCTGCTCGTGCTCGGTGTCATTCATCTGCGGCCTCCGGGCTCATACGGGTCGGGCGGGCGTCGGCGTCGCGCGGGTACCTCCGGCATGGGTACGGACGCCGTGGCCGGTATGCTACCGCGATGTGAATGCATCCCGATGACGGCGCGATGACCGCGGCCGGAGACAGACGCATCGGGTAGCATGGCGAGCACACAGCTTGAGGAGCTCGTGATACCCGGCTGCCGTAGGTCGGGCCGACGAAGGAGGCCCGACAAACAGGCGGTGACATAGCACGCCCGTCAGGCTTCGTTCCTCCGCCCGACCGACCCGCCGCGGCGTAGACGACGCTCGAGCGGGGCGGCGCTCACCCGCCGGCGGTACAGCCACTCCACTTGCGCGGGAACAGGCTCTCGAGATCGCCCGAGCGGTGCAGCACCGCCACGCCGAGCGGCCAGCCACGGTGGCGGACGATGACTTGCCCGGGGTGGCAGGCGGCGCGCTGGGCCGGGGTCGGGGTCAGCGTCTCGCGGCGCAGGTGGGCGTCCCGCTCGGCGGGAGCGTCCAGGTCCAGCACCTGGCGGGTGGCGGTGGCGCCCAGCAACTGCGCACCGGCGGTGGTGAGCTTGGGTGGGCGTACGTTGGTGCGGTGGAAGAAGACCCCGCTGCCCTGGGGTGCCGGTGCCGCCGGCGGGGCGTGGTCCGCCGCCGCCAGGTGCAGGCCGCGGCGGGACTGGCGCTGGATGCGGTAGGCGGCCTCGACGGGCTCGGGCAGGCCGTAGTGCTCCGCCACCCCGGTGCACCAGGCGGCGTCGTCCGGCTCCAACCGCAGCGCCAGCGCCTCGGGCTGCGGCAGGCCGCGCGCATCCGCCCCTTTCTCCAGCACGGCGATGAAGAAGCCGCCGGTGTCGTTGGCGTGCGGCCACACGCGCAGGCAGTGCGCCAGCTCCTCCGGCAGCGTGCGGCCCTGCCAGCGGGTCACGCCCGGGCCGCTCACCAGCCCCGGCAGACGGGAGGACACGGGCGCCGGCATCAGCCGCAAGCGGCCGTCCTGCTCGGCGAGGATGTCCGCCACCACCAGCTCGTTCTCCTCCGGCGCGAAGGTGCAGGTGGAGTAAACGATGCGCCCGCCCGGCCGGCAGAGCTGCACCGCCTTGCGCAGCAGCGCGCGCTGGCGGCTCGCCATGCGCTGGCTGCGCTCCGGGCCGATCTTGCGTACCAGGCTCAGGTTGCGCCGCAGCGTGCCCTCGCTGGAGCACGGGGCATCCACCAGGATGCGGTCGAAGGGGCCGGCCGCGGCCGGGTAGTTGCCGCCGTCGGCCCAAGTGGTGCTGACGTTGACGACACCGAGGCGGTCCAGGTTGCCCTGCAGCGCCGCGATGCGCTCCGGTGCGAAGTCGTTGGCGAGCACGGTGCCGCGGTTGCCGAGCGCGAGCGCGATCTGCGCCGTCTTGCCGCCGGGCGCCGCGCACAGGTCCAGCACCCGCTGGCCGGGCGCAAGGTCCATCAGCAGCGGCGGCAGTTGCGAGACGGCCTCCTGCGCATGGGCGAGCCCGGCGCAGTACCACCAGTGCTGGCCGGGCTTGAACGCCGGCGGCAGCAGCAGCGCCGTGCCGGGTGTGCTGGCGAGCCAGGGCACCGGCGCCGCGGGCACGCCCTGCTCCTCCAGCAAGCCGGCAAGACGTGCCCCGTCGATGCGGCCTGGATGGCTCCAGATACAAGTGGCCAGCGGCCGCGCCAGGGCATCGATGAAGCCGTCCCAGTCGTCCACGACGTCGCCGAACAGCGGCCGGTAGCGGGCCAGCGCGGCCGCCAGCTCCGCAGGCGACGCCGCCGGCTCCCGCCGTTGCCGGTCGTCCGCGCTCATGCGCCGCGCCCTCCCCGCCCGGCCTGCGGCTCCGGGCTGCGCTGGCGCTCCAACCGCGCCACCATCTCCGCGAGGACGGCCCGGTAGAGCCCCTCGCCCAGCACCTTGTCCTCGATGCCGGCGTCCAGGTTGGGGTTGTCGTTCACTTCGATCACCAGTGCGCCGCGCGCGGTGGCCTTCACGTCCACGCCGTAGAGACCGTCGCCGATCAGGTTCGCGGCGCGCAGTGCAACGCCGACGACGTCCGCCGGCACGGCATCCACGGCAACGGTCTCGAAGCCGCCCTCGTCGTGGCCGCCGTCGGCGTCGTGGCGGACGATCTGCCAATGGTCGCGGCTCATGAAGTACTTGCAGGCATAGAGCGGGCGGCGGCCGAGGATGCCGATGCGCCAGTCGTATTCCGTGTAGAGATACTCCTGCGCCAGGATCAGGTCCGACTCGCGGAACAGTCGCCCGGCGATGTCCAGGAGCTGCGCCCGGTCGGCGGCCTTGAACACGCCGCGCGAGAAGGAGCCTTCCGGGATCTTCAGCACCACCGGGTACGGGATCACCGCCTCCACGTCCAGCAGCGTCTCGCGGCGCAGGATCAGCGTGCGCGGGCGCGGCACGCCGCGGGCCTCCAGCAGCTCGGCGAGGTACACCTTGTTGGTGCAGCGCAGGATGGACACCGGGTCGTCGATAACCACCATGCCCTCGCTCGCCGCCTTCTTGGCGAAGCGGAAGGTGTGGTGGTGGATGCGCGTGGTCTCGCGGATCAGCAGCGCATCGTACTCGGCGAGGCGGCCGTAGTCCTTGCGCGTGACGAGCTCCACGTTCACGCCGAGCGCGCGGCCGGCCTGCTGGAAGCGCTTCAGCGCGCGCGGGTTGGACGGCGCCAGCGCCTCGGCCGGGTCGTGCAGCAGCGCGAGGTCGTAGCGATAGGTCTGCCGGGCGCGCCGCCGCCGCCAAGGCTGAGACAGATAGCCCTCCAGCGCGGCGACGAAGGCCGGCTCCTCCGCCGCCGGCAGCCGGTCCAGCGTCAGCGCGCGGATGCCCGTGACCCGCCAGCCGCCGGCGTGCTTCAGCTCCAGGCGCAGCAGCGGGCAGCGGAAGGTCTCGAACGCGCGCCGCGCCAGCTGCTGGAACGCGGGCGGCAGATCCGGCTCGGTGCACTGGCCGAACAGCACCGTCAGGCTGAGCCCTTCCGACGCGGGCGAGGTGCGCCGCGGCAGGCGCCGCAACGGCACTTCGAAGGCATCCAGCGCGAGCCCGTAGAGCCCGCGGCTGGACAGGTCCTGGATGGTCTCGACGCCGGGCAGCACGCGGTGCCCGCGCGCCTCCGCCAGCAGCGAGCAGTAGTAGCCGACACTGAGATAACGATAGCCGCGGCACAGGTTCACCAGGTGCAGCCGCCGCCGTGCGGACCACTCCTCTCCGCCGGCCAGATACTCGCGGGCGGTGACCACCTTCAGCCGCGGGAAGCTCGCCCGCCAGTCCGCCGGCTGCTCCACGAGCAGCACATGCTCAGCCATCGGCGTGCGCTCCGGGCTTGCTCCCGGCCTTGCTCGCGGCCTTGTGCCCGGACCTGCTGCCGGACTTGCTCCCGGCTTGGGACACCAGCACCACGGCCTGCAGCCCCGCCCGGCCGTAGCGGGCCATGCGCCGGAACTCCGCCTGCTGGATGGGCATGTTCATGGAATCCAGCGGCGACTCGCCCTGCTCGTAGTCCACGAACGGGTCGTGCACGTAGACGAAGCTGCGGTCGAAGCCGGTCACCACCACCCAGTGCGGGAACTTCTCCGCATAGATGCGGTAGCTGCTGATGAGCACCAGCGGCACGGCGCCGGCGGCGAAGCGCGCCTCCAGCGCGTCCAGCCCCAGCGTGCCGTAGGTGATGGGGATGCCGGCGCGGGCGGTCTCGGCGAGCATATCCTCGTGCACCAGGCGCATGACCTCTTTCTTTTCCGGGCTGCGCACCGAGTCGATGAGCGGCACGCCGCGGTCGTTGACGAAGACCTCCGCCCGAAAGCCGCGGGCGTGCGCCGCCAGCGCCAGACCGAAAGGGCCGCAGCCGCCGTGGCCGGAGGTCATGAAAATGGTGGTGGCCTCGCGCCAGATGCGCAGCTCCAGGGTGCGGTCCAGAGTCACGGACGGGTCCAGCGCGTGCATGGCCATCATCAGCGACGAGGCACCGCAGGTGAAGTCCAGCGTCTGCTCGTAGAAGGGTACACGCGCCGGCGCCTGCGCCGGGTCGGGCGAGAGCTGCTTCTCGTAGCGCAGCGCTTCCATGTGGTCGTTGTAGTAGTCGGACAGCACACCGAAGCGCCGATAGCCGAGCCCCTCGAACAGCCGCTGGGAGGGCAGATTGTCGCGGCGGATCTCCAGGCGCAGATAGGCACGATCCGCATCCCAGGTGGCACGCTCGGCGGCCGCCACCAGCGCCTGACCGATACCGCGGCCACGGGCGCGCGCGTCCACCGCGATGGAGTAGAGCCGCGCCACCGACGTGGCACGATTGAACAGCACCAGCACATAGCCGAGCAACGGCGGCACCGAGGTGTCGGCAGGCGCGCCGGCGGCCTCCGCCGCGGACCGCGGCTCCACCGCACCCGCCGCCCGTGTCTCGGTGGCCACCAGCAGCACCGCCTGCGCCCGGGCCAGCATATAGCGGAACTGCCGGCGGGTGATGCGGTCGCTGTCGAAGCTCGCGCTCTCCAGCGCCACCAACGCATCGAGATCCTCGGGCACGGCGGGTCGGATCTGCGCCGGCGCGACGGCCGGCCGTACTTGGGCGTCCGGCCGTGCCGGGGTGGAGGTCATCAAGCGTGGCGTCCCTGTTGGAAGTGGCCAAACCGACAGAATCTAGCCGAAAGGTGGGCGCTCGGCGAGCCTTTCTCCGCCGCGCGCGTCGTTGCAGGGCGGACGAGCGAAGCGTCCGCAGTGAACCGGAGCCCCCAATGCCCGTCATCCCGTCCCGAGAGCCCCCCGATCTGATGCACATGCTGCGCGGCCTGATCGCCGCGCCCACCGTCAGCAGCCTGGATCCGAGCCGCGACCAGAGCAACCGCCCGCTGCTGGAGCAACTGGCGGGCTGGCTCGCGGACGCCGGCTTCCGCGTAGAGCTGCTGGACATCCCCGGGGCGCCCGGCAAGGCGAACCTGCTCGGCACCCTCGGCAGCGGCCCGGGCGGGCTGGTGCTCTCGGGGCACTCCGACACCGTGCCCTACGATGCCGAGCTCTGGCGGCACGACCCGTTCCGGCTCACCGAGGACGGTGGACGGCTATACGGGCTCGGCACCTCAGACATGAAGTCCTTCCTCGGCCTGGCGCTGGAGGCCGCGCGCGGATTGGACGCCTCGCTGCTCAAGCGCCCACTGATGATCCTGGCCACCGCGGACGAGGAGTCGTCCATGGCCGGTGCGCGCGCGCTGGTGGAGGCCGGCCGGCCGCTGGGGCGCTACGCCGTCATCGGCGAGCCCACCGGGCTCAGGCCAGTACGCGCGCACAAGGGCGTCATGGGCGAGGTGGTGCGGCTGCGCGGCCACAGCGGCCACGCCAGCGACCCGAGCCTCGGCAACAATGCCCTGGAGGGGATGCACGAGGTGCTCACCGACATCCTTGCCTGGCGGGATACGCTGAAGGAGACGCACCGCGATGACGCCTTCCGCATCGCCTGGCCAACGCTCAGCCTCGGCCACATCCACGGCGGCGACGCGGTGAATCGCATCTGCGGCCAGTGCGAGCTGCACGTGGACATCCGCGCGCTGCCCGGACAGGACCCGCTGGCGCTGCGTGCCGAGCTTTCCGGCCACGTCGCCGCGGTGGCGGAACAGCGCGGGCTTGGCTGGGAGGTGGCGCCGCTATTCGAGAGCATCCCGCCGGCGTCCACACCCGCCGGCGCTGCCCTCGTGCGCGCCGCGGAAGACCTCACCGGCCACGCTGCCGAGACCGTCAGCTTCGGCACCGAGGCGCCCTTCCTGACCGCGCTGGGCATGGAGACCATCGTGCTCGGCCCCGGCGACATCGCCCAGGCGCACCAGCCCGACGAGTTCCTGGCGCTGGAGCGCATCCCGGCCATGCTGGCGGTGCTGCGGGCGCTGATCCGGCGGTTCTGCATCGTCACACGACCGGGTTAAACTCGCGGCCATCGCGCGCCTGGCCGATTCCAGCGCCGGCGCAGTTGGCATCGATTGCTAGGTGAGAAGACATGAATGACCTGAACATCCCCGAGGCCCTGGCCCAATCTACGCTCGGCATCGAGCTGAGCGGCGACGAATGCGCGGCGCTCGCCGCCACCGTCGGCATGGAACAGGTCGCTGCCGGCGAAACCCTGGTGCACGAGGGCGAGGACCGGCGTACCCTCTTCGTGCTGGCGCAGGGCAAGCTCAACGTCTGCATGCACGTCAACGATCAGGAGGAGGTGGTCTACCAGATGCGCGCCGGCGAGTGTGCCGGCACCCGCGCCTTCGTCGACGGCTCTCCGCGCAAGGCGGCGCTGCGCGCCGAGGCCGACAGCCTGGTGCTGACCCTGGAGCCCGACGCCTTCGAGGCCCTCGTCGAGACCCAGCCGCGCCTGGTGTACAAGGTCATGCGCGCCATCTTCCGCAACACCCACTCCCACCTCATGCGCGTGAATCTGGAGAGCACGGAGATGCGCAATTACGTCATGAAAACGGGCGGGCGGTATTGATCGAAGTGCGGAGTGCGAAGTGCGATGAGACGTCGCTCCGGCTGAGGTACGGCGGCAGAGCGGCCGCAGCCGAGTGCAACTCGGCGCCCCCAGGCGCCGCCCCCCTGGGGCCGCCGAGTTGCACTCGGCCCGCCGCCGGCGCGGCTCGATGCCGCGGCGGCGGCGTAGCAGCCCCTCGCCTAGCCGGCTGGCCTCCAACCACCCGCGCAACGCATCCAAGCACGCAACGCACGTGCGGTTCGCACTTCCAGCCAGAGCCAGCAAGGGCCTGCACCCGCGGCGGAGCCCTCAGGGCCGCCCCGGGAGCGCCAGGGCGCCGGTAAGTTGATTTTCGGGTTAGGCTGCGCTAACCCGACGTCTGATAACGGCTGCTCCCAGCGCGACGGCACCGTGGGAGCGCCACTGCCTTTTGTGGCGCGATCGCGGCCGCGCGGCTGCCTCCCGCTCGGCAGTTACTCCGGGCGTGGTGTGCTGCATTGCCGCCGGTCGCGGCACCAAGAGTGCCGCTCCCACAAGCGGTGCTAGGATCCGCTCGGAGTCGGCGTTGCGAGCAATGTTGGCCGCATCTCACGGAGAAGCGCATCCATCAACCCGCGGGGCCGTAGAGCGAATCATCGACGCCCCGTTGCCAGTCCCCATCTAACGCGGCACCGGCACGCCGCCCGAAGCATCACCGCCAAACAGGCCCGAGGCATCCAGCCATGCGCCCTGCCCCGCTCCCACAGGATCTGCACATCCATAGCACCTGGTCGGACAAGGACGGCGCCGTTGTGCCGGAGCAGACCATCGGACTGATCGCCGCCACGGGTCATGCCCGCATCCGTGGCATCAGCGATCACTTCGAGATGGTCGTGGACCGCTGGGACGACTACCGCGCGGAAGTCATGGCTGCCGGGCTGCGCGTGGGCACGGAGATCAACGGCCACGAGTGGGCGCCGGCGGCGCTGGACGCCGACTGCGACTACCGCATCTTCCACTGCTGGGACCGCGCCGCCGACTACCGCGCGCTGGAAGCCCTGCTGGCCGATGGCAAGCCCGTCATCGTCGCCCACCCCAACGCGCTCGGCACCGACCTCGACCGGGTGCCGCCCGAGTGCCTGGTGGAGCTCAACAACCGCTACATTTGGCGCTGCGATTGGCGCGCCGAGTACGGCCCCTGGGCGGAGCGCTTCCGCTTCGTCATCTCCTCCGACGCCCACCAGCCGAACTGGCTCGGCCAGAGCATCGCGCGACATGTGGCGGCAGAGCTGGGCATTGCCGAGACGCTGGTATTCCAGACTTGAATCGCTCACCTGCTAGTGGACCAGCCGCTGCCGCCCTTCGACCAGCCCATCGGCGGTGACGTCAGGCACTTCGGCGGCGGCCAGACCCAGACCGAGCTGACGCTACCGCCCGGCACCCACACCCTGCAATTGATCCTGGGCGACATGAACCACGTGCCCCATGACCCGCCTGTCTACTCCGAGCGGATCACCGTCACCGTCGCGTAACGGTACCGATCTCCTGAACGCCCCCCAGGGCCGGCGCCGTCAGCTAGCGCCGATCCATTACGACAGGTCCCACGACGACTCCCGCCAACAGCGAAGCGCGCCAGCACGCCGGCGCCGCCGTCGATGATGTGCCCGCACAGCGCCAGGGTGTCGGCGCACGCAATCCTGCGGGCCAGGATGCCCTTTAGGATGGCGTGGTCGATGCTCGGGAAGTACTCCCGCACGTCGCATTGCAGCACGTACCGATAGCGCCGCGCGAAGTGCTGCGCGCGGTCCAACGCGGCGTGGGTGCCCTTGCCGACGCGGTTGGCGTAGCTGTCCCCGATGAAGCCCGTGTTGAACGGCGGCTCGATGATGCGGCACAGGGCATGGTGCACGACGCGATCCCGAAACGGTGCCGCCGAGATCAGCCGCCGCTTCGGGTCCCGGATGTAGAACGAGTGGTAGGTGCCGGGCCGATAGGTGCGCGCCGCCAAGTCGCGCTCCAGCTCCAGCAGCCGCTCCTCCACGTGGAACCCGAAGCGCGCCACCTCGGGCTTGGCGCGCTTGCCGCGGGCGGCGTCGCGGTAGGCGTACCAGAGGTTGGTGAAGGCGCTGATCCGCGGGTAGAAGTTGTCGCGGCGTTTCGGCATGGTGGGCAGAGTAATGGTGCCAAGTGATGGCGGATGGCCGCGGTGGCGGGAGCGGGGCGGCGGTCGCCGACGGCCGGCGAGACGCCGGTGGTCCCAGGGGCCGGCAAGATGCCGGCGCTCCCAGGGGCCGGCAAGATGCCGGCGGTCCTAGTCGGCGGCGTTTGGGGGCGCGGCTCGCGACGGAAGCCAAGGCTACCCAATGGACGCGTGCGATCCATCCCCCCGGCGGCCCCAAGCCGCCGCGGGGCGGTACACGGAAACCAGAAAACAGAAGACCAGAAACACAGAACTAAGCCAGGGAGACTCGCACCACCCGAAAACCCAGGTAGCTGCCCCAGTTGAGCGGATCGCCCCCGTAGCGGTACGCGCCGCGGCAGACACGGGGCGTGGACCACCAAGAGCCGCCCTTGACGACGCGAAGATCCGTTCCGTTCGGATCATCGCGGTCGTCGTCCGGATCGAAGGGCCAACCGAACGCCGGCTCGCCAATCTCAGGGCCCCAACGGGTCTCGGTCCACTCCCAGACGTTGCCGGCGGCGTCCCTGAGCTCGCTTGCGAAGACCGTGGGGAACAGTCCGGCTGCGCTGACGGTGGCAAGACCGGCCTCCTCGGTGTTGGCGGCGCCGGGCTGCCAATGCTCGCCCCAGGGCCAGCGGCGGCGCTCGGCACCGCGGGCGGCACGCTCCCACTCGATCTCGCTTGGCAGCCGGTACCGCCAGGGTTCGCCCGCCGCCGCGGCCTGCGCGGTCAGCCAGCCGCAGAAGGCCATGGCTTCGAACCAGCTAACGCCGATGACGGCATGGTTCGGCAGCACCCAGTCGGCATAGCGCGGGTCGCCGAGGAACCACGGGCGACGGCGGTCCGATGCCGCCCGCTGCTCGACCCATCGGCGATAGGGCTCTTTCTGATCTTCCGGGAACGCGGGGTCGGCGAGGTACTGCTCCAGGCCCGGATTGCCGCCGTGCCACCAGGCTTCCGCCGCGTCCGAGTAGCGCCACCATTCGGGCGGGCGCTTGGCCCCTGGAGCACCATAGCCGCCGGCCCGGGTGAAGGCAGCGAATTGTGCCTGGGTCACCGGGTAGCGCGCGATCTCGAAGGCCGACAGCCACGCGGGCTCCGGGTCGGGATTCAGCTCATCGGGGTACGCCTTGGCCGGATCATCGTCCGGCCGGTCCAGGTCGGCCTGGTCGCTGCCGGGACGGAACGGGACTGCCGGGATGCGCACCCAGTCGAAGTCCCGTTCCGGATCGAGGCTGAAGGGCTCCGCGGCGTCGGCGGTCCAGGCCGCGGGCACGATGCCGCGCCGCGAGTCGCCGAGTCGCCCAGCGATGCGGCCCAGGTCCAGGCGCGTTGCCGGTGCAGGTGCGGCGTCGTCCACCCCGCGCAGGAGCCAAGCATCGAAGCGGCGCTTAGCGCCGGCCAGGTTGTCGCGCTGGTGCGGCGTCAACGCGGTGTCCGCCAAGGCCGCCTTCAGATCCACCAGGGCTTGCCCGACGGCCGCCACGGCCTGGTAGTCGCGATCGGTGGAGGCGGAATGCGCGTCCGCATCGCCCAGCAGCGCAATGACAAGATCGATGGCCTGCCCCGGACCGTGCTCCGCCGCCAGGTGCACCGGCACGAAGCGCGCCACCTCGCGCCACGCGCCGGGGCTCGCCCGCAATGGCTCGCCGAGGGCACGCTCCAGGTCCGCGTGGTGACGCGCTACCAACTCGCAGGCCGCCAGGTACTCCTGAAACAGGCGATGCACATAGCCGTAGCGGCCATCATCACCAGCGCCGCCGCGGTCGAACAGGATGCCGGCGCGCTCCAGGATCAGGCGGCGGAACTCCACGGCGCGGGCGTGCAACGGCTGCGGCAGCGCCGTGAGCACGGCACCCAAGAACTGGATCTCGCTGACCTCGACTTGGACGTCGGCACCGCCCGTGGTCTCCGGGCGCACCCGCTGGACTTCCAAAGACAGGTGCTGCAGTGCCTCGCGCAGGCCTTCCCGCGACAACTCCTCGGCAATCTGGACAGGAATCTGCTTCGGCGCATCACGCTCGATGCGCTCCAGCCATCGCCGCAGAAAGAGCCGTGTCGCCTCGTCGAGCAGCGCGGCACGATCCGCCGGCAGGGGGAACTCAGCGTCGTCATGGCCGGCCCGCTCCAGGCCCAGTGCGACCAGCAGCGTCAGCAACAGGGGCCGGCTGGCCAGCTCGGCGCGGGCGGTATTGGCCGTGGCTCAAAAGCTCCAGGTCGTGTGCGAGGCGGATGAGGAAGCGGAGCCGCTCCAGGGTGAGGTCGGCGCGGCGCAGTTGCGGCAGGCATCGCTGACTTCGATGCGGGACGTTGCGACAGCGAGTGGCAGTGGCGCCAGGGTCACGTGGCCCCAGCGTCTTGCCATCGCACAGTTTGTTGCATTGCAAGACCTGAACAACCCCATCGGCACGGTTGCATTTGTGCGCGGGTCGTCATACGGTTTGACAGACATCCTGAAGCCGAGGTCATCCCCATGCGCATCAACGCCAGACTCGATGACGAACAGTCGCGCAAGCTCGAGTACCTGCGCACGGTGACGGGCAGGACGGTCTCCGACCTGATCAAGGAGGCGTTGGAGCACTACTATGCCGAGGTCACGGCGAAGCCGGTGCGAGCGGTGGAGGTGCTGCGTCGCACCGGGTTGATCGGCTGCGCCGAGGGCGACCCGGACCTGTCGTCTGACTACAAGCGGCATCTGGCCGACTCTCTCGCGGCCAAACACGGTCGGGGATGATCATCGCCGACACGGGGTTTTGGGTTGCGCTCGCCAATCGCCGCGATCGACATCATGCCCGCGCGGTCGACCGGCTGACCCGTGCCGATGAGGGCCTGATCAGCACCTGGCCCGTGGCCGCCGAGTGCTGTCATCTGCTGCTGACGCGCCTTGGTGTCCATGCCCAGAACACCTTCGTTGCGAGTCTGCGCCAAGGGGCCTGCGAGCTGTTTGCCATCGACATCGGCCACCTGACTCAGGTCGAGTCGCTGATGACCCGATACGCGAACCTGCCGATGGACCTGGCCGATGCATCGCTGGTGATCCTCGCCGAACACTTGGGCCACGGACGCATCCTGTCCACCGACGAGCGCGACTTTCAGACCTATCGCTGGAAGCGGCATCAGCCGTTCGAGAACCTGCTGACGTGATGCGGGCGCGACGGTCCATATGCGCGGCTTCGGCGGCGGCGAAGAACCGGATCGACGCGCGCGGGTAATCGACGACCAGGTTCTTGAAGTTCTGGTCGTGGCTCATGGAAATCCTTGCGTATCGGCGCGAGTTCGGGGGCGAGGAGAGTCCCGTTCGGCCGGCGGGACGCCGGCCTTCCCAGTGGCCGGCGAGACGCCGGCGCTCCCAGTGGCCGGCGAGACGCCGGCGCTCCCAGTGGCCGGCGTGACGCCGGCGCTCCCAGTGGCCGGCGAGACGCCGGCGCTCCCAGTGGCCGGCGTGACGCCGGCGCTCCCTCCCGGACGCGGGCGCCCACGGGCGGCTAGTCGGCGGGGTGGGCGGCGGTGTGCTTGGGCTTGCCGCCGAGCCAGGCGTTGACCTTCTCGCGGACGCCCTGGACGACGTAATAGGTGACGGGGATGAGCACGATGCCGACGACGGTGGCGGCGAGCATGCCGCCGAAGACGGCGGTGCCGAGGGCGACGCGGGAGCCGGCGCCGGCGCCGCTGGCCACCACCAGCGGGAAGATGCCGAGCAGGAAGGAGAGCGCGGTCATCATGACGGCGCGAAAGCGCAGCCGCGCGGCCTTGACGGCGGCGTCGTAGATGCTGAGGCCCTCGGTCTCGCGTTGCTCTTTGGCGAACTCGACGATGAGGATGGCGTTCTTGGCGGCGAGGCCGATGAGCATGACCAGGCCGATCTGGGTGTAGAGGTTGACGTCGAGCCCCACCCCGCCGGTGGCGGCGAGCGCGCCGGCCACGGCCACCGGCACCGCCAGCAGCACCGCGAACGGAATCGACCAGCTCTCGTACTGGGCCACCAGGAACAGGTACACGAACAAAAGCGCCAGAGCGAAGATGATGGGCGCCTGCCCCGCCGCCTGGATCTCCTGGAAGCTCATGCCCGTCCACTCGTAGCCGAAGCCGGACGGCAGGCTCTGCTTGGCGGTGTCTTGCATGGCGGCGATGGCCTGCCCGGAGCTGTAGCCGGGCGCGGCGCCGCCGGAGATGTCCGCGGAGCGAAACAGGTTGTAGCGGGAGATGATCTGCGGGCCGGTCTTGGTCTCCACCTTCGCCAGCGTGGACAGCGGCACCATGTCGCCGTTCTTGCTGCGCACATAGAGCCGGGTGATGTCGCTCGGCTGGTTGCGGAAGTCCCCCTCGGCCTGGGCCAGGACCCGCCAGGTGCGGCCGAACTTGTTGAAGTCGTTGATGTAGACCGAGCCGAGCTGCGCCTGGAGGGTCTGGAACAGCTCGCTCATGGGCACCTGCAGGGCCTGCACCTTGTCGCGGTTGATGTCCAGATACAGCATGGGCACGTCGGCGCGGAAGGTGCTGTAGGCGGAGCCGATGGCCGGGTGCTCGTTGGCGGCGACGATGAAGCCGCGCATCACCGAGGCCAGCTCCTCGATGGAGCCGCCGGTGTAGTCCTGCAGCACGAACGAGAACCCGCCCGAGTTGCCGAGCCCGGGGATGGCCGGCGGCACGAAGGGGATGATATTGGCGTCCGGCGTCTCGGCGGCGATGCGCCGCGCCTGGCCGACGATGGCGCCGAGGCTGGTCTGCGGCGTCTCGCGCTCGCTCCAGGGCGCCAGTATCGGGATCACGAAGGCGCTGTTGGAGCCGAAGGCGCCGTTCAGCATGGAATAGCCGGCCACCGAGATGACATTGGTGACGCCCGGGATCTCCAGCAGTTGCTGCTCCAGCCGGCCCAGCGCGGTCTCGGTGCGGGTCAGCGACGCGGCGTCCGGGAGCTGAAGCTCGACGAAGAAGAAGCCCTGGTCCTCCTCCGGCAGGAAGCCGGACGGCAGGCTCGTGAACATCCAGACCGTCACGCCGATGAGCCCTAAGTACATGACGGCGATGAGCACGGCGCGGCGCAGCGTGGTCTTCACCGCCGTGGTGTAGCCGCCGGTGAGCCGGCCGAAGAAGACGTTGAACCAGTTGAGCCACTTGAGCGGCTTCTGCCCCGGCTTCAGCAGCACCGAGCACAGCGCCGGACTCAGCGTCAGGGCGTTGACGGAGCTGATGGCGACGGCGACGGAGATGGTCACCGCGAACTGCTGGTAGAGCTGGCCGGTGATGCCGGGCATGAAGCCCACGGGCACGAACACCGCCAGCAGCACCAGCGTGGTGGCGATGATGGCGCCGCCCACCTGGTCCATCGCCTTGGCGGTGGCGGCCTTGGGGTCGAGCCCCTCCTCGCTCATCAGCCGCTGCACGTTCTCCACGACGATGATGGCGTCGTCGACGACGATGCCGATGGCCAGGATCAGCGCGAACAGCACGATAGTGTTCAGCGTGAAGCCGAAGGCCGCCAGCAGCGCGAAGGTGCCGATCAGCGACACCGGGATGGCAATGCCGGGGATCAGGGTCGAGCGCCAGTCGCCCAGGAACACGAACACCACCAGCACCACCAGCAGCACCGCCACGTACAGGGTGACGACCACCTCGTCGATGGACGCCTGAATGAAGTTGGTGGTGTCGTAGAGCACGGCGTAGTCCATGCCCTGCGGAAAGCGCTCGGAGAGCTCCGCGAGCCTGGCCTTGACGGCGTTCGCGGTGGCCAGCGCGTTGGCGTCCGGTGTTTGGTAGATCGCCAACACCACCGAAGGCCGCCCGTCCAGCCGGCCGGCGGCGGAGTAAGCCTGGGCGCCGAGCTCCACCCGGGCGACGTCCTTGACGCGGATCGCCGAGCCGTCCGGCTCCATGCGGATGACGATGTTGCCGAACTCCTCGGGGTCCTTGAGCCGGCCCTTGGTGGTGACCGTGTACTGAAACTGCTGGTCGGTGGGTGCCGGCGGCGCGCCGATCTGCCCCGCCGGCACCTGCACGTTCTGATCCGCCACCGCGCGCTGGATGTCGCCGACGCTGACGCCGAGGGCGGTCATGCGGTCGGGCTTCAGCCAGAAGCGCATGCCGTAGTCCATGACGCCGATGATCTCCGCCTTGCCGACGCCGTCCACGCGCCCGAGCGGGTCCTTGACGTTGATGGTGGCGTAGTTGTTCAGATAGAGCGCGTCGTAACTCTCGTCCGGCGAGTAGAGGTTGGCGATCAGCAGCATGTTGGACGAGCGCTTCTCGGTCTTCACGCCCTGGCGGCGGACCTCCTCCGGCAGCTTCGGCTCCGCCTGCGCGACCCGGTTCTGCACCTTCACCTGGGCCATGTCGGCATCGGTGCCGATGTCGAAGGTGACGGTGAGGCTGTAGCGGCCGTCGTTGTCGGACTTGCTCGACATGTAGAGCATGCCCTCGACGCCGTTGATCTCCTGCTCGATGGGCGCGGCGACCGTCTGCTCGACGACGTCCGCGCTGGCGCCCGGATACTGGGCGCTGACGCTCACCGTTGGCGGCGTGATGTCCGGGAACTGCGCCACCGGCAGCCCCACGAGCGCCAAGAGCCCGGCCAGCGTGATGACGATGGAGATGACGAAGGCGAACTTCGGGCGGGTGATGAAGAACTTGGAGATCGGCATCGGGTGGCTCTCCGGGCGGATGGGCGGGGCACGGGCGTTGTCTGTAAACGCCGTCTAGTCGGCCGCGTCCTCACGCGCCTGCCCGCCACCCGATAGGTCTTTGGCGGGTCCTTCGGTTATCGCTTCCGCAACCGGCGCATCGGCTCCGGCCGTATCGGATGCCACCGGTCCCGCCTCGGCTCCAGCCTGAGCGGAGCCGCCGGCCGGGCCGGACGCCTCGGCGCTGTTCTGCATCGGGTTCGCCGGCGGTGCGGTCAGCTCCGGCTTCACGGTGATGCCGGGGCGCACCTTTTGGATGCCGTACAAAATGATCCGCTCGCCGGGCGCGAGCCCCTCCTTCACCACGAGGTCCGGCCCGAAGCGCTGGCCCGTGACGATGCGGCGCGACTCGACCTTGTCCTGGTCGTTCACCAGCAGCACGTAGGCGCCGCCCTGGTCCGTCAGAATCGCCGCCTGCGGGATCACCACGGCGTCGATGGCATCCTCGCGCTCGATCACCACGGTGACGAACTGGCCGGGCAGCAGCAGCCGGTCCGGGTTCGGGAACTCGGCGCGCACCAGCACGGTGCCGGTCTTCTGATCCACCTTGTTATCGATGTAGTCGAAGCTGCCCTTGTGATCGTAGAGGCTACCGTCGGAGAGCCGCAGCAGCGGCACGAAGGTCGCCTGCTCCGCGTCGCCGGTGCGGCGCTGGTGCTCGCGCGCATCCTTCATGATGTCCAGGTACATGGTCTCCGCGACGGAAAAGGTCACCTGGATGGGGTCCATGCGGTTGATGGTGGCGAGCACGCCGGAGTCCGGCCCGATCAGGTTGCCGACGTCCAGCGCCGCCGCGTCGATGCGCCCGGCGATCGGGGCCTTGATCTCGGTGTAGTCGACGTTGAGCTTCGCCTTCTCGATGTCCGCCTTGGCGGTGTCCACCGAGGCCTCCTGCACCAGGACCTCCGCCTGGGCCTCATCCACCTTCTGCTGGCTCACGTTGCGGGACTTGGCCAGCTCGCGGTAGCGATCCAGGTCCACCCGGGCACGGTTCAGCGATGCCTCGGCGGCACCCAGGACCGCCTCCTTCTGTGCCAGCGTGGCGCGGTACTCGTCCGGCTCGATCCTGAACAGCACCTGGCCCTGCTGAACCGTTCCGCCCTCCGCGAACCCGAGCCCCTCCAGGAAGCCCGTCACCCGCGCCCGCAGCGCCACCGACTCCGCCGCACGGGTCTTGCCGACGAACTCGATGAAGGGATTGACCTTCTCCTCGCCCACCGCGATCACGCCCACGGCCGGTGGCTCGGGTGCCGGCCCGGCGCCCTGCTCGCCTTCGCAGCCGGCCAGGGCCGACGCCAGCAAGCAAGTCGCCGTGAGCATGGCCAAGCCGCCGCTGGACAGGCCCACACACGGCCAATAAGCCCGCACGCGGGCTGCCGCAGACTGCCGGGACGGGCGAGCTGACATCTGTTGACTCCTACGCATGGACTTCGCTGCTTGGCCAAACGGACACGACGGGGCTGCGCGGGATACGAACAGGCAGACGCCTGGTAGCACCATGGCACGCCCCAGCGGCACCCGCCAGCCAAAACAAGCGCGATGGTAGCATCAAGCGTTGTCTGATCGCCCGGTGCGCACACGGACACGAGCTTGACCATTGCTCAAACCCGCGCCTGGCCCTAATCATTATTGCGCCCAGTGCCTTGCCCCGTGGGAGCGGCGTCCCCGCCGCGACTGGACGCCCGTAGCGCAAAGGACGGCGCTCCCACGCGCGTCCCCCCGGGCAAGTACTCGGTGTAGCAGCTCTTGTGGGAGCGGCACTCTTGGTGCCGCGACCGGCGCCAAGGCAACATGCAACGCCCCCGGTAACCACCAAGCAGCAGCCAGTCGCGCGGCCGTCGTCGCGCCACAAAAGACAGTGGCGCTCCCACGCCCGCGCGCCTAGAGCAGCGCGGCAATTCTTGACCGCGGCACGTCGCTTGCGGCGGCGTCAATCAACGGGGGCCGCGGCCGCGCGAGCGGATATAGAGCACCACCAGCACGATAATCAACAGCGGGGTCAGAATCCCGGCAAAGAGCGCCAGGTGATGCCAGATGAACGGCAGCGCGTCGGTGCTCAGGCCGAATTTATACGCCAGCGTCGCCCAGAGCCCGACCCAGAGCGCGGCCCCGATCGCATTGGCGATCGCGAACACCAGCCAGTGCATGCCGGTGGTACCGGCGACGAGGCCGTTCAGTTGGCGCAGCACCACGACGAACCGGGCGAACACCACCATCAGCGGGCCCCACTTCTCGGCCGCCGCCTCCACGCGCTGAAGGTTTTCCTCGGTGGCGCCCCAGCGCGCACCGTAGCGCAGAATCACGGGGCGGCCGAAGGTACGGCCAATGAGATAGCCGAGGTTGTCCCCCAGCACCGCTGCGAAAAAGGCTGTCACCACCACGGCATAGATGTTGAGCTTGCCGGCCGCAGCGGCGGCGGACGCCGCCAGGATCGCGGTCTCCCCGGGCAGCGGCGCACCCACGGACTCCAGGAACACCGATACGAACAGCGCCGGTATGCCGTATTGCGTGACCAATACGGCGAGATGGTGCAGGAATTCCGGCAATTGCATGTCCTCTTTGAAACAATGGGGATCTTCCGCGCCACCCGCAGGGTGAAGCGAGACCCCGCCTCAGACCGACAACGGCACGAGGCGGCGCATGCCGCGTCGATCGTCTCCCGGCATGCAACAAGGGCCGAGGGCCAAGAGCCGAGGGGCCGAGGCTCAAGACGCGACCCCACAGCTCCGATCGACTGCCGCTCACGCCCTTGGCACTTTCTGATCGGTGCGGCGCCGCACACAAACTTTGACGCATGTGCAAAAATCTCGGCCCTCCACGCAATCTAGTGGGCGGCAGCCGAAATTCCACGCCACCGGTCGGCGAGCGCTGACCGGCCGATGACCGCGCTGCGATTCCCGGGATCACCCCAGCGAGTTGGGCAAACGCCGAACGCTTCGATACCCTCTCGGCACGCATCAATCCGCGGCCGCGGCTTGTCGGCTGCGGCCGGCCCGCTGCCCACGCACATGGATCGTCACCAGCACCGCAATCAGCATCAGCGTCAGAATCGCTGCAATGATCGCGAGATGATGCCAAATGAACGGCAACGCCTCGGTGGTCAGGCCGAAGCGGTAGGCCAGCGTCGACCACAGCCCGACCCACAGCGTGGCCCCGAGCACATCGGCAGCGAAGAAGACCGGCCAGCTCATGCCGCTGGTGCCGGCGACGATGCCGTTCAGTTGGCGCAACACGATGACAAAGCGGGCGCCCATCACCATCAACGGACCCCGCTCGTGCGCGATGTCCTCCGCGCGCGCCAGGTGTTCCTCCGTGATGCCGAAGCGCGCGCCGTGGCGCAGCACCGCCGCCCTGCCGAGCTTGCGCCCGATCCAGTAGCCCGTGTTGTCACCGACGATTGCCCCGACGACCGCCGCCAGTACGACCGCGTGGATCTTGAGCTCGCCCGCCGCGGCGGCGGCGCCGCCGAGCAGGAGCGCCGTTTCCCCCGGCAGCGGGGCGCCCAGCGCCTCCATGGCAATGGAGAGGAACAAGGCAGGAACGCCGAAATATTCAACCAGTCCGGCGAGGTGGTGCATGAACTCGGGCATTGGCGTGTCCTCGGTGCAGTTGGGTTGCAGGTTTGGCGATTCTCCGGTCAATCCTTGGCCGGAGTCGTGCCCGCATCGCCGCGCAGATAGACCGTCCGGCTCGGAAAAGCGATGCTCAGACCGTTGCCCTCGACGATATCACAGCAGCGGAAAATGACGTCCTGCTTCACCTTCAGCCACTCTTCCCAATCGACGCTCTTGGAGAAGCAGTAGACCATGATATTGATGGAGCTCTCCCCCAGCGTGTCCAGATATACCAGCAGTGTTCGCATCACACCGGCACTGTCCATGGCATTGGCGATTCTGGTCAACTGCTTCTTGGTAAATTGCGAGGCATCGGTGGTGCGATCGGCAATGGCCGGGTGCTCGGCCAGCATGGCGCGAATGTCATCGACCGTCTTGCGGACCATCTTCATATCGCTGCCGTACTCCACCCCGACGGTAAACAGGATGCGCCGCCCGAGTTTGCGACGGCTCCAGTTGCGCACGGCCACCTCGGCGAGCTGGCCATTGGGTATGAAGACAACAGCATTGTCGAAGGTACGGATCTTGGTGCTGCGCAGGCCCACATCGATGACCGTACCATCGGCGTCGGCAGTGACGATCCAGTCACCCTGGCGGAACATGTCATCGACGATGATGGAGATGCAACCGAATACGTTCGCAATGGTCTCCTTGGCCGCGAAGGCAATGGCCAAGCCACCGATACCGAGTGATGCCAGCAGTGTCGTGATGTCATAGCCCAGGTCGTGCAACATGTACAACGCCGTGACGATGATCACGGCGAAGCGCGCCAGATTGGATAAGAAGTTGACCAACTCACCGCGCAGATTTGGGTAGTGCTCGTGCAATTTTTCCGAATACACCATCACCGCATTGTCGATGAGCCGCAGCACGGCCCAGACGACCACGAGCACCACCAGGATGCCCAGCACCGTGAGCAGCCCGATGTACGGCTCCCGAAACATCAGGACGCGACCGGCCATGCCCAGCGCAACCAAGAACAAGAACACCCGCACTGGCGTATCGAAGGCCTTCCGCAGCAGGCGGGTCAGGCGCTGAGCCGCAGCGGGGCTCTTTTTCAAATGGGTCAGCAAGCGGCCGACGCCCTTCACCAGCAGTGGCCAGACCAGCAGTCCAACGGCCAGAATGGCGAAAAACACCAGCCCAGCACCGACGACCTGGCCGAGGCTCAGGCGGCGTGACGGAAATAGCGCCGCGTTGAGGTCTGCGATGGCCGGCAGTGCATTCACCGCATGCACGAGCGCGCCGACGCCGAGCCAACGCAGCAACGGGTCGCCGCTTGCGGCCCTGATGACGAAGTCCTCCAGCGCCCCAATCATCGTGTTATAGGCGTCCGCGCGTTGCTTGTACGTCGCATAAGCGACGGCCAGTTCAGCATCGGCGGGGCTGCGCTTGGATGCCGGCAGGGTCTCGATGCGGGCGACTGCCTGCTCGAACGGGGCGCGGTCGAAGGCGGTGCGCCGGCGAAATTCCGCGAACGACCGCTCGAACGCGGAGGCGGGAGCGAACGCTGACCACTGCCGCCACAGCGTATCGAGCAAGTGGGCAAAGGCCGCGTCCAGCACCGCGGTGTTGAGCTTCAGGACCGCTAGCGCTTCCGTATCGCCGCTGGGATCGCGCCGGGCAAGCTGCGCTTCTCGGCGCAAGGCACTCAAGGTCGCGGCCGATGCGTCCGGAACCAGGTCCGTCGTGTCGCCGGCGAAGACGCGCCCAGTCAATTGCTCCAGCAACAGGTGGCGCTGGAGCTCCAGGCGCTGGCGTTGCTTGGAGTCCTGGTTCGCCGCGATGCGGCCGTCGAGTTGCGTCAGAGCGATGAGCTCCGGCGCCCCGCCCCCCCTGTTGCCGCTGAGGTTCTCGGCGCAGATCTGGCTCTCCGCCGCCGCTTGTGTCGACGCGAGCAGACACAGCGCGAGGCCCAACGCCCGACCCACTGCTGGTCCCAGTGCTGGTCCCACCGCTGGCCCCAGTGCTGGTCCCAGCGATCGTCCCCACGCGCTTGCCAGCGCTCGTCCCAGCGTCGGCAGCGATGCACAGCGGTAACTCATTCCGGCACGTCGTAATAGCTCAGGTCCAGATACCCGGCCTCGCTCTGCCGGTGCTGGAAATTCCAGTCGTTGATCCAGTCATAGAACGGCCAGAGCCGCGCGCTGTTGCGCAGGATGCCATAGCGCGCCTTGAACTGCTCCCAGTCGGCGGCACTGCCGACCTTGCGCAAGGCGTCCAGGAAAGGCGCTGCTTGCGCCATGTCCAAGTGCACAAAGAGATTGGGAAAGCCGTTAATGATGGTCGGATAGACACTCAAGGAATACAGGTCCGGCAGCGCTTGGCCATCCTGGAAGATCAGCGTGTATTGGGACTTGTAGACACGGTTGACGACAAACGAATAGACCCGGGATGCGTTTGCATCATCCAGCCTGAGCACGATCACGCTCGGCAGGAAGCGGGTGAATGGCTGGCCCTGGGTGACAGTGAGGGTCGACACAGCGCGCTCCCAATCCGCGAAGGTGCTGATCGGCGCGGCCAGGTCGACCGCCGGCTTGATGTCAGGGTTGAGGCGATCCGGCGGCCCCGCGATCTTCCCGCTGAACTGCCCTTCCACGGCTTTGATCAGCCCGTTCAGGGCCTCCTCCGGGTTGACGGCAGCGTCGGGCTGCGGCGATTCGCCCGCGTCGAAAGGCACCAGCAGCAACCCCAGCCTCCCGACGCCTTGGGTCCAGGTCTTGCGAATCGGCTCGCGATCGGCGGCCGGCAGAAGCGTCAGAAAGTTGTCTTGGAATTCCTGGCGCAGGAAGTTGAAGAACAGCAGCGTTTGCAGCTTGGATAGATCGCCGCCCCAATACTCGAAGCTGGCGACGGTGTCGTAGTACATCCGTTCGAACCCGCTGTAGGTCATCAGCCAGAGCGTGCGGGGCGTACCCCCTTGGCGCCCCAGCACAACCGAGACATTGGTGTTGTGCCGCATGACCGTGAGCCAGGCATTCGGGTTATTCCCGTCGCCGTCCCAAATCGCGTCGACGGACCAGCCGCGCGGACGCAGCTTGGCCAGCGCCTTGTCGTACGCATCCACGTAGGCGGCGTCAGCGAACACCGAGCGGTCCATCATGGTGTTCCAGGTGGCGAGCCCCAGCGCCGGGTTCTGCACCGAGACATCGTCCTCCGGGCGGACGAAGAAGACCCAGAAATGATCCTTGACGGCATAGGTCGCGGTCTGGCCGTTGCAGACCGGGCCATAGATGATGCCGGAAGCGACCGCCTCGGCGTTCTCCAGCAGGAAGCGATACCGCGCCTCCGCCGGAATCGCGCGGAAGATGCTGAACGGGTTGCCGATGCCCCAAGGCGGGTCGAGCGGCGCCGACGCGGACCAGTGCGCGCCGGGTCCGTCTGGCCCGAAGAAGAGCTGCTCTAGATGATCCGCGTCCGAGTGCTCGAGCCGCCACAGGAAGAGATTTTTCTGCATCGGCGCCTGCGTCAGCTTGCTCAACCGATACCAGAAGCGATTGACCCCGGCATAGGCGTAGGGATCTTCGTAAGGCAGGCCGGTGCCGATGATGTCCACCGGCTCGCCCGGTGGCGTGGTCGACCGCACCAGGCGGAAGCGCTCGCCCGGGCTCTCTTCGAGCACGATGGTGGCCAGATAGAAATGGTCGAAGATGTAGCGCGACACCAGTTGATGGCGCGGGTCCGGGTCGTTGAAAAACGCCTCCCAGTGCGCGACCTCCTCCGGCCGGGCGAGCTCGGCGGCCGCGCGGAGTTCCTCGTCCGTGGGCCCCGGAGCACCAGCCGCGATCCAGCGCTTCAGGACATTGAAATCCCCGGCGGCGATGGCGGGCAGCCCAAAGGGCATCCCCATTGCTGGATTCGCCGCAAGCTGCGCCGCGGCGGCGTATGGCGTGGCAGGGCAACCATAGGCGAACCGCTTCGCGTAGACCGGCACCAGCGCATCGCGCGAGAAGCCCGGACGGTTGTAGGCGCTGCCGGCCTCTAAAAACCGGTACATCAGCGATCCGTCGAGAAGATCCTCGGACGCCACGGCGGAAGTCTCCCGCCGAGAAGCATGGCCGGAACCCTCCTCCGACAACACCGAAAAGAATCCGATCTCGCGCCATTGCTCCAGCGTCTTAGCCGCATCCATGTCGGTGCGCGGATAGGGACCGAAGTGGTTGGCGTAGGGGTTCATGCCGAAGGCGCCGCGCTCGGCGCCCCGATAGGAGTCGAGCTTGACATTGCACGGCGAGCCCAGGCATCCGTGACAGGCGATGCAACGGCGATTGAAGATCGGCTGGACGTCCCGCTGATAGCCGACTTCGGCCTCGTCCGTCGCCGGACTGGCGTGCGGGGTGCCGGCTCCGGACGACGGGCAAAGGTTGCACAGGACCAACGCCGAAAGGATCGCCAGCATGCGAGGGAAACCGCCGAGTCGCATAGGAATCTCCGTGACGGATACAAAGGACCGGGCTCGGTGGGGCGAAGACGCCTGGTGAGATGGGGTGCGGATTATCCTGCGACGAGGGTCACCCATGCCCACCCGAGCGCGAGTGTGATCAACGCCACCGGAACGCCAGAGCGCGTGAACTCACGCAACGAGATGTTCAGCCCGCGCTGGCTCGCCGCGTCCACGACGATAATGTTGGCAAACTGGGTCCGGAGTGGATCCGCAATGAGCCCGAACGATCCCCGCGGCCAACCGGGGCGACTCGGGATGGACGGTCCGACGGCGGGACGACCCAGTTCAGGACTTCTTCTTGTCCTTATGCTTCTTCGCCTTCTTGCCGTGCTGCGACTCGGCTTCCCGCTCTGCCGACGATGCATCCGCCCCATCGGCAGCCGCCCCGCCCTCCTCGAGGGCCTCGGCGGCATGATACTTCGCACGCATAGCCGCAATATCGACCCGCGCGGGCGGCATTTTCATCCCCAGGGAATCCAGCGTCTCCACGAGTATCTGAGACACCGCGAGATTCCGGAACCACTTGTGGTTGGCAGGTATCACGTACCAGGGGGCGTGCTCCGTGCTGCACTTCTCGAGGACGTCTTCGAACGCGGCCTGGTACTGGTCCCAATAGGCACGCTCGCTGTAATCGGACTCGCTGATCTTCCAATGGCGCCCGGGATCATCCAGGCGCTGCTTGAATCGCGCAAGCTGCTCTTCCGCATCGATGTGCAAGAAGAACTTGACGACGTGTGTGCCGTTCTCGGTCAGGAACTGCTCGAAATCGTTGATCTCGTCGTAGCGTTTGGACCATACCTTTTTCGGGACCAGATCATGGACCCGCACCACCAGCACGTCTTCATAGTGGGAGCGGTTGAAGATGGTCACCTGCCCCTTCGCCGGCGTGACACGATGGATACGCCAAAGATAATCGTGCGCGAGCTCCTCGGCGGAAGGCGCCTTGAAGGCGTGTACCGCGCAGCCCTGCGGGTTCATCGCGCTGATCACGTGATTCACCACGCCATCCTTGCCGCCGGCATCCATGGCCTGTAGCACGATCAGCAGTGAACGCTGGTCCTCCGCATACATCAGGTACTGGAGCTCCGCCAGCCGCCGGCTGTTTTGCTCCAGCTCCGATTGGGCCGACTCGCGATCCTCGTGACGGTCCTTGAAGCCCGCATCGATGTCGGCGAGCTTCACCTTGCTGCCGGGCTCCACGCGAAATCTCTTGCTATATTTCATGGCGTTGGCACTCGTACTGGCCGGCAACGGGTCGCTCTGGCCAGGCATCCGGTGGATTAACAATGCATCAGAACATGAACGTGGCCCGCAGCGACAGCGCCCAGGCGTCGTCGCGGCCGGGAGCCAGCGCCGGGTCCCGAATATACTGCACATCCGGCGTCAGCAGCAGACCGTTGAAGAAGGTCCAGTTCCAGTACAGCTCCGCGATCTTCTCGCTGCGCGCGCCCGGCGGGTTCGTGGGTGCGTCGGCCGCGCCGCTGTAACCGAGGGCGAGCCCGATCTGGTCCGTCTTGCTCCGCCCGAGCGGATTGTTCATCACTGCGCCGAGGGCATAGGACGCGCGTATCGGCGTCGTGAAGCCCCAGGCGCCGTTGGCCCTGCCGAAAACCGCCCAAGTATCGTTCAAATTCTGCACCGCGTTGACCGACCAGCCTGTGCTGGCGGGCTGTAGCGGCACGGTAGGCACATCGTAGTAGGTGAACGAGTATTGTGCGGTACCAAGCCCGCGAAGCTTCGGCGTCCACTGCATGTACCCGAACCAGGCGAGATTCCGCTCATCGAAACCCTTGCTGGAAAGATTCGCGCCGGTGATATCCGTGGCATTCTGAAAGCCGGTGGCGAGCTGGACCCTGCTGGTGACGTTGATCTGCGCATAGGCGCCGAGGCCGGCGATGGGATAGGTGGACGTCCCGTTCTGTGCAAACACGTAGTTGCTGAAGTTCTGCTGCTGGTCGGCCAGATACTGGTTGCCGTCGAAGTTGTAGAAGGGATACTGACCAACCGACAACAGCAGCTTGTTGCCCGGGAAGGCATGGGTATACGTGAGCTGATTGAACGAATCTTCGCCGCTACCGGGAAAATCGTTGATCGGAGTGA
>NZ_JAJDNQ010000114.1 GCF_022340605.1 Thiohalocapsa sp.
CCGCGACTCGGCGGGGGACCGCGGGCATCGCGGCGGGGACGCCGCTCCCACGGGCAAGGCAGGTCAGCCGCTCTCCAACAACATCCGCAGGTCGAGCACCGCGGCGTTGGCGCGCGACATGTAGGACGCCAGCACCAGCGAGTGATTGGCCAGCACACCGAAGCCGTCGCCGTTCAGCACCAGCGGCGACCACTTGCGCATGGTGGCGTATTCCAGGTCGCGGATGACCTGCTGCATGGACACGACGGCGTTCTTGTCCCGCAGCACCGGCGCGAAGTCGATGGCCAGCGCTTTCATCATGTGCAGCAGCGCCCAGGAATAGCCCCGGGCCTCGAAGAAGACGTCGTCGATCTCGTTCCAGGGTGTGCGCGGGAGCGAATCGCCGGCCGACTGCAGGGCGGACTGTCCCTCGCCCAGGACGTCCTCGGCACCGAATGCCGCCAACAGCTCGGCATTGCCGACACTGCCGGAGAGCCGCTGGCCATAGCTGCCGAGGCGCTTTTCCACCACGGACAGATAGGCGGCAAGGTTGTCGGCACGGGCGAAGAAGCGCGCTCGCGCGCTGCCCGAGGAGAGCTCGGCCAGGTAGCCCTTCAGCGCCTCGATGCCCTGGTGATACTCATCCTCCGTCGCGGGCAGGACCCAGGCGTCCGCGTCGAAGTTGAAGTCCGAGTCGGCGCGCTTCAGGTCGTCGTTCTCGATGGACTGGGTCTGGGAGCGGCTGAAGTCGTTGCGCAGCGCCCGCACCGAGTCACGCAGCTCCGTGAGCACCCCGTACTCCCAATTTGGCATGTTGTCCATGACCACCCCGGGCGGCATCTTGTCATTGCGGAGGTAACCGCCCGGCTTGGACAACAGGGTCTCGGCCACCTGGATGGCGGCGGCGACGGTGGCGGTGCCGGGCACGGCACGCCCGCGCTCGCCGATTTGCTTGCGCATGTTGGCCGCGACATCGAACTTCTCAGGCTGGAGCGACCACCAAGCGCCGAGGCCGATGACAGCGGCGAAGACGAGCACCGTCAGGCTGATGCCCCAGGGCAGCCCGCGGCTGCGCCTGGCGCGGGCCGGGTCGAACGGTTCGGCGGGGCCGGGATCGCCGTGCGCCGGGGTCATCGGCCGCGCCGCCGGCGCCGGGGGCGCTTCGGGCGCGCTGCCGGTCTCGCTCGAGCGCAGGATGCGGTCGGCGTCGCTCAAGGTGCCACGGGCCATCTCGAAATACCTCAACGAATGGTCTGAAGCGGAACGGCGCGGTGTCGGTGCGGGTGCTGGCTCAGCGCCGCATCCTGCAACGCCCGTGAAACCGCGCGGAAGCTCGCCTCCGGCTGCCGCGGATTGCTCACACGCGCAATGTCTGTGGGGTTGAATCGCAAGTGGCGTCGATGGCCGCAATTGCAAGCAAGCCCGGGCCGGAGCGGCGCCGGCGTGGGAGACCGGGCAAGCATTCATCGTAGGTTGTGCCGACACCGCCATTAGGTCGGGTTATGCTGCGCTGACCCGAAGTTGGGCGCCGGCAAGTCTCTGATTGTCGAGTTACGCTATCGCTAACCCGACCTACAGTGCGCTAACTTTGCTGTCGTTGTCGTTGTCGTTGTCGAGCATCCGTCCACGACCACGACCACGACCGCCAGCAGAGACTTCTGACCAGGCTCCTCGGCTCCGCCCCCCCGGTTGGCGCCCTCCAAAATTGGTTGAAACGGGGTATCAGCGCTTTGGATGGCGGCGAACGCGAATCCTTGCCCAGTGTCCCGAGTGTGCGCGCATGCGGCATCATGTCGGCCGCGCACTCGGCGCCCCGTGGAAATCCGGTCAGACCGGCCCATCTCTACCCCAAGCAAGAATCAAGAATCCCCGGCCCGCCCCCGATCGTGTCCGCCACCCTCCCCGATCGCCCGCCGAGCCTGCTGGCGCGGCTTGCGCTGTTTGCCCTGCTCTGGCTGGTGCTCGCCGGTACCGACCCTTTATCGTGGATCATCGGCGTGCCGGCGGTGCTGCTGGCCACCTATGCGGCAGCACGGCTGTCGACCCTGGTGGGCGCCGATCCACGGCCGCTGCGATTGCTGGCCTTTGGACCCTTCTTCGTCTGGGAGTCGATCCTGGGCGGACTCGACGTGGCGCGCCGGGTGCTGAGCCCGAGGCTCCATATCGCCCCGGCCCTGGTGAGCTACCGATTGCGTCTCAAAGATCCGGCCGCGCGGGTGGTCTTCATCGACGCTGTCAGCCTGTTGCCCGGCACCCTGTCGGCGGATTTCCGCGACGGCGTCGCCGAGGTGCACGCGCTGGACGGCGATGCGCCGGTGGTGCCAGGGCTGAACCGCCTGGAGCGCCAGGTGGCGCGCCTGTTCGGCGAGCGGCTCGACGGCGAGCCCGAGGTGTCGATCAGGCCCTGCCCAACCGGCGGGGCGACGGGCGGCTCGGACGCGGCCCCTAGCGCCGGAGCAAACCATGTCTGAGTTCATGCCGAAGTTCCTGCTCGCCATGGCCCTGGTGCTGCTACTCACCATGTCCGCCGGCCTGGTGCGGGTGATCATCGGCCCGACACCGCCGGACCGCATGATGGCGGCGCAGTTGCTGGGCACCTCCGGCATCGCCACGCTGCTGCTGTTGTCCCGGGCGCTGAACGTACCGGCGCTGCTGGACGTGGCGCTGATCTTCGCGCTGCTGGCGGCGGTGTCGGTGGCCGCCTTCACCCGCCGCCGGGCCGGCGCCGATCAGCCCTGACCCCCAGCGCGCGCCGCAAACGCCACACCGAGCAACGCCCACGGAACATGGAACTCGCGCTGCATATCGCCGCCGCCGTCTGCATCACCCTGGGCGCCACGTTCTTCGTTGCCGGCACGGTGGGCCTGCTGCGGCTGCCGGACCTGTTCAGCCGGCTGCATGCCCTCACCAAGGCGGACAACCTCGGCCTCGGGCTCATCATGCTGGGGCTGATCCTGTACGCGCCGGGGCTCTTCTACGCGCTCAAGCTGTTGCTGTTGTGGGTGCTGGTGATGGTCTCCGGCGCCACCGGCTCGCACCTGATCGCCAAACGCGCCCTGCGCGGCGACGGCGAGGACCTGCAATGAGCCAGCCCGCTCTGCTCCTCGCGTTCGATATCGTGTTGCTGACGACGCTGCTGGCGTTGGCGCTGGCCGCGGTGCTGAGCCCGGAGCCGCGCCGCGCGGTGATGCTGTTCATCGCCTTCGGCCTCTGGCTGTCGCTGGTGTGGGCGCGGCTGCACGCGCCGGACGTGGCGCTGGCGGAGGCGGCCATCGGCGCCGGCCTCGGCGGCGCGCTGATGCTGGCGGCGGCGCGGCGAGCGGCACGGGCGGCGCAGCGCGGCACGGCAAGGAGGGCCGATGACGGAGCCCGCTGACTGGGCGCGAAGCGACCGGGCGCGGGAGCGCGCCCGTGACTTGAGCCTGCTGCTGGCGGTGCTGCTGGCCCTCCTGGGCGTCGTGCTGCTGGCCGTGTACTTTCTCGCGCTGAACGGAGGCGCGGCGCCGCGGCTCGCGGAGCTGGCGCTGGCGCGGGTGCCGCAGAGCGGCGTCGGCAATCCCGTCACCGCCGTGCTGGTGAACTACCGCGCCTACGACACCCTGGTGGAGCTGGCGGTGCTGTTGGCGGCCGTGCTCGGCATCTGGTCGCAGCGGCCCGCGCCGCCCGGCTTTCAGCGCTCGAGCGCCGTGCTGGCGGGCATGGTGTCCTGGGTGGTGCCGCTGCTCATCGTCACCAGCGGCTACATGCTCTGGGTGGGCGGCTACGCGCCGGGCGGCGCCTTCCAGGCCGGCGCGCTGCTGGGCGCCGCCGGCGTCATCGTGCGCCTGGCCGGCGACCCCACCGCGGGGCTGCCGGGCGAGGCCGTGCAGCGCTGGCTCCTTGTGCTCGGGGTACTGATGTTCGCGCTGGTGGGACTCGCGCTGATGCTGTTGGGCGCGGGCTTCCTCACCTACCCGCCAAAGCTCGCCAAGTGGCTGATCCTGCTCATCGAGTCCGCCGCGACCATCGCCATCGGCACGGCCCTGGCGGCGGCCTACGTGGGCGGTCGCCCAAGCGCCAAGGGCCAAGGGCCAAGCGCCGGGGAAGCATCAGCCGCCCCATCCTCCTCGTCCCTCGGCCCTCGGCCCTAGGCCCTTCTTCAGGCATGACTGCTCAGTTCCTCTACGGCGGCGCCGGCCTGATCCTGTTCGTGCTCGGGCTCTGGTCCTTCCTGGTGCACGCGCCGCTGCTGCGCAAGCTGATTGCGCTCAACATCATGGGCGGCGGCGTCTTCCACGTGCTCATTGCCGTCGCCTACCGCGGCGATGGCGTCACGCCGGACCCGGTGCCGCATGCGCTGGTGCTGACCGGCATCGTCGTCGCCGTCAGCGCCACGGCGCTGGCACTGGTGCTGGGCGCACGCCTTCAGGACGAACAACGACAAGGATAAGCCCGCGGTGTATTCCAACCTGCTCACCGACCCGCTGGTGCTCTGCATCACGCTGCCGCTGCTTGGTGCGGCGTTGACCACCGCGCTGCCGCGTCACGCGGTGCCGCTCGGCATCCTGGCGGCGCTGGCAACCTGCAGCGCGGCCGTCACGCTCGGTGTCGACGTCTGGCAGCACGGCGCGCTGCGCCTGGTGCTGGGCGGCTGGGAGCCGGAGCTGGCCATCGGTCTGCGCGCGGACGGCCTCGCCGTCGCGCTGGCGCTGATGGCGAACCTCGTGGCGCTGGGCATCAGCGTCTACGCATCCGGCTACTTCCGCGACCCGGAGCGCATGCGCGCCTTCTGGCCGCTGTGGCTGTTGCTCTGGGCGGCGCTGAACGGGCTGTTCCTGGCGGGGGACCTGTTCAACCTGTACGTCATGCTGGAGCTGCTCGGCATCACGGCGGCGGCGCTCGGCGCGCTCACCGGCAGCCGCGAGGCGGTGTCCGCCAACCTGCGCTACCTGCTGGTGGGCCTGCTCGGCAGCATCAGCTATTTGCTCGGGGTGGCACTGCTGTACACCGCCCACGGCACCCTGGACTTGGGGCTGGTGGCCCGCGCCATCGCCGCCAACGACCGGCTGTTCGCGGTGGACGCTGCCGCGCTGGTGCTGATGGTGTCCGGTCTGGCGCTGAAGGCGGCGCTGTTCCCGCTGCACTTCTGGCTGCCGCCGGCACACGCCAATGCGCCGGCACCGGTGAGCGCGGCGCTGTCGGCACTGGTGGTCAAGGCATCGGTCTACCTGATCATCCGGCTCTGGCTGGACCTGTTTGCGCCAATCACCGGCCTCGCCGCGGCCATGTTCCTGGCCCTGCTCGGGGCCGCGGCGGTCGTCTGGGGCTCCTGGCGGGCGCTGCGCGCCGAGCGCCTCAAGCTGCTGGCGGCCTATTCCACGGTGGCGCAGATCGGTTACCTGTTCCTTTTCCTGCCGCTGCTGGCGGTCACGCCACCCGGTCCACCGCGGGACAACCTGCTCGCCGCGCTGGTGCTGATGGCCCTGACCCATGGCTTCGCCAAGTCCGGATTCTTCCTCGCGGCCGGGCTGGTGCAGACCAACGCCGGGCACGACCGCATCGACGACCTCGGCGGCACCGCACAACGGCTGCCGGCGACCACCTTCGCCATCGCGCTGGCAGGCTCGGCGCTCATCGGCCTGCCACCCAGCGGCAGTTTCATCGGCAAGTGGCTGTTGATGCAGGGAGCCATCGAGAGCGGCCAGTGGTGGTGGGTGATCGTCGTCACCACCGGCTCGCTGCTGGCTTCGGCGTATGTCTTCCGGGTGCTGAGCCGGGCCTTCGGCCTGGAGCCGACGCCGCTCAAGTTCGTCACCGATGCCCGCGCGGAGGTGCCGGCGCTGCTGCTGTCTCTGGTGGCAGTCGCTCTGCTTGGACTCGCCTCCGGTCCGCTGTGGACGCTGCTGGCACTGCGCGCCGGGGGTGGCGCATGAGCCTCGACCTCGCGCCCCTGCTGCCCGGCACCATCGTACTGAGCTCGCTGCTGCCGGGCGTGTTCATCTTCCTGGTGAGGGAAGAGAACCACCTGCTGCGCACGGTGCTGAACCTGTTCGGCGCGGTGCTGAAGCTGGTGCTAGTGGGGGTGATGATCTGGGGCGTGTACTTGGGGCAGGTGTTCGAGACACGCGTGCAGATTGCCCCCGGGCTGGAGCTGGTGCTGCATGCCGATGCCCTGTCGGTGCTGTTCGTGACCTTGTCCACGGTGCTCTGGCTCGTCACGACGGTGTATGCCATCGGCTACCTGGAGCACTCCCCGAACCGCTCACGCTTTTTCGGCTTTTTCAGCCTGTGCGTGTCCGCCACCGTCGGCGTCGCACTGGCGGGCAACCTGCTCACCTTCGTGATCTTCTACGAGATCCTGACGCTGGCCACCTACCCCCTGGTGGCGCACCGCGGCACGCCCGAGGCCACGCGCGGCGCCAAGATCTATCTCGCCTACACCCTCTCCGGCGGGCTGCTGCTGCTGGTGGGCGCGGTGTGGCTGCGCACGCTGACCGGGCCGGTGGACTTCGTCGCCGGCGGCGTGCTGCGCGGCATGCCGGCGGACATGCACCGGGAGCTGGTGGCCATCTTCGCGCTGCTGCTGGCGGGGCTCGGCGTGAAGGCGGCGCTGGTCCCGCTGCACGGCTGGCTACCGCAGTCCATGGTGGCGCCGGCGCCGGTGAGCTCCCTGCTGCACGCGGTGGCGGTGGTGAAGGCCGGTGCGTTCGGCATCCTGCGGGTGGTGTTCGACGTCTACGGCGTCGAGTTCTCCTCTGAGCTCGGCCTGCTGGCGGTGCTGGCGGCGCTGGCATCCTTCACCATCATCTACGGCTCGTTGATGGCGCTGACCCAGGACGGGCTCAAGAAGCGGCTCGCCTACTCCACCGTCAGCCAGGTGTCCTACATCGCGCTCGGCGCGGCGCTGCTCGGGCCCATCGCCACGGTCGGCGGCATGGTGCACCTGGTGCACCAGGGCATCATGAAGATCACGCTCTTCTTCTGCGCCGGCAACTATGCCGAGACCCTGGGCGTTCACAACGTGAGCCAGATGGACGGCGTCGGCCGGCGCATGCCGCTGACCACCCTCGCCTTCAGCGTCGGCGCGCTGGGCATGATCGGCATCCCGCCCATCGCCGGCTTCGTCAGCAAGTGGTATCTCGGCCTCGGCGG
Source organism: Thiohalocapsa sp. (assembly GCF_022340605.1). GTDB lineage: Bacteria > Pseudomonadota > Gammaproteobacteria > Chromatiales > Chromatiaceae > Thiohalocapsa. Next base: position 7,111 of record NZ_JAJDNQ010000114.1, read on the forward strand.
CGTCGAGGCGCAGCAGTACTGGGTGCTGCTGGTGCTCGGCGCCAGCACGCTGCTGAACGCCGGCTACTTCCTGCCCATCCTGTACCGTGCCTGGTTCCGGCCGCTACCCAACGAATGGCCGCACGAGCATCACTTCGGCACCCGCTTCGAAACCATGGGCGCCCTGCTCTGGCCGCCGGTGATCACGGCCGCGTTCTGCCTGGTGGCGGGGTTGTTCGCTGCCGCGCCCTTCAGCCCGCTGGAGTGGGCGCAGTTGATTGCGCGGCGGGAGTATGGGTTGTGAAGAAGTACGGGTTGCGGCGTACGGAGTACGGAGTTGGCCATACGTGGTGCGGCATGCCGAGTGCGCGGTGCGCAGTGCGGAGTGCGGAGTGCGGGGCGGAGGCGTTGCCTCGGTGAGCGCCTGGCTCTTGCTTGTCGTTTGGGTCTGGCCGCTGGTGCTGGCGCTGCCGGCATCGCGGGTGCGCTTTCGGCGGGACTGGGGCCGGGTCGAAGCGCCGGATGGCGCTGTGCCGGCACTCGGCGCACCACGCTCGGCCCTGCCGTGGGTCGCGTTGGGTCCGCTCCCCGCACTGCTGGCGGTGCTGACGCTGCCGTTGGGCACCGTGTTGCCCATGCCCTGGCTCTTCCTGGGGACCCAGCTCGGGCTGGACGCGACGGCGCGGGTGTATCTGGGCTTCACCGCGGTGCTGTGGCTCGCGGCAGGCGTCTACACCGCCTTCGGCGAGCGCGGCGCAAGGGCCAATGCCGGGCGCTTCGACGCGCTCTTTCTGCTGGCCATGGCCGGCAACCTGTGGCTCATCGTCGCGCAGGACCTGTTCAGCTTCTATGCCGGCTTCGCGATGATGGGGCTTGCAGCCTATGGGCTCGTGATTCACGACGGCAGCGCCTCGGCGCTGCGCGCCGGCAAGGTGTATCTGGTGATGGCCCTGCTCGGCGAGGTGACGCTGTTCGCCGGGCTGGTGCTGCTGGCGAGCGAGACCGGCACCACGCTCCCCGAGCCGGGCACGGTCACCGGGCTCAGCGGGCTCACCATCGCGCTGCTGCTGCTGGGGCTGGGTGTGAAGGCCGGCATGGTGCCGCTGCACCTGTGGCTGCCGCTGGCGCACCCGGCCGCCCCTGTCCCCGCCAGCGCGGTGCTGAGCGGTACCATGATCAAGGTGGCACTGCTGGGCTGGCTCAAGTTCCTGCCGGTGGGCGCGCTGGCGCTGCCGGGCTGGGGCCACGGCCTGGCCCTGGCGGGGCTCGCGACCATGACCCTGGCGCTGCCGGTGGGCATCGTGCAGCGCGACCCGAAGGTGATCCTCGCCTACTCCAGCATCGCCAAGATGGGCTTCCTGATGCTGTTGCTGGGGCTGACCCTGGTGCAGCCGGCGCTAGCGCCGGTGGGCGTGGCCGGCATCGCGCTCTATGCCGCCCAGCACGGACTCGCCAAGGGTGGACTGTTCCTCGGGGTCGGCATGCGCAAGCACGCGGGGGCGGCGGGCTCGGTGACCCAGGCGCTGGTCCTGGGCGCGCTGGTGTTCTTCGCGCTGGCGCTGGCTGGCGCGCCCTTCACCAGCGGCGCGGTGACCAAGTACAACCTGAAGCCGGTGCTGGAGGCCGCCGAGTGGACCTGGCTCGGCGCTGCCATCGCCGCCGGCGCCGTCGGCACCGCGTTGCTGATGGCGCGCTTCATCTGGGTGGTGGCGCGTATCGAGCCGCACCCCGATCCAGCCCTGCATCCACGCGGCGAGCCGGGCTGGACCTGGCCGCTCGCCGCCTGGGCTCTGCTGCTGGTGCTGGTGGCGCTGTTTCCGTTCGCGTTCGGCAAGCCCGCGAGCTGGCTCAGCAATGCGGGGCCGATTGGGCTCGGCGTCGGCATCGCAGCCGCCATCGCGCTGGTGGCGACGCTGCAACCCAGGCTGCTCGCGCCCTTCATCGGTCTGGTACCGCCCGGCGACCTGCTGGCGCTGATCATGCCCTTGCTGGCGGCGTTCCGGCAGAGCGGCGAGACGCTCCTCGCCGACCTGGGCCGTGGCTGGTCGCGCCTGTACACCGTTGCGGCCGCGGCCTTCGAGCGCGTGTTCGGCACCCCCGCCGGCGACGTGGAGCGCGGGCTCCGGCAGTGGCCGGTGGCGGGTGCGCTCTGGGTCGGCATCAGCGCCCTGCTCTTGATCCTGCTGTTCGTGGAACGGCCCGTGGTGACGCCGGACAACGCAACCGGCGCTGCGGCGGAACCGCTCCCGGCTAGAATGCAGCGGTCATCCAACCCGCAGTTGCCACGCCTCCAGCCCCATGTCGAGCACCGCCCCCCCGCAGCCACCGACGACCCCGCCTGACGCCCTGCCCCCGCCCGCAACCCTGTTCGGGCAGATCCGCTTCGCGTGGCAACACCTGCCCGCCGGGCTGGCGCTCGACAGCCTGACGGACATCCAGTGGCGGGCGGACGCCTGCTCGCCTGGATCGATCCTGTGCTTCCAGCGCTTCGACGACGGCCGCGGCGACGCCGAGCTGTTCGAGCGCTACCTGGCGCCGAGCCCCTTCGCGGTGCTGGTGACCAATCGGCCCATGGACTGCTTCGATGCCTTGCGCGCCGAGGGCAAGGCCATCTTCGTGACCGGCCCGGATGCCTATGGCGACACGGTGGCGCGGCTCTGCGACGCCTTTCACCCGCTGCCGCAGGGCCACTGGCGCGTCGCCGCCGTCACCGGCACCAACGGCAAGACCACGACCGTGAAGTACCTGGAGGCGCTGCTCGCGGCCGCCGGCGAGCGGGTGCTCAGCATCGGCACCCTCGGCCTCGCGCTGAACGGCGAAGACCAGGGCATCACCGGCTTCACGTCGCCGCCGCTGGTGGAGTTGCGCCGGGTGCTCGCGGCCTACCGCGACCGCGCCGACGTGCTGGTGACCGAGGCGTCCAGCCACGCGCTGGAGCAGGGCCGGCTGGCCGGTCTCCAGTTCGATGCCGCCGGCTGGACCAATTTCTCGGTGGACCACCTGGACTACCACGGCACCGAGGACGCCTACTTCGCCGCCAAGACCCGCATCCTGCGCCAGCTTACCGACGGTGTGCCGCTGCTGGTGAACAGCGCCGAGGTGGCGGCCCGGCTCAGGCGCGAGCAGCCGACCACGCGCATTCAGCCGCTCGACCCGGCGCCGTTGCCGGCCCCGGTGCTGGCGGAACGCCCCTTTCTGGCGCTGGCTTACAACCAGGCCAACTACGCCCTGGCGCTGGCCTTGGCGGAGCGTATCAGCGACCGCCTGCCGGCCGAGCCCTGGCGCGCGCTGAGCGCCGTGGATGGCCGCTTCGAGACCCGCGTGCACGGCAACCGCACGGTGGTGGTGGACTTCGCGCACACGCCGGATGCGCTGGAGAACGTGCTGGGTGCCATCCGCGCCGCCTTTCCGGATGCCCGGGTGACCACGCTGTTCGGCTGCGGCGGCGACCGCGACCGCACCAAGCGTCCGCTGATGGGTGCCGCGGTGTGCCGCCACTCGGACCATGCCATCGTCACCTCCGACAACCCGCGCTTCGAGGAGCCGCTGGCCATCATCGAGCAGACCGTCGCCGGCATGGGCGGCTGCACCGCCGAGCCCGAGGTCATCGTCGAGCGCGCCGAGGCCATCCGGCACCTGTTCGACCGCCTCGCCGCGGCACCCGCGGACGAGCCCCAGGTGGCGCTCATTGCCGGCAAGGGCCACGAGCGCTACATCGACCGCAACGGCCAGAAGACCGACTACAGCGACCAGGACCAGGTGGCGTACAACTTCGCGCGGCTCGGCTGGCTCGACGCACGGAGTGACGCATGAGGCGCATCCTCGGCAGTGCCGTCTTGGCCGGCTGCCTGGCGGTAGCCGGTTGCGCCGGCGACAGGCTCGCCGGCCGTTCCACCATCACCGCCTGCATGGACCCCCGTGAGGCACACTCGGCCGACATCCACCGCAACCTGGCGGCGCTGCGCCGGGCGCCCATCTGCTACCGCCGCCAGGAGGTGCATGAGGGCGGCTACCACTGGGTCTTCCACGTGCTGGAGCACACCAAGGCGCCCAACGGCCCCTTCTGGGTGCTGCCACACGACAGCGAGAACGCCGCCTTCGACGCCGGCGTGCACGCGCTGCTCACCTATGGCGGCGGCCTGCTGGCGGTGGACGCCGGCGGGCACCGGGCCTTCTTCGGCCAGGACCCGAACCGCAACTTCAGCAGCAGCCGCGCGGAGTCGCGCCTGTGCGGGAGCCCCCGGCCGGCGCCGGTGTACACGCAAGCCATCCTGGCGCACTACCGCGACGGCAAGCGCAAGGGCCGCGGCCCCTATCTGGCGCTGCACAACAACGGCGACGGCCACAATGGCAACGGCGGCGACGGTAACATCTCGCTGTACCGCAACGGCCCCAACCTGACCCATTGGCCGGGCGCGGCCACCGGCAACCGCGCGCTGCAGGACGAGGACAACCTGATCTTCATGGCCGGCACCCGGCCGGTGAGCGCGGACCCGGCGGCACGGCGGCGCATCACCGCGCTGAACCGCGCCGGGCTCAGCGTCATTTACAAGCAGGTCACGCCGGGCAACTTCGACTGCTCCCTGTCCGACTATGTCGCCCGCCACCAGCTCGGCGAGTACTACAACATCGAGGCCCAGCACGGCGCCCGCGACACCCAGATCGAGATGCTGGACCGGCTGATGGCCGTGCTCGGCATCCGGCCGCTGCGGGACCGGTCCAACGCCAATCCCTTCCTGGACCGATGAGCTGGAAGGCCCTCTACTCCACCCCCGCCGCGCTGGTGCTCGGCGTGCTGCTGGCGCTACTGCTGCCGGCGGGGGCGCCCGCTGTCGCCTGGCTCGGCGAGATCTTTCTGGCCCTGCTCAAGGTGCTGATCCTGCCCTTGATCCTGTTCTCCATCTTCGCGGCGCTGGCGGCGGGCGCGGACCTGAAGCGGCTCGGGGCGCTGACGCTCGGCTTCTATCTGCTCACCTCCGCCGTCGCCGCCACCATCGGCACCCTGCTCGGCTGGGCCCTCTCCCGCGATCTGACACCCGGCCTGCTCAGCCTGCCGCAGGTGGCGGCAACCGACGCGAGCTTCAGCGTCGCGCAACTCATCGCCAACTTCGTGCCCAGCAACCTGTTCGCGTCGCTGGCGGACGGCAACATTCTGCATGTCGTCGTCATCGCCATCTTCGCGGCGCTCGCCTCGCACGGGCTGCCGACGGCGCAGCGCGACCTGCTGAACAACGGCGCCGAGGCGTTCAACGCCCTCCTGATGCGCATGCTGGCGCTGTTGCTGCGGGCCGCGCCGGTGGGCATCGCGGCGCTCGTCTACGGAAGCCTGGCGGACATGGACTGGGACGCGGTGCTGGCGCTGCGGCCCTTCGTCTGGGCGGTGCTCTGCGCGGCCGTGCTGCATGCCGCGGTCTTCCTGCCACTGTTACTCTGGCTCGGCAGCGCCCGCGCGCCGCTGACTTTCCTCGCCCAGGTGCGCGCGGCGCCGGTCACGGCGCTGGCGACGGCCTCCAGCTCCGCCACCTACCCCGTCTCCAAGGAGGTGCTGGAGGACAACGCCGGCGTCAGCCCCACCACCACCAGCTTCACGCTGCCGCTTGGCGCCACGCTCAACATGGACGGCTCGGCGCTCTACCAGTCCATCCTGCTCATCTTCATGGCCCAGCTCGCCGGCGCCGACCCGAGCCCCGCGCAGGCGCTCTTCATCGTGCTGCTCACCATGGCCTCCAGCGCCGGCACGGCCGGCATCCCCGGTGGCGGCATCGCGATGATGGCCTTCATGCTCGACCTGCTCGGGCTGCCGCAGACCTACCTCGCGCTGTACCTGGTGGTGGATCGCTTCTTCGACTACCCGATCACGGCCATCAATGTTTGGGGGGACCTGATCGTCGCGGCGGTGGTGGATGCGCGTCGAGACTGTGAAAGTACTCGATGTAGGTCGGGTTAGCGCGGCGTAACCCGACGATGACCGACGCAGCGCCGTTGATTGTCGCGTTACGCTGCGCTGGCGCGACCTCCCATAACGGCTGCTCCGGGCGCGCCGGCGTGGGAGCGCCACTGCTTTTTGTGGCGCGACGATGGCTGGGGAGGCCTGACGCTGGGCAGTGACTCGGGGCGTGGTGTGCTGCCTTGCCGCCAGTCGCGGCACCAAGAGTGCCGCTCCCACAAGAGCTGCTACGATCCGCTCGTTTTCGGCGTTACGGGGAATACTTTCACGGTCTCGTGGGGTGGACATAGACTCGCCGCCGGAGCGCAAGGAATGCATCACGACGCTGGAGCGTCATGACGATCACCGATTGCCATTCGCTATTCGCGACCCGCGCCAACTGGATCGGGTAGTAATATCCTCGCCGACACGGGTTCGCTGTACGCGGCGGTGGACCCCGACGACCGGCATCACACGACACGACATCTTCGGACGGGTGTTCGCGTTGCTCGATCCACAAGCGTTCGCCACGACGGTCTCCGGCTGAGCATCGGCTTGGGGGCAGACCCCAGGAATCCGGGGAAATCGAGGGACAGGGGCGCCGAGGTCTTGCGGTTCCGGCGGTCAATGCCCCTTCAGGATCTCCGGTGCGATCGTGTGGATAATCACATCCGATGTCCCGGTCACGACGAATTGCATGCCGATGGCAGCCACGAGCAGCCCCAGGATGCGGGTCAGAATGCCCAGACCGATGGTGCCCACCAGCCTTTGCAGGAACCTCCCCGACAGCAGGATCAGGAAAGCCAAGGCACCGACTCCGATGGTGATGCCGATCAACCCGAGCGTCAGGGACGTCTTGCCGATCCTTTCGCTTTCCGTCGAGTACAGAATCAGGTTGGCAATGACGCCCGGGCCGACCAGCAGCGGCATCGCGAACGGGATGACGATCTGCCTATAGACGGATTTCGCCTCGCCGAGGCTGCTCATGTGGACCTGTTCCTTCATCTCGTGGGCTGCCTGCACCGGATTGCCCGTGACGATCCGGATGCCCATTAGCAGCAGCAGTATGCCGCCCGCCATGCGAAAGGCATCGAGGGTGATGCCGAAAAAGTGCAATGTCAGAAGCTCAAGGACAGCCGAATCTGCAATGAATTCGGCAATGGTCTTCAATCAAGTTCCTGGACCCCTCCGCCGGACACGGTCAGAGGTTGACCTGAGGGTGGTCGGATTGGAGTCGATTCTCGGCGAGGCGGCAACCCTCAAAGCGCCCAGATTGGCTCACTGCGACTCTTCCCGCGAGTCCGGCGGCGGCCTTCGGCTCGTCCTCGTCTCGTTGCAGGCTGGATGCCCGCCGTTGGATTTCTCCCCGCGGGAGAGGATCCGGGCCATGGTCCACACCGTGGACCCGGCGCCCGGCCACAGCGTCTATGCCGCACCAGCGAAGGCGCCTTCGTCGAGACCAAGCGCAGGCTGGTGGACGAGTACGCGCTGTGGACGGTGGTGAGTCTGCCGGGCGGCGTCTTTCCGGGCGCCGGTGCCGGCGTCAAGACCAACCTGCTCCTTTTCACCAAGGGCGCGAAGGACGCGTCGTTGACGAGGCGCGCACGGTTGCGCGCGCTGCTCGCGACGCCGTGACCCGACGCCGGCCACCGTGCCTCGGCGCGCTAATCCTTGCCGTTCAGTGGCAGGCTCTCCAGCACCGGCGGCGGGTGGTCCGGGATTTCGGGCGGCCGGTGGGCGTCGGCCACCTGCTCGAAGGCACGGCCGATGGCGAGCAGGCGCGGCTCGCTGAAGGGGCGGCCGACGAAGGAGAGACCGAGCGGCAGACCCTGCCTGGTCCAGCCCATGGGCAGGGTCAGCTCCGGCAGGCCGGCGATGGAGGCGAGGTAGGCCGGCTGGTAGGGGTCGTCGGCGTCGCAGTCGTAGCTGCTGTCGTAGTCGTAGAGCAGCGACGATGCCGGGCAGAGCATGGTGGGCAGCACGATGGCGGCGAGATCGTGCTCGTCGAAGCGCGCGGCCACGGCGGCGCGCAGCGCGGGCAGCCGCACGGACAGGATCTCCAGGTACTCGAGGTCGGCCAGCCCCGGGCTGCGCAGGGCGCGGCGATAGGCGCTGAGCCGGCGGGGGTAGACCGGGGTCGCGGAGCCCGCGATGAGCGGCGATTCGCTCATGCGCAGGAGCTCGGCCAGCGAGTGTGGCATGCCCTGCTCGGTATTGAGCAGGTAGGCGTCCACTTGGTCGTGGAGCTCGGTCTCGATGAGTCGGCCAAGGATGCGGCGACGGCCATCCAGCACGTCCTCCGGCAGGGTGATGTGCACCAGCTCTGCGCCATGCACGTGCAGCAGTTCCAAGGCCGACTTGAAGGCCCGGTCGACTTCCTTGTTGCCGCCGCGGTAGGCATCGACGACGCCGAGTCTGACCCCTTCGAGGGTCGCCTTGCCGAGCCCTGCCGTGTAGTCCGCCGGGCGATCCGCGACGGCCGTCGTGCGAGGGTCCGCCGGGTCAGCGGCGGCGATGACGTTGAGTGCCAGGGCAAGGTCGCGCACGCCGCGCGCCATGGGTCCGGTGACCTCGATGCTGAGCGCCGTCGGCAGGATGCCGCCACGGCTGGTGAGGCCGGGCGTCGGTCGCAGGCCGACCAGGGCACTCACCGCCGCGGGGCCGCGCAGCTCGCCCGCCGCGTCGGTGCCGACGGCGAGCAGGCCGAGGCTCGCTGCCACCGCGGTGCCGTCGCCGGCGCTGGCCGGGGTGCGGCGGAGGTTGTAGGCGTTGCGCGTCTGCCCGCCGGCGGAACTGTAGCCGTAGCGTCCCAGGGCGAGGGACAGCTCGCAGAGGTTGGCCTTGGCGAGGATCACGGCACCGGCCTTGCGCAGCCGCTCGACGACGAAGGCGTCGCGCAGCGGCTCGTGCCCGCGCAGCGTCGCCGAGCCCGCGGTGGTCGGCAGTTCCAGGGTGTCCAGGTTGTCGCGGATGATCACCGGAATGCCGTGCAGTGGCCCACGCGCATCGGATGCCGCGCGCTCGGCGTCCAGTGCCGCGGCATCCTCGAGGGCATGCGGGTTGACGGCGATGAGGCTGTTCAGCTCCGGCCCGGCGCGGTCGAGTGTCTCGATGCGCCGCAGATAGGCGCGGGTCAGCGCCTCGGCGCTGAGGCTGCCGGTGTCGAAGGCCGCCTGCACGGCGTCGATGCCGGTGTCTGTGACGTCGAACTGGGCGTCTTCGATGGAGTCGGACACGATATCCGATGCGGTACCCGCCCCGGCCGCCGCAGGGACGGCACCGGCGCAGAGGCACAGGACCACCGTCAGCAACAGCGCGCGGGCACACAACGCCGCTGCGGCACAAGGTGTGTTCATTGTTCTGGCTCCCCTCGCTGTGCGGCCAGAGGATAACCGAAACCCCGTCAGCGGACCGCCGCGACGGCGCTTGGGCGCCGATCCATGCCCGATCGGTGCTCGGGGTCAAGCGCCTTGGAGGAGATGGGTGAGTGAGAAGCCCTCGGGCGGGATCAGGGCCGGGCCGAGCTGGTGCAGCAGCAGCACCGACAGCGCCAGCAGGAAGGCGACGCCGAGCACCCGGTGCGGCCAATGATTGAGCCACGCCGCGCGCTCGGCGTTGCCGTCCTCGAGCGCAATGATCGACTGCATGTAGAGCCCGAACTGCGCGAACAGAAACACCAGCGTGAACACCCCCGCCAGCGCCGCCGCCAACG